>NZ_SMJW01000129.1 GCF_004348335.1 Actinomadura bangladeshensis | reverse complement strand
GGGAGAAGGCGACCGTGGCGAGGGTCAGGGCGGCCAGGGTCCAGGCGAGGGGGACGGTGCCGAGGCCGAACATCTTCAGCGAGGAGGCGACCAGGACGAGCGCGAGGACGCGGCGGATGAGGCCGCCGGGGGCGCGTGCGGAGATCTTGGAGCCGAGGTAGACGCCGGGGATGGAGCCGGCGAGCAGGGCGGCGGTGACCTCCATGCGGAAGTCGCCGAACAGCAGGTGGCCGAGGGCGGCGGCGAACACCAGCGGGACGGCCTGGAGCAGGTCGGTGCCGACGAGGTGGTTGGCCTTCAGCGCCGGGTAGAGGGCGAGCAGCGCGACGATGATGAGGGAGCCGGAGCCGACCGAGGTGATGCCGACGACGAGGCCGCCGACCGCTCCGACCAGCACGGTCGGCAGCGGGCGGACGCGGATCTCGGGGGCCTCGCCGCCGTCGCCGGAGCCGGCCCCGCCGCGGCGGGCCAGGTAGGCGCGCAGGACGAGGCCGCCGGCCGCGATCATCAAGGCGACGCCCATCGCGATGCTGATGAAGTCCTGGATCGAGTCGCCGTGCCCGAGGGCTCGGGCCAGCAGGACGCCGGAGAACGCGGCGGGCACCGATCCGGCGCACAGCCAGCCGACCAGCCGCATATCGATGGTGCCCTGCCGGTAGTGGACGGCGCTGCCGACGGGCTTCATCACGGCGGCGGCGACCAGGTCGCTGGACACGGCGGCGAGCGGGCTCACGCCGAAGAACGTCACGAGCATCGGCGTCATCAGCGCGCCGCCGCCCATGCCGGTCAGCCCGACGATGATGGCGACGAGGAACGAGCCGAACGCCATCGTCCAATCGAAGTCCATCGGCATGACCTACCTGTCATGTAGGAAAACTCGCGTACCACCCTAGGGGACGCTCCCCGGACGGGTCTAACCCGGGTGCGAAGGTACAAACGAGGCAGATGTTCTATTCGGGACGAATCCAGCCGCCGGCCGCGAGCAGGTCGAGCACCCTGCCGACCGCCTCGTCCGGCGCCATCCGGGAGGTGTCGAGCACGAGGTCGGCGTCGTCCGGCGCCTCGTAGGGGTCGGAGATGCCGGTGAACTCCGGAATCTGGCCCGCGCGGGCCTTGGCGTACAGGCCCTTGCGGTCGCGGCGCTCGCACTCCTCCAGCGGCGTCGACACGTGCACCAGGATGAAGTCGCCCACGGCCGACACCATCCGCCGGACCTCGGCGCGGGTCGCCGCGTACGGGGCGATCGGCGCGCAGATCGCGGTGCCGCCGTGCCGGGTGATCTCGGCGGCGACGAACCCGATCCGCCGGATGTTGAGGTCGCGGTCGGCGCGGGAGAACGTCAGCCCGGCCGACAGCATCCGCCGCACGACGTCGCCGTCCAGCAGGGTGACGGTCCGGCCGCCGCGCTCGATCAGCGCGTCGGACAGGCCGCGCGCGACCGTGGACTTCCCCGAGCCCGACAGCCCGGTGAAGAACACCGTGATGCCCCGCGCGTGCTTCGGCGGGCGCGCCCGCACGAGCTCGGCGGCGACGGCCGGCGGGGTGAACCAGTCGGGGACGGGCTCGCCGGCGTCCAGCAGCTCCTCCAGCCGCTCGGCGGTCAGCTCGGCCTGCACGTGGTCGGGCTCGATGCGCGCGACCGGCCGCCAGACCTCCACGTCGGCGTCGTAGGCCCACGGCTCCGGGACGACCAGCGGGATCGCGGTGCCCTCCAGCTCGGCGTCGGCGAGCAGGTGGGTGGCGCCGTACGCGGCGGCGACGTGCGCGCGGAGCAGGACGTCGCGCTCCTCCTGCTCGGCGCCGGCACCGCGCGCGGGCAGCGGCACCGGGACGATGCGGCCACCGTCCGGCAGGTCCTTGCGGACGCCCAGCAGAGCGCGGACGAGGGACTCGTCGTGCTCGCCGCCGAGCAGCGGCAGCACCAGCACCTGCGCCCCGAGCCGCTCGGCGACCTGGCGGAGCTGGCCGAGCTGCTTGCGGTGCAGCGGCCGCCGGGTGGCCACCGCCAGCAGGGGCCCCTCGGCGGGGGCGAGTTCGTCGGGGCGGCGGCGCAGCGCGTGGAACGGGCCGTGCGCGGGGGCGCGCAGCGCCTCCAGCGGCCCCGCGAGCCGCCAGTCCTGGGTGGCGGGGTCCTGCCACGCCTCGGCGACCTCCAGCACGGCGAGCGGCACGCCCTCCGGGTCCTGCAGGACGACCCGCTCCTGCCCGGTCAGCTCCTTCGGGACGGTCAGCGTGACCGGGACCGGCCACGGGGTGCCGTCGGCGAGCCGTCCGCCGGCCACCACCATCGCGGTGTCGTAGGAGCCCAGGAACCCCGCCAGCGGCCGGTACGCCCCGGCGAGCAGGAGCTCAAGGTCGGCGAGCTCCACCGGGTCAGGGGTCCAGGCGGGCAGGTCCCGCAGCGTGTCGGGAAGGCCGGCGTCGGCGGTCACCGCGATCTCCGATCCCGCCCGGCGGCGGGGAACCGGGCTCGTCCGTGTCAGTGGGAGTTTCCGCAGGAAAAATACTGCGTCGGGCCGGGCCCGTGCACACCCGGCCCGGTCAGATGACCCTGGCGAACCGGTTCTCGGGCTTGCGGATGACCAGTGTGATCTCGCTGTGGTCGGCGGTCAGGCGCCCGCGGGTGGCCGCCGACACCAGCCGGCACAGCAGGTCGGCGAGGCCGGTTCCGGCCCCGAGCGCGTCGATGGCCTGCCGGGAGGTGTACTCCTCGGCGACCACCAGCCCGCGCATCACGCAGTACCAGCGCATGCCCGACCGGGACGCGACCCTGCTGTAGACCGCGGGCGGCGGGCTCGTCCGGACGACCGGCACCGGCCGGGACGCGGGCTCGGACCGCGGCTCGGGCGGCGGGGCCGCCTGCTCCGGCGGCGCGGGCGCGGCGCCGGCTCCGGCCCCCGGCCCGGCGATCCGCTCGTCCCCGGGATACGGCACGCGGGCGTGGGCGCCGCGCGGCCCCCGGCCCGCACGCGGCCCGGTCGCCGAGCGCGGCCGCCGGTTGCGCCCGGACGTGCGCAGCCACCGGGGCAGCGTGCGGTCCAGGAAGCCGAACGCGGTGTTGCGGTCGCGCAGGTGCACCAGCAGCAGCCCGCCGGGCTTGAGCGCGGCCACGAACCGGTCGAGCACCAGTTCGGCGTGCGGCACCCGCTCGATCAGGTACGCGGCGTGCACGATATCGAAGGCGCGCGGCGGCAGCGGCACGGTGCGCAGGTCGCCGAGGTGCCAGGTGTCGAGGTCGGGCCGCTCGCAGGTGTAGGCGCGCAGCTCCGGGGACTCGAGGTCGACGCCCGTGACGTGGTGCTCGCGGTCGCCGAGGTCCAGGCCCGTGCCCCAGCCGCAGCCCGCCTCCAGGATGTGGATCCGCTGCAGGGGCTTCTCTAGGGCGTACTGTCGGGCGCGTTCTGAGAAGAGATCGCCGTCGCTGACCGGCGGCGTACGCAGATCGGTCACAATCTCGCAGCGTAATCGCACGACTGCGTTCCGTCGGCTATTTGCGCATTCTTGGTAAGGGCCGTGTCGCGTACCCTGGTACGCGGTACCGGGGTCCGGTGGGATTCCGGGGCTTCGGGCTGCCCTGCCACGGGGTTTTTCGGCGATTGTGCGGGCGAAAATGACGCTTTCTGGACTTGTTGACCTTGCGTGCACCGATTCCGTGCTGGAGCGCGCTCTCAAGCGGGCGCGCGCGGACCAGGAGGTCGTGGCACCGGCCGCCCTGTGGCCGATCCTCGCCGCCGCGCTGAGCCGCGCCCTGCGCGCGGACGGACCGGCCGGCGGCGGGGGCACGGTGCTCGCGGTGACCGCGACCGGCCGCGAGGCCGAGGACCTGACCGCCGCCCTGTCGAGCCTGCTGGACCCGGCCCGGGTGGCGCACTTCCCGGCGTGGGAGACGCTGCCGCACGAGAAGCTGTCGCCCCGGTCGGACACGGTCGGCCGGCGGCTCGCGGTGCTGCGCCGCCTCGCCCACCCGGACGCCGCGCAGCCCGGCGAGGAGGGCAAGGGCGGCGCGCTGGACGTGGTCGTGACGCCGGTCCGGGCCGTCCTGCAGCCGATCGTGGCCGGGCTCGCCGACCTGGAGCCGGTGCGGCTGGTCTCCGGCGAGGACGCCGACATGGACGACACCGTCCGCAGCCTGGTGGACGCCGGGTACCACCGCGTCGACCTGGTGGAGAAGCGCGGCGAGATCGCGGTGCGCGGCGGGATCCTGGACGTGTTCCCGCCGACCGAGGAGCACCCGCTGCGGGTGGAGTTCTGGGGCGACACCGTCGAGGAGATCCGCTACTTCAAGGCCGCCGACCAGCGTTCGCTGGAGGTCGCGCAGAGCGGGCTGTGGGCGCCGCCGTGCCGCGAGCTGCCGCTGACGGAGAAGGTGCGCGAGCGGGCGAAGCTGCTCGCCGACCGGCACCCGGCGCTGGCGGAGATCCTCGGCCGGATCGCCGACGGCGACACCGTCGAGGGGATGGAGGCGTTCTCGCCCGTCCTCGCCGACCGGATGGAGCTGCTGACCGACCTGCTGCCGGACGGGTCGGCGCTGCTGGTGTGCGAGCCGGAGCGGATCCGTACCCGGTCGGTGGAGCTGGTCCGGACGAGCCAGGAGTTCCTGGAGGCGAGCTGGGTCAACGCCGCCGCCGGGGGAGAGGCGCCGATCGACCTCGGCGCCGCCGCGTTCCGCTCGCTGGAGGAGGTCCGCGAGCACAGCAACGAGCTGGGGCTGCCCCGCTGGAGCGTGACGGCGCTCAACCCCGAGGGCGAGGCGCTCAATCTCGGGGTGGCGCCGGCGGAGTCCTACCGGGGCGACACCTCCCGCGTCGTCGGCGACCTGAAGGGCTGGATCGACGCCGGCTGGCGCGTCGTGATGGTGACCGCCGGGCACGGGCCCGCCGAGCGGCTCGTCCAGCTCGTCGGGGAGGAGGGGCTCGGCGCCCGGCGCGCCGACCTCGCCGAGCCGCCCGCTCCCTCGGTGGTGGCGGTGACGACGGGGCTGCTGGAGAACGGGTTCGTCTGGGAGTCGGTCAAGCTCGCGGTGCTGACCGAGACCGACCTGTCGGGGCAGAAGTCGTCCACGAAGGACGCCCGGCGGATGCCGTCGCGGCGGCGCGGCGGCATCGACCCGCTGCAGCTCAAGCCGGGCGACTACGTGGTGCACGAGCAGCACGGCGTCGGCCGGTACGTGGAGATGGTCAGCCGGACGGTGCAGGGCGCCACCCGCGAGTACCTGATCCTGGAGTACGCCAAGAGCGACCGGCTGTTCGTCCCGACCGACCAGCTGGAGGAGCTGACCCGCTACGTCGGCGGGGAGGCGCCCAGCCTGCACCGGCTCGGCGGCGCCGACTGGCAGAAGGCCAAGTCCCGCGCCCGCAAGGCGGTCAAGCAGATCGCCGGGGAGCTGATCCGGCTGTACTCGGCGCGGATGGCGAGCCCCGGGCACCCGTTCGCGCCCGACACCCCGTGGCAGCGGGAGCTGGAGGACGCGTTCCCCTACAACGAGACGCCCGACCAGCTCGCCGCCATCGACGAGGTGAAGGGCGACATGGAGCGGGCCGTCCCGATGGACCGGCTGATCTGCGGGGACGTCGGCTACGGCAAGACCGAGATCGCGGTGCGGGCCGCGTTCAAGGCCGTCCAGGACGGCCGCCAGGTCGCGGTGCTGGTGCCGACGACGCTGCTCGTCCAGCAGCACATGTCGACGTTCACCGAGCGGTTCGCCGCGTTCCCGGTCGTGGTGAGGCCGATCAGCCGGTTCCAGACCGACGCGGAGATCAACGAGACGCTGCGCGGCCTGTCCGAGGGCACCGTGGACGTCGTCGTCGGCACGCACCGCATCCTGTCGTCGCAGACCCGGTTCAAGAACCTCGGCCTCGTCATCATCGACGAGGAGCAGCGGTTCGGCGTCGAGCACAAGGAGGAGCTGAAGCGCCTCCGGACGCAGGTGGACGTCCTCGCCATGTCCGCGACCCCGATCCCGCGCACGCTGGAGATGGGCCTCACCGGCATCCGGGAGATGTCGACGATCCTCACGCCGCCGGAGGAGCGGCACCCCGTGCTGACGTTCGTCGGGCCGTACGAGGAGAAGCAGATCGCCGCGGCGATCCGCCGCGAGCTGCTGCGCGAGGGCCAGGTGTTCTTCGTGCACAACCGGGTCCGCTCGATCAACAAGGTCGCCGCGAACCTGGCGCGGCTCGTCCCGGAGGCGCGGATCGGCATCGCGCACGGCCAGATGAACGAGAACGAGCTCGAGAAGGTCATGGTCGACTTCTGGGAGAAGAACTACGACGTCCTCGTCGCGACCACGATCGTCGAGTCCGGGCTGGACGTGCCGAACGCCAACACCCTCATCGTCGACCGCGCCGACATGTACGGGCTGTCGCAGCTGCACCAGCTGCGCGGGCGGGTCGGCCGCGGCCGGGAGCGCGCCTACGCCTACTTCCTGTACCAGCCGGAGCAGCCGCTGACCGAGACCGCGCACGAGCGGCTCGCGACCCTCGCCCAGCACACCGAGGTCGGCGCCGGCATGTACGTCGCGATGAAGGACCTGGAGATCCGCGGCGCGGGCAACATCCTCGGCGCCGAGCAGTCCGGGCACGTCGCGGGCGTCGGGTTCGACCTGTACGTCCGGATGGTCGGCGAGGCGGTCCGGGAGCTCAAGGACGGCGGCGCCGGCGCGGCCGAGGCCGTCGAGACGAAGGTCGAGCTGCCCGTCGACGCGCATCTGCCGCACGAGTACGTGCCGGGCGAGCGGCTCCGGCTGGACGCCTACCGCCGCATCGCCGCGATCACGTCCGACGACGAGATCGGCGCCGTGCACGACGAGCTGAAGGACCGGTTCGGCCCGCTGCCCGTCCCGGTGCTGAACCTGCTGGAGGTGGCGCGGTTCCGCGCGAAGGCGCGCAGGGCGGGGCTCACCGACGTCACCCTGCAGGGCAACTTCGTGAAGTTCACGCCGGTGCAGCTGCCCGACTCCAAGCAGGTCAGGCTGCAGCGGCTGTACCCGAAGAGCATCCTGAAGCCGGCGACCGACACCCTGCTGGTGCCCGCGCCGAAGACCGCGCCGCTCGGCGGCCGGCCGCTGCGCGACCAGGAGCTGCTGAGGTGGGCGACCGACCTGGTCGAGGCCCTGTTCCTGGAATCCGCGACCGCCGCCAAGCGGTAGCCTGGGCCCGCCCCCGACCAGAAGACCCATGACGAGACGAGGATTCCGTGCCTGGTAAGTCCGTGAAGGCGGCGGTGGCGGTCGTGCTGGCGGCCGGCGCGCTGGCCGGCTGCGGCGGCTCCCCGAAGGTCGGCACCGCCGCCCTCGTCGGCGACGACCGCATCACCGTCACCGAGCTCAGCCAGACCGTCCGCGACTGGCGCGCCCAGTTCCGCGCGGACCCGGCCGCCAACGAGCTGCGCGCGAACCCCGCCAACCCGGCGCCGCAGCTCGCCGGCGACTCCGAGTCGGACCTGCAGGGCGCCCTCACCCTGCTGATCAACTTCCAGGTGGCCGGCAAGGTCGCGGACCGGGCCGGCGTCCGGGTCACCGGCGGCGAGGTCGACACCGCGGTGCAGGCGCTGGACCAGCAGGGCGGCGCCGACTCGATCACGCTGGCGAGCGGGCTGCCCCGCGAGCACGCCCGCGACCTCGCGCGCCTCGTCGCGACCCAGGTCGCGGTCATGCGGCACTTCGGCGCGGACATGAACAACCGGCTGAGCCCGGCGACGCAGCAGGCCGGCCGGCAGTGGAACGAGCTGTTCAAGCGGACCGCCGACGGCATGCACATCGAGGTCAACCCCCGCTACGGGACCTACAACCCGGACAAGTTCGAGATCGGGCCGATCACCTACCGGCTGTCCAGCCCCGATTCGGGTATCTGACGCGCATGGGCCTGACACTGCTGGCGACCACGCACCGGGTCGCTCCGGGCCTGCTGACCTGGCGGGCCTGGGACGCGCTGCGGTCGGCGGCCGCCGTCCGGGTGCGCGACGGCCACCCGCTGCTGCCCTCGCTGCGCGACGCCGGGATCGTCCCGGAGACGGTCGGCGAGCCGGACGCGGCCCGGCTGGTCGCCGACGCGCGCGACGCCGGCCCGGATGCGATCATCGTGTGGGTCGCCGCGCCCGAGGGCGATGAAGACCTGATGCGCGAGGTCGGGACGCTCGTCGTCGACGACCCGCTCGACGTCGAGGTGCTGCACGGCTCCTACGACCTGCCCGGTGCGCGGCTGCTCGACCTGGTCTCGGTGATGGACACGCTGCGCCGCGAATGCCCGTGGGACCGCAAGCAGACGCACACCACGCTCGTCCCGTACCTGCTGGAGGAGTCGTACGAGGTCCTCGACACGATCGAGTCGGGCGACTACGGCGCGCTCCGCGAGGAGCTCGGGGACGTGCTGATGCAGGTGGCGTTCCACGCGGTGGTGGCCGCCGAGCGCGACGACGAGACGGCGTTCACCATCGACGACGTCGCCGGCGCGATCGTGGACAAGCTCGTCCGCCGCCATCCGCACGTGTTCGGGGACGTGACCGTCTCCGGCGCCGACGAGGTCAACGCCAACTGGGAGCAGATCAAGGCGGCCGAGCGGGCGGCGAAGAGCGGCGCCGAGGCGTCGTCGCTCGACGGCGTCCCGCTGGGGCAGCCGGCGCTGTCGCTGGCCGCGCAGCTCCAGCGGCGCGCGGCGCGGCTGGAGGCCCCGGCCGACCTCGCGGCCGACCTGCCCGCCGAGGGGAATGACGTCGGTACGCGGCTTTTCGCGCTCGTCCGGGAGGCGGCGGAGCGGGGAGTCGACCCGGAGGCCGAGTTGCGCGCCGTTTCCCGGGTATTCCGCGATCGTGTCCGAGCGTGGGAACGAGGGCGGCAGCGCGCCTGATTCGCGCGGAATCATCTGGAACATCGTTGATGGGGTGGTCCGTCCGCGGCAGCACGTTTACCCTAGGCGCGTGCCTGACGGGGCCGATGGTGACGCAGGGGATCGCGCCCGAGGGGGCGGTGCCCCGGTCCCGCCGCGCCGCCGCAGGGTCCTGACCTCGTCCACCACCCGCGCCGAGAAGGCCCGCGCGCTGCGCGGGCTGGGCGCCCTCGGCGGCCTCGCCGGCCTGCTCGTCGCGCTGATGCTGCTGCCGACCGCGTGCACCGCCGGGGTCGGCGCCCGCGACACCGCCCGCTGGTTCGACAGCGAGCCGGTGGACCTGACGACGACCGGCGTCCCGCAGCGCTCCACGATCCTCGCCGCGGACGGCTCGACGATCGCGACGTTCTTCTACCAGAACCGGGTGGACGTCCCGCTCGCCAAGATCGCACCGGTGATGCGCCAGGCCGTGGTGGCGATCGAGGACAGCCGGTTCTACGAGCACGGCGCCATCGACCCGCAGGGCACGCTGCGGGCGCTCGCCAGCAACCTCAGCAGCGGGGAGGTGACGCAGGGCGGCTCCGGCATCACCCAGCAGTACGTGAAGAACCTGCTGCTCACCCAGGCCGACAGCGACGAGGAACGGGAGGCGGCCACCGCGATCACCGCCGCCCGCAAGATCCGCGAGCTGCGGTACGCGGTCGCGGTCGAGGAGAAGTTCGGCAAGGACGAGATCCTGCGCCGCTACCTCAACATCGCCTACTACGGCGACGGCGCCTACGGCGTCGAGGCCGCGTCCCGGCACTACTTCTCCAAGCACGCGTCCGAGCTGACCCTGCCGGAGGCGGCGCTGCTCGCCGGCGTCATCCGCTACCCCTACGCCTACGACCCGATCCGGCACCCCGGCGAGGCCCGGCGGCGCCGCGACACCGTCCTCGACCGGATGGTGTCGCTCGGCTGGCTCGACCCGGCGAAGGCGGCGGCGGCGAAGAGCGGGCCCATCCAGCTGGACATCGACAACGTCCGGAGCGGCTGCGTGTCGAGCAGGGCGCCGTTCTTCTGCGACTACGTGCAGCGCGAGATCCTCACCAACCAGGTGTTCGGCAAGACCGCCAAGGACCGCGAGAAGCTGCTGAAGCGGGGCGGCCTCACGATCCGCACCACCATGGACCCGCAGGCGCAGAAGGCCGCCCAGCGCGCCGTCGACAGGCACGTCCCGCCGAAGAACTCCGCGCACAAGGCCGCCGCCGAGGCGATGGTCGAGCCGGGCACCGGCGAGATCAAGGCGATGGTCGTCGACCGCGAGCTCGGACCGGACAAGAAGCGCGGCAAGACCTGGATCAACTTCGCCGCGGACGCAAGCCACGGCTCCAGCATCGGCATGCAGGCCGGGTCCACGTTCAAGGCGTTCACGCTGGCCGCCGCGCTGGACGAGGGCATGCCGTTCGGGACCCGGCTGATGGCGCCGCGCGAGTTCACCCCCGTCGGCTTCCGCAACTGCGACGGCGACCGGGTCGGCGACCCGACCGCGTCGCTGCGCAACGCCGCCGACGGCGAGGGCGGCAAGGAGTTCAGCCTCGTCACCGGCACGCACCACTCGGTCAACACGTTCTTCCTCGAACTGGAGAAGAAGGTCGGCCTCTGCGACACCGTCCGGATGGCGGAGCGCCTCGGGATGAAGCAGGCGAACGGCAAGGCGCTGGAGGAGTACCCGTCCTTCACGCTCGGCTTCAACCCGGTGTCCCCGCTGCGGCTCGCCGCCGCCTACGCCGCGTTCGCCGCGCGCGGCGAGTACTGCGCGCCGATCGCGATCACGTCCATCAAGGACGCGGCCGGGCACAAGCTGAAGGTGCCGGGACGGGACTGCGAGCGGGCGATCGACGAGGGCGTCGCCGACGCGGTCAACTACGTGCTGCAGGGCGTCCTCACCAAGGGCACGGCGCGCGGCATGGGCATCGGCCGTCCCGCCGCCGGCAAGACCGGCACCGTCGACAACTTCTCCGCCGCCTGGTTCGCCGGGTACACCCCGGACCTCGCCGCGGCCGTCTGGGTCGGCGACCCGCGCGGCGGCTACCGGCACCCGATGGAGAACCTCTGCATGGACGGCACCTGCTACGGGGCCGTGTTCGGCGCGACGATCCCCGCGCCGATCTGGCAGCAGAGCATGAGCGGGGCGCTGCGGGGCTCGGACGCGTCGTCGTTCCACCGCCCGCCGTCGTTCTACTTCAGCAAGGGCTCCGGGGAGGACCGCGCGAAGGTCCCCGACGTGCGCGGCATGGAACTCGGCGAGGCGGTCGCCAGACTGCGCGACGCCGGCTTCACGACCAACGTCAGCACGCCGGTCGAGTCGAACCGGTACAAGAAGGGGACGGTCGCCGAGATGTCCCCCGGCCCCGGCTCGGCCGAGCCCGGTTCGACCATCACGCTGCGAGTCAGCAAGGGGGCGAAGAAGCGCGACGACGGCGGCGGCCGCCCCGGGCCCGGCGCGCCGCCCGCCCCGACCCCGCCGGTGACGATCCCGCCGCCGCGCGGCGGCCCCGCACAGCAGGCGCCCGCCTGACGACCGCGGGTGATGTGACCGGTCCGACCTGCGGATCCGTGTGATCGCCGGGATGGCCGGGTAGGGGGACCCGTAGCTGATCATGGGGGTGCCCGCGCGCCCCGGGGGACCCGATCGGGGGGACGATCGTCAATGCGAGCCATCGCCGTGTCCGAGTACGGCGCCACACCGGCGCCGACGCACCTGCCGCGCCCGGAACCGGGCCCGGGGGAGATCCTCGTCAAGATGATCGCCGCCGGGCTCAACCCGATGGACTGGAAGATCGCCGACGGGCTGCTCAAGGACTCGATCGACGCGAGGTTCCCGCTGATCCTCGGCCAGGACGGCGCGGGCGTGGTGGAGGCGGTCGGCGACGGCGTGACCCGGCTCCGGCACGGCGAGCAGGTCTACGGGACGTTCGGCGCGCCCGAGCACGGGCGCGGCAGCTACGCCGAGTACGCGATCGCCCGCGACGACGGGCCGGTCGCGCGGATGCCGGAGGGCATGATCTACACGCAGGCCGCGGCGGTGCCGACCGCGAGCATGAGCGCGCTCGCGATGGTGGAGCAGGCCGGCGTCGACATCGGGCACACCGTGCTCGTCGTCGGCGCGACCGGCGGCACCGGGCAGAGCGCGGTGCAGCTCGCGGCCCTGGCGGGCGCCAAGGTCATCGCGACCGCCCGCGACGACATGGCGGGCACGATGCGGCGCCTCGGCGCGGACGAGACCGTCGACCACTCCAAGGGCGACCTCAACGGGCAGGTGCTCGCCGTCCACTCCGACGGGATCGACGTCATCCTCGACATGGCGAGCGACACCGGCGCCGTCGAGCACCTCGCGCAGCTGCTGCGTCCCGGCGGGACGTACGTCAGCACCCTCTGGGCGGCGAACCCGGACGCCATGGCGGCCAGGGAGCTGCGCGGGATCAACTTCGAGGTCGAGCCCTCGGCCGAGCTGCTGGACCGGCTGTCCGGCCTCATCGACGCGGGCGAGCTCCGGGTCCGGGTGGAGCGCGAGGTGCCGTTCGCCGAGGCGGCCGGCGCGCTGGCCGCCAACCGGGCCGGCGGCGCGCGCGGCAAGACGGTGATCCGCGTCTGACCGCGGCGGCCGATGAGTGCCCGGGTCCGCCGTGGGCATGCAGAATCCGTACCCGACGGGGAGGACGAGATGAACCAGCCCGAGGACGAGCGCCGCGCCAGGCTCAGCGAGATCGAGGAGTCGCTCGACCGGCTCCGCGCCGACCTTCCGGCGCCGCCCGGCGACGCCGGCGACTTCGTCGACTCGGGGCAGTACCTCGCCCAGCGGGAGGAGCTGCAGGGCCAGATCGAGCTGCTGGAAGCCGAGCGCGAACGCCTGCGCGACTCGCTCGGCCTCGGCTGAGCCGCGCGAGGGAGCGCCCGGGAACAAAGCCCTCCCCTCCACGGTTGCGTCAGGCAACTGAAGGGAGGGCGGGATGACCACCTACGAGGAGTTCGAGCGCGCGACGCTGTTCTTCGACGCCAGGGACTACGCGGGCGCGGCGCGCCTGCTGGCCCCCATCGCCGAGGACGACCCGGGCAACCGCGCCGTCGCCGAGCTGCTGGGCCGCGCCTACTTCCACAGCGCGCAGCTCGGCCGCGCCGAGACGGCGTTCCGCCGGCTCGTCGACCTCGACCCCTGCAACGGCTGGGCGCACGAGGCGCTGGCCCGCACCCTGGAGCGGCGCGGCCGCGCGGACGAGGCGGTCGCCTTCCGCAGGCTCGCCCGCGCGATGGGCGTCGAGCCGGCACCGGGCACCGAGGTCTCGGTGACCGCCGCCGACCTGCACTGACGGGCCGGGGAGGGGCGGGTCACGAGCGGGGCAGGCGCAGCACGAAGCGGGCGCCGGGCCGGCCGTCCACCCGGTCGGTGAGGACCAGCGTCCCGCCGTGCGCCTGTGCGATGTCCCGGGAGATCGCGAGGCCGAGGCCGGTGCCGCCCGCGTCGCGGTGCCGGCCCTCGGCGAGCCGGGTGAACCGCTCGAACACCCGCTCGCGGTCCTCGGGGGCGATGCCCGGGCCGTCGTCGATCACCTCGACGACGGCCGTCGCGGGCGGCTCCGCCCGCAGGATCATCGTCACCTCGGCCGTCGCGTGCCGGTCGGCGTTGTCGAGCAGGTTGGTCAGCAGCCGCGCCAGCTCGCTGCGGCCGCCGTGCACCGTCACCGACCCCTCCGCGAGGACGGTCACCTGGCTGCGGCGCGGACGCCGCAGCACCTCCGCGTCCGTCAGCTCGGTGAGGTCCACCGGCTCGCGCTCGAAGCTGCGGTCGGCCTCCAGCCGGGCCAGGGCCAGCAGGTCGTCCACCACCGCGGACAGCCGCTCGGTGTTGAGCAGGAGGGCCCGCAGCGTCTCCGGGACGTCGCTGTCCTCCGGCGCCGCCAGCGCCAACTCCACCTCCATCCGCAGCGCGGTGAGCGGGCTGCGCAGCTCGTGGGACACGTCGGAGACGAACGCCCGCTGCCGCGCCACCGCCTGCTCCAGCCGGTCGAGGGTCGCGTTGACGCTCGCGGCGAGCAGGCCCACCTCGTCCTGGCGGCCCGGCACCGGCACGCGGCGCTCCAGGTCAGTGGCGGTGATCTCGTCCAGCTCCCGGCGGATCTCGTCGACCGGCCGCAGCGTCCGGCCCGCCGACAGCCACGTCCCGTAGCCGACCAGGCCGGTGATGAACGGGATCATCAGCGCGAGCAGGGCCGCCGTCGCCGGACGCGGCATCAGTCCCGGTTTGGCGCCGAGCGCGATGATGAAGAGCGCGTCCGGCCCGAGGCCCACCTGGTACTCGACCGCCATGAAGCACTCGTCCCGCGAGGGACCGGCCGCGCAGACGGTGCCGGTGCGGCGGGTCTCGTCCTTGGGGGGCGGAGGGAAGTCCACCGCGGGGCGTCCCTGCAGGGAGGGCGTGGCCGCGATCACCCGCCGCCGGCGGTCGGTGACCTGGATCCGGTCGCCCGGAGCCGCCGCCAGCGGGTTGCTCAACCGCCCGGCCTCGATGACGAACGCGACCCTGTTCGCCTGGCGGCCCAGCGTCTCCTTCGTCGCGTCGATCTCGCCCTGCCTGATCAGGACGAGCAGGGCCGCCCACAGCCCGGTCGACAGCAGCAGGGCCAGCAGGACCGACGCCAGCGTGACCCGGGTCCTGATCTGCGGGTGACGCGGGACGGCCCGCCCGATCCGGTGGCTCAGTCCCGTGGACGGCCGGCGGAGCCGGACGCGTATGGCGACCTCCCGGGTATGTTCCTGTCAGTACCCGAGATTCCTTGCCTGAACGGGGCAAACGCCACCGTGGCGGACGGGTAAAACCCGGTCATGGCGTACCCACGCCCGGCTTCGCCGCACGATCCGTCCGCAGCCGGGCGCCCCGGCCGGGCGGGCCGGCCCGCGCCCGGCCCGCGCCCGGTCCCGGCGAGCCAGTTGGTCGGGCCGGGGGCCGCGCGGATAGGCTCGGTGACCGCACCAGAAAATCCGCATCCTCAGGGGGTTCCCCGTGTCGTCGATCGAGGCCGTACTCGCCCGGGAGATCCTTGACTCCCGCGGCAATCCGACCGTCGAGGTCGAGGTCCTGCTCGCCGATGGGACCGAGGCGCACGCCGCCGTGCCGAGCGGCGCGTCCACCGGCCAGTTCGAGGCCGTTGAACTGCGTGACGGCGGGGAGCGTTACGGCGGCAAGGGCGTCCGCAACGCGGTCAAGGCCGTCAACGAGACCATCGACGAGAAGCTCGTCGGCTACCCGGCGTCCGACCAGCGGCTGATCGACCAGCTCCTGGTCGACCTGGACGGCACCCCGGCCAAGTCCGCGCTCGGCGCCAACGCGATCCTCGGTGTCAGCCTCGCCGTCGCCAAGGCCGCCGCCGACTCCGCCGGCCTGCCGCTGTTCCGCTACGTGGGCGGCCCGAACGCGCACCTGCTGCCCGTCCCGATGATGAACATCCTGAACGGCGGCGCGCACGCCGACAGCAACGTCGACATCCAGGAGTTCATGATCGCGCCGATCGGCGCGGCCACCTTCGCCGAGGCGCTGCGCTGGGGCGCCGAGACCTACCACGCGCTGAAGTCGGTGCTGAAGTCCAAGGGCCTGAACACCGGGCTCGGCGACGAGGGCGGCTTCGCCCCCGACCTGCCGAGCAACCGGGACGCGCTCGACCTCATCGTGGAGGCGATCGGCAAGGCCGGCTTCACCCCCGGCCGCGACATCGCGCTCGCGCTGGACGTCGCCGCCACCGAGTTCCACGCCGACGGCCAGTACGCGTTCGAGGGCACCAAGCGGTCCGCCGACGACATGGCCGCCTACTACGGCGAGCTGCTCGGCAACTACCCGCTCGTCTCCATCGAGGACCCGCTCGACGAGGAGGACTGGGCCGGCTGGGAGGGCCTCACCGCCGCCGTCGGCGACCGCGTCCAGATCGTCGGCGACGACCTGTTCGTCACCAACCCCGAGCGGCTCGCCCGCGGCATCAAGTCCGGCGCCGCGAACGCGCTGCTGGTCAAGGTGAACCAGATCGGCACGCTCAGCGAGACCCTCGACGCCGTCACGCTCGCGCAGACCAGCGGCTACAAGTGCATGATGAGCCACCGGTCCGGCGAGACCGAGGACACCACGATCGCCGACCTGGCCGTCGCGACCGGCTGCGGCCAGATCAAGACCGGCGCCCCGGCGCGCAGCGACCGCGTCGCCAAGTACAACCAGCTGCTGCGCATCGAGGAGCTGCTGGACGACGCCGCGCGCTACGCCGGCGCCGCCGCGTTCCCGCGCTTCGACGCGCGGGGTTGAGCAGGGGCCTCGGGCCCGGCGGGCGGGACCGCGTCCCGCCGCCGGGCCCCGGGCGGCCGAGCCGGAGGCAGGGGACACGATGGCGAAGCGCGACGACCACGCGACCGACGCGGACGACCGCGTCCCGGACGACCCCGTGGACGGCCCCGCGGACGGCGGGCGCCGGGGGAATCCGGCGCTGACCAGCCGCGCCGCCATCCTCGCGGTCGTGGTGTGCGCGATCGCGCTGAGCCTGGCCTACCCGGTGCGCGAGTACATCGCCCAGCGCAAGGAGATCGCCGACCTGCGGCACAAGGAGGCGGTGGCGCGCGGCCAGGTCGAGGAACTCCTCCAGCGCAAGCAACAATTGGGTGATAAGTCGTACATTGAGCGCGAAGCCACGCGACGGCTTCATTACTGCCGTCCTGACGTAAAGTGCTACATCGTGCTGGACGGCGGCGGGGGAGAGGGCCGGCAGGCGCAGGAGGGCGGGTCGCCGAGCCGGCCGCCCTGGTACGAGACGCTGTGGCGGTCGGTGGAGGCCGCCGACCGGCCGCGCTGATCCGCGGGTGGGGACACAGATGATCGAAGCAGGTGACACGGCCGCCGTCGCGGCGCAGCTGGGGCGCGAGCCGCGCGGGGTCCGCGCGGTGGCGAGCCGCTGCCCGTGCGGGCTGCCCGCGGTGATCGAGACCGCGCCGCGGCTGCCGGACGGGACGCCGTTCCCCACGCTGTTCTACCTGACGTGCCCGAAGGCCGCGTCGGCCATCGGGACGCTGGAGGGCGGCGGCATCATGCGGGACATGCAGGCCAGGCTGGCCGCCGACTCCTCGCTCCGGGCGGAGTACACCGCCGCCCACGAGGACTACCTGCGCCGCAGGGACCAGGCCGCCCGCGAGGAGGGCATCGAGCCGCTGCCCGCCGGCACGCAGAGCGCGGGCGGCATGCCCGAGCGGGTCAAGTGCCTGCACGCTCTCGTCGCGCACGAGCTGGCGGTGCCGGGCGTGAACCCGTTCGGCCGCGAGGCGCTGGAGGCGCTGCCCGAATGGTGGCGCTCCGGGCCCTGCGTCGAGGCCGGACGCGCGCGGGACGAGGACGCCGGCGCCGAACCGGGGGAGGACGAGTGACACGGGTCGCGGCCATCGACTGCGGGACGAACTCGGTCCGTCTGCTGATCGCCGACATCGAGTCCGGCGAGGGCGGCGGCCGGCTCACCGACGTCGAGCGCCGGATGGAGATCGTCCGGCTGGGCGAGGGCGTTGACGAGACCGGGCGGCTCTCGCCCGCCGCGCTGGAGCGCACGTTCACCGCGATGCGCGGCTACGCCGAGCTGATCGAGCGGCACGGCGGCGGCGCCGGGCGCGGCCCGATCAAGACCCGGGTCGTGGCGACCAGCGCGACCCGCGACGCCGCGAACCGCAGCGACTTCGTCCGCGGCGTCGTCGACATCTTCGGCGTCGTCCCCGAGGTGATCACCGGGGACGAGGAGGCCGAGCTGTCCTTCATGGGCGCCACCCGCGAGCTGGCCGAGCTGCGGCCCGCCCGCCCCTACCTGGTCGTCGACATCGGCGGCGGCTCCACCGAGTTCGTGCTCGGCAGCTCCTCGGCCGACGCGTCCCGCTCGATCGACATCGGCTGCGTGCGGATGACCGAGCGGCACCTGAAGGGCGACCCGCCCTCGCCGGAGCAGATCTCGGGCGCCGCCGCCGACATCGACGCGGCGCTCGCCACCGTCCGGGAGCGGGTCCCGGTCGACGAGGCGCGCACGCTCGTCGGCCTCGCCGGCTCGGTCACCACGGTCGCCGGGATCGCCCTCGACCTGCCGGAGTACGACCCGTCCCGCATCCACCTGTCCCGCATCACCGCCACCCAGGTGCACGAGGTGACGCGGCGGCTGCTGCACGCGACCCGCGCCGAGCGCGCCCGGATCGGCGTCATGCACCCGGGCCGCGTCGACGTGATCGGCGCGGGCGCGCTGATCCTGGACCGCATCATGCGGGAGTACGGGTTCGGCGCCGTCGTCGTCAGCGAGCACGACATCCTGGACGGCATCGCCTGGTCGCTGCTGTGACCGCGCGGCCCGCGCTCAGTGCTTGAGCAGCGCCAGCAGCGCCGGGATCAGCACCGCGTTCGGGTTCTGCTGCGGGACGTAGAGGATCGGCGAACTGCTCGCGGCCTGCTGGATCCAGACCCGGCCCCGGTCGACGGTCGCGCCGGAGATCGACGACCAGCTCAGCGACACCCGGTTGCCGCGCACGCCGCCCGGGTGGACGGTCAGCCCCTGCGCCACGTCGACCGACTCCCCGGCCCGGACGTGCTGCGCCAGCTCCGCGACCAGCCGCCGCTCGGCGTGCTCCTGGCAGAGCTGGATGAGCCGCCCCCAGACGTGCTCGGGCTCCCCGTCCACGCCCGGCACGGCGTCCGGCACGGCGCCCGGTTCGAGGACCACCTCGACGCGGGGGCCGCCGCGGAACGGGAACCGACCCGCCTGGAAGATCCACTGCTGCGCCCCGGTGCGGTGGCCGGAACCGGCCGGGCGCTCCGCCGCCCAGTACGCCACCCACTCCACCCGCGGCCAGGTGAGCGAGGCGTCCCCGTAGGCGACGAGCTGGTCGTCGGCGTACAGGTTCAGGCCGTGCACGTTCACGTCCAGCGCCCGCACGGACGGGGCGCGCTCCCAGGTGGGCCGCTGCGCGTGCGGCGCGGCGTAGGGGGCCGAGTAGGAGGCCGGCGTCTCCTCCCGGGCCGGTTCGCGGGCCGGCCGCGGCGGGTGCAGGCGCGGCGGCCGGTCCGGCTCGGGGTTGAGGCGCTCGGTCCAGATCCGGCCGTCCCACCAGCGCAGGCTCCCGGTGCCGTACGGATCGGGGTACCAGCCCGGTTTCGACACTCCTGCCTCCCGCTTGGCCCATGGCGGCGCCGGACACCCGCCTCCCCGACCGGCGAACGCATCGTACCGACCGGGCACGGTCCGCACCCGCCATGGGCGGAACCCGGCCACCGGGCGCGGCGTGGGACGATCGGTGGTATGCCCACCGCCAACGCTCCCTTCGTGCCGCCCGGATCCGGATGGCCGGAGGACCCCGCGACACCGGACACCCCCGTCGCCCACGGCACGGGCGAGGTCGTCGAGCTGGCCGCGAAGGCGCCCGATCTGGACGAGCTGTGCGCCCGCCAGTCGGTGTGCCGCGCCTGCGACCGGCTCGTCGCGTGGCGGGAGAAGGTCGCCGTGCAGCGGCGCCGCGCGTTCGCGGACGAGGAGTACTGGGGGCGTCCGATCGCCGGATGGGGCGACCCGGAGCCGCGCATCCTGATCGTCGGGCTGGCCCCCGCGGCCCACGGCGGCAACCGCACCGGGCGCATCTTCACCGGCGACCGGTCCGGCGACTGGCTGTTCGCGTCCCTGCACCGGGTGGGGCTCGCGACGCGGCCGACCAGCGTCCACGCGGGCGACGGGCAGCGGCTCATCGGCGCGCGGATGGCGGCGACGGTCCGCTGCGCGCCGCCCGACAACAAGCCGACGCCGCTGGAGCGCACCACCTGCCTGCCGTGGCTGGCCCGCGAGGTCGAGATGGTCGCGCCGAGCGTCCGCTGCGTGCTGTGCCTCGGCGGGTTCGCCTGGCAGGGCGTGTGGCCCGCGCTCAAGCAGGCCGGATACGGGGTGCCGCGGCCCCGGCCGAAGTTCGGCCACGGCGCGGAGGCGGAACTGGTGCCGCCGCCCTCGGTGGCCCGGCGCGACCCCGTCCTGCTGCTGGGCTGCTACCACCCGAGCCAGCAGAACACCTTCACCGGCCGGGTCACCGAGGCCATGCTGGACACGGTCCTCACCCGCGCCCGCGACTTCGACTAGCGCGGCCCACGAACATCACCCGGGTCCCCCAACGTTGACCTGCGGCGTGTTGTTGTTTTCGACGCGCTCATAACAACAACACGCCGCAGGTCAACGCAGTCGGCGGCTGTCAGCGGGGCTCCGGGTTCGTCGTGAGCGGCTGGAGTCGGATCCGGCCATGCCGGCAGACCGCCCCGTAGGTCCAGCCGGTGGCGATCTGCTCGGTGTTGTCGGGCGGGATCACCTTGAGCGTGCCCGGAACCGGCTCGCAGCGGTCGGTGTCCGGCTCGTCCCCGGCGGGGACGGCCCCCCAGTGCAGCCGCTCGTAGGCGTGGCCGCCGTTGTCGATCGTGATCGTGTGCGCGGTGCCCTCGCGGACGACGTTCGTCGGGATCGTCCCGTCCGCGCCGGCCAGTTGGAGACCCGACCAGCCGCCGGTCGTGCAGTGCTTCCCGGACTTGTTCGTCAGCACGAGCGTGGCGTAGCGGTTGCCCGCCGCGGCGCCGAGGTCGGTGAGCGAGGCGCTGAGCATCCCGCTGGTGCAGCGCGGGCGTCCCGCGGCGTTGCCGGAACCCGCGGCGCCGGGCGTCCCGCCGCTGCTCCTGGCTCCGCCGCCCGGGGTGCCGGTCCCCGGGCCCGGGGCCTCGGCCGCCGGTGCGGACGTGCCCGCCCGCGTCGGCGCCGTGCCGCCGCTGGACGACGCGTGGCCCCCGTTCGAGCCGGATCCGCATCCGGCGAGTGCGGCGGTGGCGGCGGTGGCGGCGAGCGTCCCCCAGATCAGTCGTTGCATGGCGCGTCCCCTGGTGAGGAGCGACGACGGGGCAGGGCCTTGGCCAAGCGGCCGGGGCGTGGTGACCGGCCCCTGTCCCGGTCCGCCGCCCGCGGCCGCTTGGCGCCCCCGTCCGGCCCTGTCCCCGCCGTCTCATTTCTGGTGGTACATCCGGTGAGATGCCGGACCGGGGCATGAAGTTCGCGCCGCGGGCAGGCGGGTATCGCCACCGACATGCCTTCAACAACAACTCGGACGAGCGGGCCCGCGGTCGCCTCGGGGCGCGGCGGGGGGTCCGCCAAGCAGATCGTGGTCGTCGGCGGCGGGTACGTCGGCATGTACACGGCCCTGCGCCTGCAGAAGAGGCTCCGCGCCGAACTGCGCCGCGGCGAGGTCGCCGTCACCGTCATCGATCCCCAGTCCTACATGACCTACCAGCCCTTCCTTCCCGAGGCCGCGGCCGGAAACCTCGAGCCGCGCCACGTGGTCGCACCGCTGCGCAAGGTCCTGCACCGCTGCCGGATCGTGAACGGGTTCGTGACGCGGATCGACAATGCGGCCCGGCGCGTCACCATCTGCCCCGCCGGGACCCGGACCGACGGCGTCGCCGAACGCGACATCCCCTACGACATCCTCGTCGTCGCGGCCGGCTCGATCTCGCGGACGCTGCCCATCCCCGGGCTCGCCGAAAACGGGATCGGCTTCAAGACCGTCGAAGAGGCGATCTTCATGCGCAACCACATCGTGCACCAGCTCGACATCGCCGCCGCCAATCCCGGCGACGAGCGGGTCCGCAGGCGCGCGCTGACCTTCGTCTTCGTCGGGGCCGGATTCGCGGGCATCGAGGCCATGGCGGAACTGGAGGACATGGCCCGGGACGCCTGCAAGTGGTACCCGAACATCGACCCCGGCGAGATGCGCTGGGTGATGGTCGAGGCGACCGACCGGATCCTGCCCGAAGTGGGACCCGAGATGGGCCGCTGGACCGCCCACGCCCTGCGCCGCCGCGGCATCGAGGTCAAGATGAGGACGCTGCTGAAATCCGCCGAGAATCGCCACATCGTGCTCAGCGACGGCGAGGAGTTCGACGCTGGAACCCTCGTCTGGACGGCCGGTGTGAAACCGCACCCCGTCGTCCAGGACAGCGACCTCCCGATCGACGGCAAGGGACGCGTCAAGACGACCGCCGAACTCACCGTCGAAGGGCTCCCGAACGTGTACGCGGCCGGCGACAACGCCGCCGTCCCCGACCTCAGCGGGAAGGGCGAGTTCACCGCGCCCAACGCCCAGCACGCCGTCCGGCAGGCCAAGCGCCTCGCCGACAACATCGTGGCGGACCTGCGCGGAAAACCGCGAAAGCCGTACAAGCACGCCTACGTCGGCTCGGTCGCCAGCCTCGGCCTGCACAAGGGCGTCGCGAACGTCTACGGGCTGCAGGTCCGCGGCCTCCCCGCATGGGTCATGCACCGCACCTACCACCTGTCGCGGATGCCGACCGTCAACCGCAAGTTCCGCATCACCATGGACTGGACGCTCGCGCTCTTCTTCCGCCGCGAAATCGTCTCCCTCGCCGAACTGGAACGGCCGCGCAAGGAATTCGAACTCGCCGCCGGACGGCCCCGGGAGAACGCGCGCGCCTGAACCCCGTCCGCCGAGGTAAGCCGGGGGAGGGGACGTCCGGCGGCCCGCGCCGTGGCCTTCGACGCGCCTTGACAGCTCTTGTCGAACTGGCCGGACCCGGCCGTGTGCCCGCACCCCGTGAAAGGACGCGCCGCTGCGAGCCCCTGACTCGATATGATGACGCCGCCCCTGTAGCCCAATGGCAGAGGCAGGCTCCCTAAAAGAGCCATTGTGTCGGTTCGAGTCCGACCAGGGGCACGTGGCGGCTCGCCATGCTCGCTGATCTTTCGGTCAGCTTCGCGGGGGCCCGCGGTGTTTGCCCAGGGGGGCGACCCCCTGGAACCCCCGATGCGGCTTCGCCGCCGCTCGGTGCGGGGTTGCGGTGAGCGGGGCCGTGAAACCCCCGGTGCGGCGGCTTCGCCGCCGCGTTGGTGCGGGGTTGTGGTGAGGCGGGGCCGTGGAACTTTCGGTGCGGTGGCTTTGCCGCCGCGTTGGTGCGGGGGTGTGGAAAAACTCCGGTGTGGCGGCTTCGGCCTCGGTT
>NZ_SMJW01000128.1 GCF_004348335.1 Actinomadura bangladeshensis | reverse complement strand
CCGCTCCCCTCCGGCCGGGCCCGCGCCGCCCCCGGCCCGCGAGCGGAGCGACGGGCAGCCGCTCGTCACGCTCGACCTGGCGCACCGCGTCGCCCCCGGCTGGCGGCTGTACCAGTTCACCCTCGCCGACCGCGACGCCCACCGCTGGCACCTGCGGCACGACGGCCACCCCGCCGGGACGGTGACGCACGTCCTCGACCTGTGCGGACGCCGCACCGGCTGGGAGGCCCGCGACGCGCGCGGATTCCGGCTCCGGCCCGGTCCCGGGCCGGAGGCGTACCGGCTCGCGGCGCCGCACCTGTGGGCCACCCGGGTCGCCGCCGTCCGCGCGGCGGCGCGCGCCCACCGCTGCCCCTGACGGACGTTTCGCCCCGCTCGTCGGGGTAGGGCGGCCCGGAGGGGCCCACCGCGTCCGAGGAGGAGCAACATGAAGGCCGTCACCTGGCACGGCAAGCGCGACGTCCGCGTCGACACCGTGCCCGACCCGCAGCTCAAGGAACCGGACGACGCGATCATCAGGGTCACCTCGTCCGGCATCTGCGGATCGGACCTGCACCTGTACGAGGTGCTCGGGCCGTTCCTCAGCGAGGGCGACATCCTCGGCCACGAGCCGATGGGCATCGTCGAGGAGACCGGCCCGGACGTCGCGCACGTCAAGCCGGGCGACCGCGTGGTGATCCCGTTCAACATCTCCTGCGGCCGCTGCCACATGTGCACCATGCAGCTGTACGCGCAGTGCGAGACGACGCAGGTCCGCGAGCAGGGCTCGGGCGCGGCCCTGTTCGGGTACACGCGGCTCTACGGGCAGGTTCCGGGCGGGCAGGCCGAGTACCTGCGCGTCCCGCAGGCGCACTTCGGCCCGATCAAGGTGCCGGAGGGCCCGCCGGACGAGCGGTTCGTCTACCTGTCGGACGTGCTGCCCACCGCGCGGCAGGCCGTCGAGTGGGCCGGGATCCCCGAGGGCGGGACGGTCACCGTGCTCGGCCTCGGCGCGATCGGCCAGATGGCGGCCCGGATCGCCCGCCACCGCGGGCACCGCGTGATCGCGGTCGACCTCGTGCCGGAGCGGCTGGAGATGGCCCGCCGGCACGGCATCGAGGTGATCGACGCCGACGACGCCGACGACGTGCCGGACGCGGTCCGCCAGCTCACCGGGGGGCGCGGCACCGACTCGGTGATCGACGCGGTCGGCATGGAGGCGCACGGCTCGCCGGGCGCGAAGCTGGCGCAGACCCTCACCGGGCTGATGCCGGGGAAGTCCGCCGCGCCGGTGATGCAGCGCGTCGGCGTCGACCGGCTCGCCGCGCTCAACACCGCGATCGAGATCGTCCGCCGCGGCGGGACCATCTCCGTCATCGGTGTGTACGGCGGCATGACCGACCCGATGCCGATGCTGAGGATGTTCGACAAGGGCATCGGGCTGCGGATGGGCCAGGCGCACGTCAAGCGGTGGATCGACGAGCTGCTGCCGCTCGTCTCCGACGACGCCGACCCGCTCGGCGTGATGGACCTCGCGACGCACCGCTGGCCGCTGGAGAAGGCGCCGCAGGCGTACGAGATGTTCCAGAAGAAGCAGGACGGCGCGATCAAGATCCTGCTGCGGCCGGGCACCTGACGCGGCACGCGGTGATCGCGGCCGGGCCCCGCTCCCTCTAGGCTTTCGCCACGTCCCACGGGGCGAGCCGATGATCCGAGCCTGGAGGTGGGCCCCATGCACCCGTTCCGCGCGGCCATTGAGAAGGGCGACATCGACGCCCTCCCGGCGCTGCTGGCCGAGGACGTCGTGTTCCTCAGCCCGGTGGCGTTCGCGCCGTACGAGGGGCGGGCCGCGGTCACCGCGATCCTGCGCGCGGTGACCCGGGTGTTCACCGGCTTCCGCTACGTCCGGGAGATCGGCGACGGCCGCGACCACGCGCTCGTGTTCAAGGCGCGGGTCGGCGACCGGGAGGTGCACGGCTGCGACTTCCTGCACCACGACGACGCCGGGCTGATCGACGAGTTCTGCGTGATGGTGCGGCCGCTGTCGGGCGCCCGCGCGCTGGCGGACGCGATGGCGGTGGAGTTCGCGAACGTCCGGCGGGAGATGGGCCTGGCCTGACGCGCGGGACGGCCGCGCCGTCAGCGGGCGAGGCCGAGCGCGGCGCAGGCCGCGAAGACCAGCAGCGGGTAGGCGGCGATCGCGGGGCGCGGCCACCGGTCGCGCCCGCGCGCGAAGTCCCGCGCGGCGACCGCCGGGACGGCGAGCGGGGCGACCGCGACCAGCGTCCACCAGCCGGGCCTGGCGAAGGCGGCGAGCAGCCCCGCCGACAGCACGGCCACCGCGAGGGCGAGCGCGAGGGCGCCGGTGAGGCCGAGCGCCGTCACGTAGGTCCGCTCCCCCGGTTGCGGGACCCGCGTGAGCTTCCCTGCCAGCTCCGCGTGACCCGCCGCCGGCACCGCCACCGCGAGGGCGACGAGGCCGTACGCATCGGGGCCGTGCCCGGCCGAGTCGAGGTAGCCGGCGTACAGGTAGAGGTGCAGCAGGACGGGCGCGGGCAGGCTCACCAGCAGGCTCGTGAACAGCCTGTCGCCCGGAGGCCGCCCCCACCGCCGGTAGGCCCACACGGCCGCCGCCGCGTAGCCGAGCTGGACGGTCAGGACGCCGGCCCGCCACGGCCACACCGCGTTCAGCGCCAGGAGCACCATGGCGCCCGCGCCGTACAGCACGCCGAGGTCCCGCACGCGCACCGCGCCGGACGCCAGCGGACGCCCGGGATGGAAGCGCCGGTCGTAGTCGAGGTCGCGGACGTCGTCCAGTGCCCGCATGAGCAGCAGGTCGACGAACAGCGTCCCCGCGGCGACCGCCGTCCCGCCTCCCGGCCGCCACCCCGAGCCCGACGGGTCGACGGCGGCGAACAGCCCGGTGACCCCGTACGCCCACAGCACCGCGGACACCGCGGACGGCAGAGGCGCATAGCTCCCGAAAACGAACCGGCCGGCCCGGACGCTCCATCCCCTCATCGCACCGCCCGGCAGTACCTGCCCGCCGCTCACCGCGGGGTTCGCCCGGACCAGGTGAGCGGGAGTTGCCAGACGCCGCGCAGGAACATGCGCTCGCGCCAGGCCAGGTGCGCGGGGTCCACCGCCGGAGCGAGATCGTCGAACCGGCGGAGGAGCGCGGCCAGCGCGGTCTGGAGCTGCACGCGGGCATGGTGCGCGCCCAGGCACCTGTGGCGGCCGTGGCCGAAGCCGAGGTGCGGGTTCGGGGACCGCGCCGGGTCGAAAAGGTCGGCTCCCCGGAAGGCCGCCGGGTCGCGGTTGGCGGCATCGGTGAGCGGGACCACGACCTGCCCGCGCGCGATCGACGTCCCGGCGAGCTCGGCGCCGGCCAGCGCGACGTGCGGATGCCCGCCGGTGCCGGCGAACCAGACCCAGCGCAGGTACTCCTCGACCGCGGACGGGATCA
This sequence comes from Actinomadura bangladeshensis, assembly GCF_004348335.1. Taxonomy (GTDB): domain Bacteria; phylum Actinomycetota; class Actinomycetes; order Streptosporangiales; family Streptosporangiaceae; genus Spirillospora; species Spirillospora bangladeshensis. The sequence goes on along the minus strand of NZ_SMJW01000128.1, from coordinate 19,456 downwards.
GTGACGGGTCGGCGCGCAGCCGGGCGGCGAGCCCCGGACGCGACGCCAGGTCGAGCACGCAGGCCCCGAGGAAGGCGGACGTGGTCTCGCCGCCCGCCATCAGCAGCCCCGCCCCGAACACGGTGATCTCCTCGTCGGTCAGGTCCGAGCCGTGCACGAGCGCGGTGAGCAGGTCGCCGCCGGACAGCGCCCGGCGGGCCGCGACCTGCTCGGCGAAGTAGCCCCGCATGCCCTCGTGCGCCGCCGCGACCTCCTCCTCGGGGTGGTGGCCGGCCGACATCAGCGCGCTCGCCCACGGCAGCAGCAGGCCGAGGTCGCCGGCCGGGACGCCGAGCATGCCGCAAACGGCCGCGTACGGGAACGGCGTCGCGAACCGGGCGACGAGGTCGGCGGGCGGGCCGTCCGCCGCCATGCCGTCCAGCAGGCGGCCGGCGAGCGCCGCCGCGCGGGGGCGGCCGGCCTCCGCGCGGCGGGCCGTGAACCACGCCCGGACGGCCCGCCGGCGCCGGGTGTGCACCGGCGGGTCGGCGGCGGCCAGGGCGAGGGACTCCGGCGTCCGGGCGAAGAGGGTGCCGCCGTGCCACGCCTCCCGGCTGAACCGGTCGTCGGACAGGACCGCCCGGACGTCGGCGTGCCGGGTCACGAGCAGCGCGTCGCGGCCCGCCACCGCGGCCGGGACCAGCGGCCGCGCGCGCAGGAGCCGCAGGTGCCCCTCGTCCAGCGGGACGCCCGGACGGTGCGGCAGGGGGAAGTCCATCGGTCTCCTTCAGGCGCTGAGCGGCGGGGGCAGGGAGGTCTCCTCGGCGCGGTGCCCGTCGCGCTCCGTGCGCGGGGCCCGGTCGCTCGCGAGCCGCGCCGAGGTCAGCGCGGCGCGGAACAGCTGGATGCCGCGCGCCGAGCTGGGGTCGACGCCCGACAGGTCCCGGATGCGGTCCAGCCGGTAGTGCAGGGTGCGGCGGTGGATCCACAGCTCCCGGGCGGCGCGCTCGCGGTCGAGGTTGCAGGCGAGCAGCACCTCCAGCGTGCGCCGCAGGTCGGTGCCGGCGTCGAGCGGCTTCAGCACGGCGGCGAGCCGGCCGCGGATCGCGGGCTGGTCCAGGATGGCCAGCTCGACCAGCAGCTCGTCGGCCCGGTAGGGGCGGTCCTCGGCGTCGGGGATGGCCTTGGCGACGGTCAGCACGCGGGACGCCTCCTCCAGCGCCTCGGGGATGCCGGCGAGGCCGCGCCGGAACGCCTCCGCGGCGTGCACCGGGCCGCGCGCCCGGGCGGCCAGCGACGCGGTGAACTCGGCGGCGCGGCTCTCGGCGCACAGCGGATCGGCCGCCGGGAACAGCGCGATGAGGCCGGACAGGTCGCCGGAGTACAGGACGCCGTCCCAGCCGTCCAGGCGCTCGCTCGCCCGCTCCCAGCAGGAGGCCGCGGCGGGCGCCTCGCACAGCAGCACGAGGTAGGCGGGGGCGAGCCGGACGCCGGCCGCCTCGGCGATGACGCCCGCGGGCGCGCCGTCGATCAGGGTCTCGGCGAGCAGCCGGCGCAGCGGCCGCGACCGGCCGCCCTCGCGGGGCGCCTCCGCGTAGCCCTGGATGCACGCCTCCCGGGCGCCGATCGCGAGCCGCGCCGCGTGCGCGGTCAGCTCGGCCATCTCGGCGAAGTGGCCGGCGGGCGCGATCGTCCAGCAGGTGCGGGCGGCGGCGGCGAGCGCGAGGTCCCACACCTCCGACAGCACCGGCAGCGGGATCGCCTGCCGCGCCGCGAGGACGCCGAGGTCGCGGAAGCGGCCGAGGTCGTCGGCCGGCAGCGGCCCGCCGGTGAGCACGAGGGCGATCAGCCGGGTGCAGGTCTCGCCGCGGCCGCCGAACATCGGGCCGGCGGCGCGCCGGATCGGCAGGTAGGCGGGGTGGCCGTGCAGGGCCTCGCCGATCGCGGTGGCGACCCGCGGGCCGCCGGAGACGAGGATGTCGGAGAGTCCGCAGGGAGCGGTCATCGCGTCCTCTCCCTAGGCCACGGCCAGCCGGAACCCGGGCAGGTGGCCGACGGTCTCGTCGACCAGCCCGTGCAGCTCCCGGACGCAGCCCGGCTCGCCGCCGATCGATCGGCGAGCTCCGCTCGAGCCGCCGAGCTGGTCGAGGAGGCCGTGCGCCCGCTCGACGAGCGGCGCGACGGCGGCGGCGTAGGAGTCGAGGACGTCCTCGTCCAGCATCCGGGCGGCCAGCTCGGCGCGCGCGGCCGCCGAGTGCCGGGCGGCGGCGTGCAGCGCGAGCGCCTCCCGGCGCCGCCCGGCGGGCAGGGCGGACAGCAGGTGGACGAGCAGGAACGTCGCGGTGCCGTTGGCGAGGTCCTCGTGCCGGCCGGACGCGAGGTCGCGCTGGTCGTTGACGAGCTGGCGCAGCACGCCGAGCGACCGCCCGAACGCCCGCCACCGGGCGGTGCGGCCGCGGTCCGCGCCGGCCAGGCACGCCGCCGCCGCGGCGGCCATCGCGTAGGGGGCGCCGGTCTTGCCCGCGTAGCCGTGCAGCACGGAGTCGGGCGTGGCCGCCGCCGCGCGGCCGGTGAGGTCGCGGAGCTGGCCGTCCACGGCGTCCAGCCAGCCGCGCGACAGCTCCTCGCCGAGCGCGGCGCGGGTCGCGGCGGGCACCGGCAGGCCGGCGAGGAGCCGGGCGGGCAGGTGGCTGCCGACGGCGAGCGCGGTCAGCACCTTCGCGCCCGCGGCGGCGCCGGACGCGCCGGGCGCCCCCGGCGCGTCGGTCAGGTCGTCGAGGTGGCGCGCGGACGCCCACCACAGCAGGTGGACCACGGCGATCGGCGCGGCGGGGGCCGGCTCGCCGGTCTCCGCGCCGTGCACCAGCAGCGGCAGCGTGATCATTCCGCGCATGCCGGGTCCCGAGCCCTTGGCGCGGACGAGGTCGAAGAACTCCAGCAGGAACTCCGACATGGCGCCGCCGACCATCTCCCGGCCGTCGTCCAGGCCCATCGCGCGGCCCTCGGCGAGCAGCTCGCACAGCCGCGCGACCTCCGCCTCGATCTCGGCGATCGCCCGTTCCTGGGCGGCCCTGCCGAACACTCCTTCGTCCACGTGCCGACTCCTCTGGTGCTGCGGGGTGTCAGGGGCCGCGCCGGCGGCGTCCGGCGCGGCCCGTCATCAGCGGGCGCGGTCGTCCAGGATCCGGACCGTGCCGGCGCGCCCGTCCAGCTCGATCCACGCTCCGTCCGGGATGCGGTCGACGGCGCCACCGACCGCGACCGCGGCCGGCACGCCGAGCAGCCGTCCGGTGACGGCGGTGTGCGAGAGCAGGGTGCCCCGCTCGACGACCAGGCCGGACGCGGCGATCATGAGAGAGAGCCAGCCGGGGTCGGTCTCCCTGGCGATGAGGATCCGGCCGGCGCAGTCGCCGGGCGGGACGCCGGGGTCGAGGACGACCTTGGCGCGGCCCCGGACGGTCCCGCCGCTCGATCCGAGCCCGCGCAGCACGTCCCCGTCCCGGCCCCCGGCGGCGCCGGCCGGGCGGGCGCCGGCGAGGGCCGCCGCGACGGGACGCCCGGCGGGCAGCGACAGCAGCGCGGGCGGGGGCGGCGCGCCCCGGTGGCGGTCGCGTTCGGCGCGCCGCACGGCGACCAGCCCGCGCAGCCCGCACGGGCCGGAGCCGGGCAGGGTGCCGTCGAACGCGCCGAGGACCTCCTCCACGGTGAGGTCGAGGACGTCCACCGGGTCGTCGAGGGCGCCCGCCTCCGCGAGGTCGGCGCCGAGCCGCCACAGGATCACGCGGGACAGCCCGAACAGCTGGGTGCGGCAGAACCGGGTGTCCTCTCTGATCCGGACGAGCCGGCGCATGGCGGCCAGCAGCACGTTCAGCACGGCACGGCGGGCCGGGCCGCGGCAGGCCGACCGCAGCCGCCGCCGGGCCTCGGCCGCCGCGCGCGCCTCGCCGGCGCGGCTGCCGGCGACCGTGGCGCCCTGCCGGACGAGCGGGACGAGCATCTCCGCGAGCATCCAGGGCCGCTGCCGGGGCGTGGGCGCGTCGAGCTTGAGGTCGTGCATCGCGCGGTCGCCGTAGCGCCGCAGGTAGTCGCGGGACTCGGCGGCCAGGTGCGAGCCGTGCCGGCCCGCCGCGATGTCGTCCCAGACGGCGCGCAGGCGGTCTCCGCCGTCCTCCCCGGCGGGGCCGGCGGCGAGCAGCGCGGCCTTCAGGTCCGGGACCGCGGCGGCGTGCTCGGCGAGGGCGACGGCGGCGCGCACGGCGGCGAGCGAGCGGCTCTCGCGGCCGCCGCACAGCAGGCCGGCGAGCAGTTCGGGCCCGGCGCCGGCCCAGCGGCGCAGCAGCGCGGTGCCGGCGCGCAGGGCGAGCAGGCCGTAGACGCTGTTCGCGAGCGTGACGCCCCAGCGCACCGACGCCTCCGCCCACACCCGCCGGTACAGGGCGATCAGCTCCTCGGGCGGCCGCTCGGCGAGCGGGCGGGCGGCCGGGGCGTGGACCTCGTCCATCACACCGTCCCACCAGCGCAGGAAGCGCGCGGTGGCACGCGGGTGACCGGCGGCGCGCAGGGCCACCGCGGGCAGGGCCGCGGCGGCCCGGGCCCGCGACCGGCGCCGCGCCGCGCGGACATCGCCCGTGATGCCCATGCCGTCCTCCCATCCGGCGCGGATCAGATCGAACACGGGCAGCCGGCCGTGCAGTTCCTGCCAGTCGTCCAGCCGGTAGTAGACGCGGCCGTCGAGGTGCCCGACCATGCGCGGCAGCCGGTGCGCGTCCGCGCGGAGCCGCCGCGCGGGCACGCCCATCCGCCGGTACAGGTCGGTGAAGGCCAGTTCGTAGAACACGCGCGCCTGGGAGTAGGTGAGCGCGCCCGAGACTCCCGGGAAGCTCTCGGTGATGTTGTGGTTCCCCCAGTGGACGCGGGGCCCGTCGTCCTGCGCGCTCTCCGCGAGCGGACGCGCCTGGAGGAGGTGGACGGCGCCGTCCGCGGTGAAGGCGCCCTCGATGTCCTGCGGCCGGCCGAAGTACTCCTCCACCCGGGCGGCCAGGTCGGCCACGTGCTGCGCCTCCTCGTCGGTCAGCACGGGGACGCCGCCGAGCCTCTCCGGCACCTCGGCCACCCTCGGGTCCGTCTCGCCTTCCGCGGGCGGCCCGACCATGCGCCGCTTGGTCGCGACCTCGGCTCGGACGGTGCCCGTCACCGGGTCGACGAAGTAATGGTCGATGTCGGCCCTCTCCTGGACGACGCCCTCACCGATCCCGTACGCGGCGGCGATGATGTGGTGCCGGGTCCCGTCACGGGGGTCGCGGGTGAACGCGACGAACGAGCGGGTCCCCGGCACCATGCGCTGGACGCCGACCGCGACCCGCGCGGCGGTGGGATCGAGCCCCCTGTGCGCCCGGTAGCGGACCGCTCCCGGCTTGAACGCCGACGCCCAGCAGCGCGCCACCGCCTCCAGCAGGCCGTCCCGCCGGACGTACAGGAAGCTGTCGCTCATCCCGGCGAACGGGTCGTCCTCGGAGTCCTCTCCCCCGCCGCCGCGTCCCGGCACGACGCACGCGCGCACGGCCGCCATGCCACCGGGGCCGATGCGGTCGTCGAAGGCGGCCAGCAGCCCGGCGGCGAGGTCTTCGCCCGGGACGGCCTTCGCCAGCGCCGACGCCGCCGAGGCGCACCAGTCGGCGGCCGGCGCGGCCGAGGGCGGCGGGAGGGGCAGCGCGCCGAGCGCCCGGTCGAACTCGGCCGCCGGCAGGCAGAACAGGTCCGGGACGGGGAGCCCCGCCGCGCGCAGCGCCTCCAGCCGCGCGAACTTGTGCCCGATCTCGCTCACCGTCACCACACTCCCGGCAGCACGCGCGGCCTTCCGGCGGCGTACTGCGCATAGCCCGGAACGTCGAGGAGCGCCCGTTCCTCCACCCGGATCCGCCGGGCCACGGCGCCCGCCAGCAGGAGCAGCGCCGCGACGGTCACCGGATGGGGGAAGAACGCGGTGAAGCCGAGGTTGGCGAGCAGCATCCCCGCGTACGCCGGATGCCGGACGACCCCGTACGGCCCGCCCGTGACGACCCGGTGGCCGTCCTGCCGCATCACGTGGTGCGAGTAGAACCGGCCGAGCGCGCGGATCGCGGCCTGCCGCAGCGCGACGCCGGCGGCGAACACGGCGCAGGGGGCGAGCAGCCACGGCGTCCAGCGGTCCCAGGGCAGCGGCCGCAGCGACGCGCCGGCGACGAGCAGGACTCGGGCCAGCGCGTACGGGAGCAGCGTGCGCGTGTCGGCGGGCGGGGCGGGCGAGCGGCGGAAGGTGACCGGGGCCTCCAGGAGCAGCCAGCCGAGGTAGGCCGCCAGCAGTCCGGCCGCGAGCGTCCCCGCCGCGCCGTCCCGTCCCGCGTGCAGGGCGATCCCGCAGGTCAGAACCCCGGCGCCCAGCGTGAAGAGCAGGCGGGGGGCGAGCGTCACGAACCTCATCGCGGCGTTCACCGCGCCCGGGTGCGCGCGTACTGCTCGGGGTCCACGGCGTACGCCTCGTAGGTGAGGGAGCCGAGATCGGCGCCGCTGGAGGCGTCCGCGAGGACCGCGGCGCAGCGGGAGCGGCGGCCGGGCGCGCGGGCGGTGAGCCAGCGCAGCACGAGCGGCACGTCGCGGCCGACGCGGTAGGGGACGTCCAGCCGCAGCATCACCCACAGCAGCGTCGCGTCCATGGGGCGGCCGTGCTCCTCGTGCTCCAGCATCGTGGCGAACTGCCGGCCCGCCTCCACGATCTCCACGGGCCCGCGCGGCTCGCCGGGACGCGCCCCCTCCGGCTGCAGGACCGCGCACTCGACCACGCTCCGGCCGCGCCGCACCGGCGCGCCGACCAGGACGTTGCCGGGCCTGTCCCGGTGCACGAGGCGGGCGGGGGCCGGCCGCGCCGGGGCCGGCGGGCGAGGCGCGGCCGGCGGCACCGCCGGGCCGGCGTCGGCGAACGCGATGGACCCGCCGCACACCTCCCGGCCGGACTGCCGCGCGGCGACCGTCCAGGCGCGGTTGCGGCCGGGGACGGGGCGGCAGGACAGCGTGGTGCCGCGGTCCAGCTCGCAGAACCGGGTGAAGTCGAGCCCGGCGGCGACCCGCGCCGGCCGCCGGCCGCCCGCCCGCAGCCCGTCCGCGCGGGCCGCCAGCTCCAGCAGGCCGCTGAACAGCAGCATGCCCGGCACATGGTCGAGCGGGTGGTCGAAGTAGAAGGGATCGGACTCGTCGACGACCAGCTCGCGGAATCGCTCGATAACGGACGCGGTCATGGACGCTCCCTCCAATTAACGACCCCGGGCGCCCTTCCGGAGAAGGGCCGGATATGCCGACCGGACGGGCGTCATCTTGCTACAGAAATGGGAATCTCTGAACTGCACCCCTGGGCAGTCCGGGGCCTGCCGGGCTGCCCAGTCCGGCAACCGGCCGTCCGCCGGGAGGCCTCCGCGCGCGGCCGTCCCGGCCCGGAAACCGCATGTCAGCGTCCGCTTGCACGGCGGGGCGCGGCGGCCGGGAGGGCCGACCGCGCACGTCATCCGGCCGCAATGCGGACCGATAGGCGCGCGTTTCGGCGCGCCGGCCGGAGCGATTTAGCGCGCCGGTCGCACAAGATATATTTTCACAATTTCGTTCAAATTAGGACGGATACACCGCACCCTGTGAGGTTGCCCACACAATAATTGGCAGAAAGCGGCCATGGGCGGGGCCCGGCCCGGCGGTCCCGCTCGTCCGCCGGACCGGGCCCCGTCCCCCGATCCGCCCCGCTTCCCCGGGCGGGGCGCGTCCCGCCGTCAGGCGGGCACGTGCGCCTTGTCGCGCGTCCAGTGCCGGTGCGCCGCGACGGCCTCGATCAGCCTGGCGGGAAGCTCCTCCCGCGCGGCCGGCCCCTCGCCGGTGACGACCCCGTCGTCGCTGACGACGTTGCCGTCGGCGAACTCGACGGTCGTGATCCCGGCGCGCTCCAGCAGCCCGATGCCGGCGTCGAGGGCGCCGACCGCCTTGCAGTGCACGAACGCCTCGGCGACGAAGTGCACGGCGTCGCCGTCCTGCGCGAGGGTCTGGACGCTCTCCTCGCCGCCCGGCACGAACACCGCGTCGTAGAGGACGGACGCGACGGTCGGCATGGCCCGGGTCACCTCGACCTGCCCGCCGCCGTCCGCCCGGACGCGGCCGTCCTTCGCGGCGAGGACGTCGCAGACCGCGCCCGCCCCGGTGAGCGCGTCCGCGACCGCGGTGACCGCGCCCGCGTCGACACCGTCCGCGGCCAGGATCGCGATCTTGCGGCCCTGGACGGAGTCGGCCGGCGAATCGGCCTGGCTCAGCGCGGGCGAGCTGCGGCCGTGGTTGGCGGTCACGGCCGCCTCCGGCGGCGCCACGCCGATGCCCTCGGCGACCTGAACGGCGAGGTCGTGGTCGACGTGGTTGAGGTGCGCGACGACGCCCTCCCGGACGTGCATGTGGTCGCACTTGCCGAGCTCGAACCGGAACGCGCCGACGATGTGCTCCTTCTCCCAGTCGGCCATGCTGTTCCAGAACAGCGTCGCCTGGGAGTAGTGGTCGGCGAAGCTCTCGCTCCGCTTGCGGATCTTGTTGCCGTCCACCCGCTCCTGGTAGTGGCTGAACGAGCCCGCGCCGCCGACCGCCGGGCAGCCGCCCGACAGCGAGTTCTTGTGGTAGCTCGCCTGCGCCGGGTGGACGTCCATCTGGTGGTAGCCGTCGCGGTGGTGGTTGCGGACCGGCGCGATCGGCCGGTTGACCGGGATCTGCGGGAAGTTCGGGCCGCCGAGCCGGATCAGCTGCGTGTCCAGGTAGGAGAACAGCCGCCCCTGCAGCAGCGGGTCGTTGGTGAAGTCGATGCCGGGCACGACGTTGCCGAGGTGGAAGGCGACCTGCTCGGTCTCGGCGAAGAAGTTCTCCGGGTTGCGGTCCAGCACCATCGTGCCGACCGGCCGCACCGGGACCTCCTCCTCCGGAATGATCTTGGTCGCGTCGAGCAGGTCGAACCCGAACCTGTGCTCGTCCTCCTCCGCCACCAGCTGGACCCCGAACTCGTACTCGGGGAAGTCGCCGTCGTCGATCCGGTCCCACAGGTCGCGCCGGTTGAAGTCGGGGTCCTTGCCGCTGATCTTCTGGGCCTCGTCCCAGGCGAGCGAGTGGGTGCCGAGCTTCGGCTTCCAGTGGAACTTCACGAACGTCCCGCGGCCCTCGGCATTGACGAGCCGGAACGTGTGGACGCCGAACCCCTGCATCATCGCGTAGCTGCGCGGGATCGCCCGGTCCGACATCACCCACATCATCATGTGCATGGTCTCGGGCTGGAGCTGGACGAAGTCCCACAGCGTGTCGTGCGCCGACTGCGCCTGCGGGATCTCGTTCATCGGCTCCGGCTTCACCGCGTGGACGAAATCGGGGAACTTGATGCCGTCCTGGATGAAGAACACCGGCATGTTGTTGCCGACGAGGTCGAAGTTGCCCTGCCGCGTGTAGAACTTCGTCGCGAAGCCGCGGACGTCCCGGACGGTGTCGGCCGAGCCGCGCGATCCGGCGACGGTGGAGAACCGCACGAACACCGGCGTCGTCAGCGAGGTGTCGGTGAGGAACTCGGCGGTGGTGTACTCGGCGAGCGACTCGTGCAGCGTGAAATGCCCGTACGCTCCGGAGCCGCGCGCGTGCACCACCCGCTCGGGAATCCGCTCGTGGTCGAAATGGGTGATCTTCTCGCGGAGATGGAAGTCCTCCAGCAGCGACGGGCCGCGCTCGCCCGCGGAAAGCGAGTTGTCGGTGTCGTCGACCCGGAGTCCCTGATCGGTGGTGAGCTGCGTCCCCTCCGGGCTCACCCGCCTGCCGGCCATCTGCTCCTGTTTCGGATCCTCGCGTCCGGCGCGATCGGCCATCATGCAACTCCCTCAACGGTGAATGGGCATGCCCGGCGGCTACCCCGCGCTCGGGCCGGTATGCGCTGTTTGACGGGAACTTGAGCCGGGTGGGGCGTTTCCGTTTCGCGCGGTCCCCTTGTCAGTGCGCTGACAAACGGCGCCCGGCACGGTGAAGGCGGCTGAGTGTCGCCCGCCGCGCGGCGTGCCTAGGTTGAGACGACCGGGCGGCCGGCCGCCCGGGGAGCGCTTTCGCGAAAGGCGATCGGGAGGTGGCACCGTGACCGCGGCGTACGAGGACGCGCACTCCGGATCACCGGTCCTGGAGGGCCTGACGGAGGAGCCGTGGCGGGACGTCCCGGCCGAGGAGGCGCGCTGGATGCGGCCCCGCCTGCCGGACCTGCTCGGCGTGATGGTGAAGGGCGTGCTGCGGCACGTCCCCGAGTACGACCGGCCGGGCGACGCGGCCTACCGGCGGGTGGCCGAGGCCGCCGTCGCGCACGCGATGGAGCACTTCGTGCACATGATCGCCGACCCGGACGCCTCGTGGAAGGAGGTGTACCAGGTCTTCTTCGACGTCGGCTACGGCGAGGCCGTCGAGGGCCGCAGCCTGGAGCACCTGCAGAACGCGATGCGGGTCGGGTCGCGGATCGCCTGGCGGCACCTCGCGGTCGAGGCCGAGCGGCTCGGCCGCCCCCGCGCGCTGATCAGCCTGCTCGCCGAGGCGAACTTCGCCTACCTGGACGCGCTGGCGTCCGCGGCGGCGCACGGCTACGCGCGGGCCAGGGAGAAGGCGGCCGGGGAGCGCGAGCAGCGCCGCGGCCGGCTGCTGTCGCTGCTGCTGTCGGACCCGCCGGCCCCGCCCGAGGTCGCCCGCGAGCAGTCCGCGCGGGCCGGCTGGCCGCTGCCGCGGCGCCTCGCGGTGATCGTGCTGCGGCCCCGGCCCGGCAGCGGCGGCGAGGGCCCCGCCGGGCTGCCGCCGTCCCTGCTGAGCGGGCTGGACCACGGCCGCCCCTGCCTGGTCATGCCCGACCCCGACGGCCCCGGGCGGATCGAGGAGCTGACCGCGACGCTCGCCGGCTGGACCGGCGCGATCGGCCCGTCGGTCCCGGCGGAGCAGGCCGGGACGTCGCTGCTGTGGGCGCGGCGCGCGCTCGACCTCGCGCCCGCCGCGCCGGCCGGCCGGGGGGCGCGGCGCGGCGGGGTGCTGGTCCGGGCCGAGGAGCACCTGCCGAGCCTGCTGCTGCGCGAGGGCGGGACGCTCGCCGCGATCGTGGCGGCCCGGCGGCTCGCCCCGCTGGACGAGGCCGGGACGCGCCAGGGCGTGCGGCTCGCGGTGACGCTGCTGGAGTGCATGAAGCACGGCTTCAACGCCACCGGCGCCGCCGAGGTCCTGTGCGTGCACCCGCAGACCGTCCGCTACCGGCTGGGGCAGCTGCACGAGATGTTCGACTTCGACATCGAGGACCCGGAGATCCGGCTGGAGATGATGCTGCTCCTGCACACCTGGATCCAGCGCCGCGGCGGCTGATCCCGGCACGTCCCTCCTCCCCGTGTCCCGTCCATGGACGTCCCGGAATCCGCTACGGTCGGGATCGCCGCGCAGGCGAGGGGCGCCGCGCAGGCCAGGGGAAGGAAGACACAGAGCACATGGCCGAGAAGGTCATTCGCGTGGACGACATCGACGGCTCCGAAGGCGACGATGTCGTAAAGCGAGACTTCGAAGTCTTGGGTCGGACGTTCACGATCGACTTGAGCGATGACAACTACAAGCGGCTGAACGAGATGCTGGACGCGCTCGCGCCCTTCATCGAGAACGCCGCCGAGGTGAAGGCCGCCGGGAAGGGCCGCAAGTCCCGCACCGCGAAGATCAAGGGCTACACGAACGGCGATGTCCGCGAGTGGGCATTGCGTCAGGACATCGAAGTCTCCGAACGTGGCAAGATATCGGATGAGGTCTATGCTGCATTCATCGAGGCACATCCGGACGCCAAGCCGGACGCATAGCTAGAGGGAGTCCCCGCATGGCACAGAAGGTCGAAGTCCTTCTCGTGGACGACATCGACGGCGGAGAGGCTGACGAGACCGTCAGCTTTTCCATCGATGGCACCGCATATGAGATCGACCTGAGCAAGAAGAACGCCGCCAAGCTGCGCAACGGCCTGGAGCCGTTCGTCGCGAGCGCCCGCAAGGCGCGCAAGCCCGCCGGCCGCACCGGCCGCGGGTCCCGCACCGCCGGCAGCCGCGAGCGCTCCGCCGAGATTCGCGAGTGGGCGAAGAACCGCGGCATCAAGGTCAATGAGCGGGGGCGTATCCCCGCCAATGTGATCGAGCAGTACGAGGCCGCGCACTAGCGGCCGCGCGGCCGGCGGCGTTCCGGCACGGCACCGAGGGGCCGGGGTGGAATTCTCACACCCCGGCCCCTTACGTGCGCACCGGGCAAATCGCTATTAGGGGATAATGCCCGGTAATGGTGTGAGACACCGCAATAGCGACGGCGGGCAACGGCGAGGAGGGCGGGCCGGTTGGCACCTGTGAGGCGGCGGGACCGGATGCGGTACTGGTTCGACCGGACGATGTCGAAAGGGACGCCCGCGCTCATCGGCTGGCTCGGCCTCGCCTCGGTGGCGCTGGTGGTCGTGGTGGCGACGGCGGCGGTCGTGCTCGCGCCGCGCGACAGCGAGGAGAACGGCGACTGGCCCGGCATGGTGTGGCGCAGCCTGCTGCGCACGCTGGACCCGGGGACGATGGGCGACGACACCGGCACGGGGCCGTTCCTCGCGCTGATGCTCGTCTCCACCGTCGGCGGGATCTTCATCGTCAGCTCGCTGATCGGTGTGCTCACCACCGGCCTGGAGGCCAAGATCGGCGAGCTGCGCAAGGGCCGGTCGCGGATCGTCGAGCACGGCCACACCGTGCTGCTCGGCTGGTCCGACCAGGTCTTCACCGTGGTCGCCGAGCTGGTCGAGGCCAACCAGAGCCGGCGCCGGTCGTGCGTGGCGATCCTCGCCGACCGCGACAAGGTCGAGATGGAGGACGCGATCCGCGCCCGGGTCGGCGACCTCGGCCGCACCCGGATCGTGTGCCGCACCGGCGACCCGCTGAAGGTCGCCGACGTGGAGCTGGTCAGCCCCGGCACCGCGCGGTCCATCCTCATCGTGACGCCGGAGCTGGCCGACGCCGACACCCGCGTCATCAAGGTGCTGCTGGCGCTCGGCGCCCGCAACTGGGGCGAGCAGGGCCCGCACGTCGTCGCCGCGGTACACGACTCGGCGAACCTGCCCGCCGCCCGGCTGGCCGGCGGCGAGCGCGCGCACGTCATCGACGCCGACGACGTCGCGATCCGGCTGATCGTGCAGTCGCACCGCCAGTCGGGCCTCTCCCAGGTCTGCACCGAGCTGCTCGACTTCGTCGGCCACGAGTTCTACATGCGGCCCGAGCCGTCCCTCGCGGGCCGGCCGTTCGGGGAGGCGCTGTCGGCCTACGACCTCGGCGTCCCCGGCGGGCTGCGGCGCGCCGACGGGACCGTGCTGCTCAACCCGCCGATGGACACCGTGCTCCGCGCCGACGACGAGATCATCGTCCTGGCCGAGGACGACCTGCTGATCAGGCTCGCGAGCGGCGCGCCCCCGCCCGTCCGGGAGGAGGCGATCAGCACGGCGGTCGCGCGGGAGCCGGTGCCCGAGCGGACGCTGATGCTCGGCTGGAACCACCGCGCCCCGAAGATCATCGAGCTGCTGGACGAGTTCCTCGCCGCCGGGTCCGAGCTGGTGGTGGCCGCGCCGCGGGAGGACCCCACCGCCGGCCTCCCGGCGCCCGCCAACCTCAAGATCGACTTCGTCCGGGCGGAGCCGACCGAGCGGCCGTCCCTGGAGTCCCTCGGCGTGGGCGCCTACCAGAAGGTCATCGTGCTGTCGGACGCCGGCCACGACCGCGACCACGCCGACGCCCGCACCCTGGTGACACTGCTGCACCTCCGCGACATGGAGGACGCCCTGGGCGCCCCCGGAGACCCGCCCTCCCGCGGGGCGGCGAACCCGCACACCCCCCGGAACGACCCGTTCGCCATCGTCAGCGAGATCAACGACGACGCGAACCGCGAGATCGCCCAGGTCACCAAGGCCGACGACTTCATCGTCAGCGAGAAGCTCATCAGCCTGATGCTGACCCAGCTGAGCGAGAACCGGCACCTGTACGACGTCTTCGTGGACCTGCTCGACCCGGCCGGCTCGGAGATCTACCTCAAGCCCGCATGCGACTACCTGGTGCCGGGTGCGGAGGCGAACTTCGCGACGCTGATCGAGTCGGCGCGGCGGCGCGGCGAGGTGGCGCTCGGCTACCGGCTGACCGCGCGGTTCCACGAGCCGCCCGGCTACGGCGTGATCCTCAACCCGGACAAGGCGGCGCCGCTGACGCTGGCGGCCGACGACCGCGTCATCGTGCTCGCCGAGAACTGACCCCGGGCTCAGCGGACGACGGGCCCGGTGGACGGCGGGCCGAGGTCGTGCCCGGCCCGCAGCGCGCTCGTCACGCGTGCGCGCAGCGCGGTCTCGGTGCGGTGCGCGTCCTCGGCAAGGCCGCGGATCTCCGCGCCCGCGATCTCGTCCCCGACGGTGCTCGCCAGGAGGTCGCGGTAGCGGGCGTTCTGCTCGGGCAGGGCCTGCACCACCCGCGACTCGTGGTAGGCGTCGTCGGCCTCGGCGGCGCACCGCGCGTACGCCTCCAGCGCCTCGATCCGGCCGGTGACCGAGCGGACCGACAGCTCCAGCGCGCGGTCCTGCGGCTCCAGCAGCGCCCGGACGCGCGGCGAGAGCCGCTCCGGCTGCTGGGCGGCGCGCTCCCGGCGCAGCCGGGTGTGCTCGGCGAGCGCGCTCGCGATCGACCACTCCTGCACGGGCAGGACGACGGTGTTGTTGACGGCGTCCAGCAGCCCGGCGCCGTGCGCCTGCGACCCGAACACGGCGTCGATGGCGCGCTGGGCGCGGACGAGCAGCCCGGCGGCGGGGCGGTCGAAGTCCGCGGGCAGCAGGTAGCGGCCGTGGTGCTCGCGGGCGGCGCGGGCGGCGGCCGGCTCCCGCACGTGCCGCAGCGCGCCGAGGACCCAGCCGGTGAAGCTGGCGGCGGCGAGGACGACGGCGGCCTCGGCCTGGCCGAGCAGCACCAGGAGGATCTGCACGGCGGGCGTGAGCATCATCGCGAGGACGGGCAGCCGGCCCCAGCGCGCCGCGCCGCCCGGCAGCTCGTCCTCGTCCAGCGAGCCGAGGAGGCAGAGCCGCAGCCAGCCGCCGGGCAGGACGCCGTAGAAGACCGCGAAGGCGGGGATCCACAGCAGCCGCGCGAGGACCGTGGCGGCGCGCAGCCGCGGCGCCGGGGGCGCCGCCGCGCACGCCGCGGCGAGCCGCCCGGGCGCCGCCGCGAGCAGCGCGCGGTCGTCGCCGCCGAGGGCGGGATCGAACACCGGACGGGGACGGTGCTGTTCGTTCATCGCCTGCTCCCCACCGCGTCATGACCCACGGCCCGCGGCGCCTCCTCGCGCCGGTGACCGCGGCCGCGTTGTGGCCGTGCCAGGGTTCATTCCACGCAGAGCGGTCGATAACCGTGCCGGAATCGGGAGAGACACCGCCCCGCCGGGGTAAGCAGGATCTTGAACGGCGGCCCCCGGCGGGGGCCGGCGGGGTGCGCGGCGGAGGGAGTGCGGGTGAACGGCGCGCTGGGGCTGCTGGCCGTCCTGGTGCTGACGGCCGCGACCGGCTACTTCGTGGCGCAGGAGTTCGCGTTCGTCACCGCGGACCGGCCGGCCCTCGACCAGCGGGCGGCCGAGGGCGACCGGGCGTCGGCGCGGGCGGTGCGGGTGATGGGGCGGCTGTCGTTCATGCTGTCCGGCGCCCAGCTGGGCATCACGGTCACCGCACTGGTCGTGGGGTTCATCGCCAAGCCGGCGCTCGCCGATCTGCTCGACCCGGCGGTGCGCGCCGCAGGCGTCCCGGACGCCGCGGCCGCCGGGGTGGCGGTCGCCGTCGGGTTCGCCCTCGCCACCGTGGTCCAGATGGTGCTGGGCGAGCTGTTCCCCAAGAACTTCGCGCTGGCCCGGGCGGAGCAGCTGGCCCGCGCGCTGGCCGCGTCCACCCTGGTGTACCTGGCGGTGGCGGGACCGCTGATCAGGCTGTTCGACGCGTCCGCGAACCGGCTGGTGCGCGCGGTCGGCATCGAGCCGGTGGAGGAGCTGCACCACGGCGCGACGCTGGAGGAGCTCGGGCACATCATCGGCGAGTCCGGCGAGCAGCTGCCGGAAGGGCACGTCGACCTGCTGGAGCGCGCCCTGGTCTTCGCCGAGCGCGACGCCGAGGAGGTCATGGTGCCCCGGGTGGACGTGGTCACCGTACCGGCGTCCGCGCGCGCGGACGAGCTGAGCGACGTCGTCTCCGCGAGCGGGCACACCCGCTACCCCGTCCTCGGCGCGGGCGTGGACGACGTCGTCGGCGTCGTCGGGCTGGCGGAGCTGATCACGCTGGCCCCGGAGGCGGCCGGGCGGACCCCGGTCGGGGAGATCGCGCGGCCGCCGCTGCTGCTGCCGTCCTCGCTGCCGCTGCCGGAGGTGGTGCGGCGGCTGCAGGGCGCCGGCGAGCCGATGGCCTGCGTGGTGGACGAGTACGGCGGCTTCGCCGGCATCGTGACCTGGGAGGACGTCGCCGAGGAGCTGGTCGGGGAGATCGCCGACGAGAACGAGCCGGGCGAGGAGCTCGCGATCCGCAGCGGCGAGTGGTGGACGACCGACGCCGGGCTGCGGATGGACGAGGTCGCCCACGAGACCGGGGTCCAGCTGCCCGACGGCGACTACGAGACCGTGGCGGGGCTGCTGCTCAAGCGGCTCGGCCGGGTCGCGCGGCCCGGCGACGTGGTGCGCGTCGACATCCCCCCGGAGCGGCTGGACGAGCCGCCCCGCACGGCCGTGATCGAGGTCCTGACGATCCACCGGCACGTGCCCGAGCTGATCCGCGTCCGCACCGTCGACACCGCCCGGGAGGACCGGTGAGCCCCGCCCTCGGCGCGCTCGTCACGCTGGCGCTGCTGGCCGGCAACGGCTTCTTCGTCGCCACCGAGTTCTCCCTGGTCGCGGCGCGGCGGCCGCGGCTGGAGCGCACCGCGGCGCGCGGCGGGCGGGCCGCGGGCGCCGCCGTCGCCGGGATCGACGAGCTGTCGCTGACGCTCGCGGGCGCGCAGCTCGGCATCACGATGTGCTCGCTCGGCCTCGGCCTCGTGTCCGAGCCGGTGTTCGCGGGAGCGCTGACCCCGCTGTTCCACGCCGCCGGGCTGCCCGGCGGAGCCGCGCACGCGGTCGCGTTCGTGCTGGCCCTGGCACTGGTGACGTTCCTGCACATGGTCGTCGGCGAGATGGCGCCGAAGTCGTGGGCGATCGCCGACCCGGAGCGCTCCGCGACCGTGCTGGCACTGCCGTTCCGCGCGTTCGCGACCGTCTCCCGCCCGGCGCTGGCGGCGCTGAACGGCGCGACGAACCTGCTGCTGCGCGCCGTGGGCGTCCGGCCCGCCGAGTCGCGGGAGGTGGCGCGCACTCCCGAGCAGCTGCGCAGCATCGCGCAGGAGTCGCGGCGGCTCGGGCTGATCGCCGAGAACGAGCTGACGCTGCTCACCACCGCGCTGGACGCGCCGCGCGCACCGCTGGCGGGCCTCGTCGTCCCGGTCTCCGACATCGTGTCGGTGCCGGCGACGGCGTCGCCGCAGGAGGTCGTCGACACGGCCGCGCGCACCGGCCACACCCGGCTCATGCTGCGCGGCGCGGGCCGTCCGGGCGCCGCCCGCATGGTGCACGTCCGCGACGCCTACCTGGCCCGGGCGCGGGGCAGCGCGCGGCCGGCCGGGGAACTGGCGCACCCGGTCCCGGCGATGCCGGTCGGCACCCCGGTCGGCGAGGCCGTCGCGATCCTGAAGTCGCACCACAGCCACCTGGGCCTGGCCGTCGCCCCGGACGGCGCCATCGCCGGCCTGGTCAGCCTGGACGACCTGCTCACCACGCTGCTGACCGTCCGCTGAGCCGCGAAGGGATGTCAACATCAGTTGACAGAGTCGCGATGTCAACCTACATTGACGGCATGAGCGATGGAGTGAAGCTCGCCCAGGAGGCGAGCAGCCGGGACCCGGCGGTGGGCCTGCGGGCCGTGCGCGCGCTGCGCGAGCTGGCCGAGCGGCTGGAGGCGCTGCAGGTCGCCAGCGCCCGCGACCAGGGCTGGTCCTGGCAGGAGATCGCGGTCTGCCTCGGCGTGAGCCGGCAGGCCGTCCACAAGAAGCACGGCGGCGGGCGCCGGATTCTGAAAAAGGAGCAGTGAACGATGTTCGAGCGTTTCACCGAGAGCGCGCGGCGGGCGGTCACCGGCGCCCAGGCGGAGGCGCGGGCCCTGCACGACCGCCACATCGGCACCGAGCACGTCCTGCTCTCCCTGGTGGCGGCCGACGACGCCATGGGGCGCACGCTCCGCGAGCACGGGCTCGCCGCCGACGACCTGCGGACCCGGATCGCCCGCGTCAACGGGACGGGCGGCGAGGTCCTGGACTCCGATGCGCTGAAGAGCATCGGCATCGACCTCGACGCCGTCCGGGAGGCCACCGAGGAGAGCTTCGGCGAGGGCGCCCTCGACGTCCCCGCGGGGAAGCTGCACCGGTACCGGAAGGGGCACATCCCCTTCACCCCGAAATCCAAGAAGGCCCTGGAGCTGAGCCTGCGGCACGCGATCCGGCTCAAGCAGAGGGAGATCGGCAGCGGGCACATCCTGCTCGGCGTCCTGCACGACGAGGACTTCCTGTCGGTGCGGCTCGCGGCGGAGGCGGGCGTGGACGTCCCGCGGCTGCGCGAGCACGTCGAGCGCCTGCTCACCTCCGAGGCCGCCTGATCAGCGTCCGAACCGGTCGGCGAGGACGGCGACGCAGGCCCGCCTGCGCAGCGGGTCGTGCGGGTAGCGCCGCCGGCACTCCGCGGCGATCCAGGACGGGGACGCGGGACGCGCGGTGCGGGTCTTGCGCGGCCCGCGATGCGCGGGCGGGCGGGGCCCCGGCCGATGCGGGCGAGCGGAAGGGCGGTGCGCGGGCGGCCGGACGGGGTGCGCGCGACGGGGAGTCCGCTGCTTCGCCTGCGCGGCGGACGCCTTGCCGCCCCGCTCGGGCCGTCGCTGCGGCGGCGCGGGCGGCGGCGCGGGCGGCGCGGCGGAGGGTGACGGCGTGGCGGCGTCCGGCGTCACCGTCCGGACGGGAGCCGTCCGCGTCGTCCCGTAACCGATGCCGAGGACCAGACCGGCGCCCAGGACGAGCGCGAGCACCGGCAGCAGCGGCGAGCGCAGCGCACGGCGCCGGGGCGGGCTCGGCTCGGCGCGGGTGAATCCGGCGGGCGGAAGGCTGGAGGAGAGGCGCACACTCCGATCGTCACGCTCGGCGTCCATCCGGACACGGAGAATGTCCGACCGTTGCCACCTTGATACACGGGCCGGCCCGGCCCGCGCGGGCCTAGTCGGCCTGGGTGACGGTGAAGCGGCGCAGGCGGAGCGACGGGTTCTTCTCCCGGACGGCCGCCACCCGCTCGGGCGAGACCTCCCCGCACG
>NZ_SMJW01000127.1 GCF_004348335.1 Actinomadura bangladeshensis | reverse complement strand
CAGCCGCCGCGCCGGCCGCCCGGCCGCAGGCGAACAACCCCCGCGCCGCCAAGCCCCAGACCGCCAAGGCCCAGACCGCCAAGCCCCAGACCGCCAAGGCCCAGGCCGGCAGGCCCCAGTCCGGCAAGTCGCAGCCCGCGAAGGCGCAGGCGGGCAGGCCGCGCGCGCAGCACGAACGCGGCCCGCGCCGCCGCCGCTCCTCGCTGAACACCTGACACCGCGCCGCGGCCGCCCCCTTGATTGTGGACAGGTGTCCAGACTAGATTCCACCTCGTGCACAGCGCCGATCTTCCCGAACTGGGCTTCTACGGGCTCGCCGGGCACTCCGGCAGCCCCCGCGACCTGATCGGCGAGGTGGCCGAGGGGGAGCGGCTGGGCCTCGGCTCGGTGTTCCTGTCCGAGCGCTTCACCACCAAGGAGGCCGCCGCGCTCTCCGGCGCCGCCGCGGCGGTCAGCGAGCGGATCGGCATCGCCACCGCCGCCACCAACCACAACACCCGGCACCCGCTGCTTACCGCGACGTTCGCGACGACCGTGCACCGGCTGTCCGGCGGCCGGTTCGCGCTCGGCCTCGGCCGCGGGTTCGACATGCTCTTCGACGTCATGGGCCTGCCCCGCGTCACCACCGCGCAGCTCGACGACGTCATCGGCATCCTGCGGCGCCTGTGGCGCGGCGAGGCGGTCGCCGGGCACGACGGGCCGGCCGGGAACTTCCCCTACCTCAGCCAGGACCCGTCCTTCGACGAGGACATCCCGGTCATCCTCACCGCGATGGGGGAGCGGACGCTGGAGTTCGCCGGGCGGGTCGCCGACGGCGTCGTCCTGCACACCTTCTTCACCGACGAGACCCTCGCCGCGGCCGTCGCCGCGATCCGGCGCGGGGCCGACCGGGCCGGGCGCGACCCCGCGTCCGTCCGCGTCTGGTCGGTGCTCGCCACGGTCGGCGACCACCTGGACGAGGAGGCGCGGCTCCGCAAGCTCGTCGGCCGCCTCGCCACCTACCTGCAGGGCTACGGCGACCTGCTGGTCGGGGTCAACGGCTGGGACCCGGCGGTGCTGGCCCGGTTCCGCGCCGACGACCTCGTCTCCGGCTACCCCGGCGCGTTCGACGTCGTCGGCACCGCCGCCGATCTGCGGCACGTCGCCGGGCTGATCCCGGACGAGTGGCTCGCGGCGTCGGCGACCGGTTCGCCCGAACGCTGCGCGGCCCGCGTCCTCGACCAGTTCGGCGCGGGCGCCGACGGCGTCATCCTGCACGGCGCGACGCCCGCCGAACTCGCCCCCGTGCTGGACGCCTACCGCCGCGCCCGCCCGGACGGCTTCGACGGCCTGCCCCGCAACCCCGGCCGGACGGCGCGGTGATCACCGCGCCGTGGCTCGGCGGCGTCCTGCACGGCCGCGTCGACGACGTCGCGATGGAGCCCATCGGGACCGGCCAGATCGGCGCGGTCTACCGGCTGAGCCTCGCGGGCAGCGGCGTCCCGGCGCGCCTCGTCGCGAAGCTGCCCGTCGCCGACCCCGCCGTCCGCGCCATGCTCGGCGGCACCTACCGCACCGAGGTGCTCTTCTACCGCGACATCGCCGGGACGGTCCGCATCCGGACCCCGCACTGCCACCACGCCGAGATCGACCCCGAGACGTTCGAGTTCGTCCTGCTGCTGGAGGACCTCGCCCCGGCGGTGCAGGGCGACCAGATCGCCGGATGCCCGGTCCGGCGGGCGCGCGACTGCGTCGCCGGCCTCGCCGGGCTGCACGGCCCCCGCTGGTGCGACCCGTCCCTCCTGGACGTCGCCGGGCTCACCCGCCCGGACGCGGCGGACGCGGCGACCCTCGCCGAGGTCTACGGCCCCGCCGTCGAGATCTTCATCGACCGCTTCGCCGACCGGCTCAGCGCCGAGGACAAGGACACCCTGCGACGCACCGCCGACGCCGTGGGGCCGTGGCTGACCGGCCGCGCCGAGCGCTTCGGGCTCGTCCACGGCGACTACCGCCTCGACAACCTGCTGTTCCCGCCCGAGGGCGCCCCCATCACGGTCGACTGGCAGACCCTCACCATCGGACTCCCCGCCCGCGACCTGTCCTACTTCCTGGCGACGAGCCTCAGCGCCGCCGACCGCCGCGCCCACGAGCGCGACCTCGTCGCCCACTACCACCGGGCTCTCGTCTCCCACGGCGTCCGCGACTACCCGCTCGAACTCTGCTGGGACGACTACCGCTTCGCGCTCCTGCAAGGGCCGCTCATCATCGTCCTCGGCTGCGCCTACGGGACGCCCACCGAGCGCGGCGACGCGATGTTTCTCGCGATGGCCGCCCGCGCCTGCACCGCGCTCCGAGACCATCCGGCGGCGTAAGGTCGACCGGTGACCTTGACGCTTCGGACCGACCGCCTGATCATGCGCCGCTGGACCGAGGCCGACCGCGAGCCGTTCGCCGCGCTGAACGCCGACCCGCAGGTCATGGAGCACTTCCCGGCGCCCCTCACCCGCCAGGAGAGCGACGCGCTGGTCGACCGGATCGAGAGGCGCTTCGAGGAGAGCGGGTTCGGCTTCTGGGCGCTGGAGGTCGCCGGCACCGGCGAGTTCGTCGGCTTCACCGGACTGTCGGTGCCGCGCTTCGACGCCCACTTCACCCCGGCGGTCGAGATCGGCTGGCGTCTCGCCCGGTCCGCCTGGGGGCACGGCTACGCCACCGAAGCCGCCCTGCGCGCACTCGGCTACGCCTTCGACGAGGCCCGCCTCGATGAGGTGGTCTCCTTCACCAGCGCTCCCAACGTGAGGTCCCAGGCCGTCATGAAGCGCATCGGCATGACCTACGACCCGTCCGGCGACTTCGAGCACCCTCTCGTCCCCGAGGGGCACCGCTTGCGGCGCCACGTCCTGTACCGCCTCACCGCCACGGCCTGGAAGGACGTTCGTCCCTGGTGACAGGGGTCCGCCGTCGCCGAGAGTAGAGGCAGGACGGAAGAGGGGGACGGATGGTGAACGTGAGAAGCCCGCAGGCTTCCGACGTGGTGTTCGACGTCAGGGGCGATGTGCCGGACCGGCTCGCCGAGACGGCCAGGGACAAGGTCGCGGCGGCGTTCCGGCAGGCGCCCGAGCCGGTGCTGTTCGCCCGCGTCAAGCTGGCCACCGCGCCCGACCCGGCGGTCGAGCGCCCGGCGACGGCGCAGGCCACCGTGGACGTGAACGGGCGCCCCGTCCGGGTGCACGCGGCCGCGGCGACGATGCAGGAGGCCATCGACCTGCTGCCGGACCTGCTGCGCGCCCGGTTCGAGCGGATCGGCGGCCGGCGCGAGGCGTCCCGCGCCCCGAAGGCCGGGCGGCACGCGCACCGGCCCGCGCGCCGCGACCTGCCGCCCGGCGAGCGGGAGATCGTGCGCCGCAAGACGTTCGCGCCGGACACCCAGACCCCGGACGAGGCCGCGTTCGACATGGACGTCATGGACTACGACTTCTGGCTGTTCACCGACGCCGGGACCGGCCAGGACGCGGTCCTCTACCGGGCGGACGGCGGCTACCGGATCGCGCTGGCCGACCCGGAGGCCGGCCGCGGCGGACCGGTGGCGGTCCCGCTGACCGTCAGCCCGCACCCGGCGCCGCGCATCGGCGAGCAGGAGGCGATCGAGCGGCTGGAGGCGCTCGGCCTGCCGTTCCTGTTCTTCGCGGACGCCGGCACCGGACGCGGGAAGATCCTCTACCACCGCTACGACGGCCACTACGGCCTCCTGGAATCCACGCCGTAGCCCGCACGAAGGACGCCGCCCCGGCGAGGACCGGGGCGGCGTTCCCGTTGATGCGGAACCGGTGCGGGAAGAACTCGCGTGTCAGAAGATCTCGCGGTGGGCGAGGGCCGCCCAGCTCTCGTCCCACATGGCCTCGCGGCGGCGGTCGCCGCGGCGGCGGGTGAGCAGGTACAGCGCGAGCAGGGGGAGGCCGATGGCCGCCGCGGCCACGACGCCGGCCACGGCCGTGGTCGCGATGGTGTCGGTCCGGGTGTGGGGAGCGCGGGCCAGGGCGCCGGACCCGTCCACCCAGATCTCGCGGCGCATGCCCGGCTGCACGGACGGGTCCGCCGGGACGATCGCCGTGCGCGGGCGGCCGTCGGGGGACGTCCACGACAGTTCCGCGTAGGCGTGCCGCAGCCCCGGGCCGTCCTGCCGGTTCAGCCCGGTGACGCGGGCGTCGATCCGGTGGTTGGCGGCCTGCGCCAGCTCGGCCTCGACGCCGTGCCGGTACGCCTGGGCGGCCAGCGCGGCGGACGCCGGCGGCGCGAGCCCCGCGAACAGGACGGCGGCGCCGGCCCCGACCGCCCACTGGCGGCGGTCGACGGCGCGGCGCAGGTCGTTGCGGTCGAAACCGAACCGGCGGCGGACCCGTCCGAGCGTTCCCATGTCCCCTCCTCTCCCGCGACGGTAATCGCCGGGCAAAATCCCCGGCAGGTCCGGAGGTCCCGGGCCGTGGGACCTTCGTCCCCTTCTGCACGGGTACCGCGGCGCGCAGACTGGACGGAAGGGAGGCACCCATGAACGGCGAAGAGGAGAGACGGTGGCCGCACGTCCTGTTCGGTTATGACGGGACGGCGGAGAACGACGCGGCCCTGCGCTGGGCGGTCGAGGAGGCCAGGCTCCGCCGGATCGGACTCGTGATGTGCCACTGCTGGCACTGGCCCTACCCGGCCGGGCACACCGACCCCGGCATCGAGACGATCATGAAGCGGGCGGGCGCGAACCTGCTCGACCACGGCGTCCGGCTGGCCTACGAGCTGGGCGTGCCCGGCGCGGTCCGCAAGCGGCTGCGCCGCGGGCCCGCCACCGAGGCGCTGCTGCGCGGCGCCGCCGGGGCCGAGCTGATCGTGGTCGGCGCGCCCGGACCGGCCGAGCCGGGGGCGACGGTGCTGGAGCTGCCGGCGCGCTCCCCGTGCCCGGTGATCACCGTCCGCGGCGGCACCGTGCCGCACCGGGTCGTCGTGGGCGTCGACGGGTCGCCCGGCTGCGGGACGGCCCTCGGCTTCGCCGCGGAGGAGGCGGCGCTGCGCGACTGGGACCTGCGGGTCGTGCACGGCTGCTGGGAGCCCGGCGCGGTCGCCGAGTCCGAGCTCACCCTGTTCCACGACCGGGCACTGCTGGAGCGGACGCGCGCGGCCGAGCTGGAGGCGGCCGTCGAGCCGTGGCGCCGCCGCTACCCCGGCCTCCGCGTCGAGGTGTCACCGCTGCTGGAGCGGCCGCTGAACGCCCTTCAGGAGGCCGCGGAGGACGCCGGCCTCGTCGTGCTCGGCGAGCGGGGCACCGGCATCGACCCGCTCGGCGCGACCGCCGCCGCGGTGCTGCGCCGCGCCCGGCGCACCGTCGCGATCGTGCCGGGACGAAGGTCCCGGGACGCGCGGACCGTCGTCTCTGATCACCGCGTCCCCGCCCGGCAAGGCTAGGCACTGAGGGAAGGGAGCGGCGATGAGCGATCGACGCGGTGTGGTCGTCGGCTACGACGGGTCCCGGCAGAGCGGGGCGGCCGTCCGGTGGGCGGCCGAGGAGGCGCGGCTGCGCGGCGTGCCGCTGACCGTGGTGCACGCGTGGGAGGCCTTCACGGCCGTCGGGCCGATGGCGATCCCCGTCGCCGACCTGCGGGCGGCGGCGCAGGAGGTCGTCGCCGAGGGCGCGAAGCTCGCCCGCGAGGAGACCGGCGAGGTGCACGCGGTGCTCGGCCGCGGCGGGTCGACGACCGCGCTGCTGGAGGCGTCCCGCGGCGCCGACCTGGTCGTGGTGGGCTCGCGCGGGCGCGGCGGCTTCACCGGCCTGGTGCTCGGCTCGACGGGCCTGGAGCTCGCCGGGCACGGCTCGTGCCCGGTCGTGGTCGTCCGGGAACCGCGGGCCGGCGGGCCGGTCGTCGCCGGCGTGGACGGCTCCGCCGCTTCGCTGGAGGCGCTCGGCCTGGCGTTCGCCGAGGCCGCGCTGCGCGGCGCCGAACTGGTCGCGGTGGTCGCCTGGCCCCCCGGCGCCGACGCCGGAGGCGCCCCGCTGGTGGACGCCGACGCGCTGCGCGAGGTCGCGCGTGAGCGGCTGGCCCGGCTCGTCGAGCCCTGGCGGGAGAGGTACCCGGACGTCCCCGTCCGGACCGAGGTGTCCATCGGCCCGCCCCGCGAGGTGCTGCTCGCCGCGGCCGAGGACGCCCGGCTCCTCGCCGTCGGGTCGCGCGGGCTCGGCGGGTTCCGCGGCCTGCTGCTCGGCTCGGTCGGCCACGCGCTGCTGCAGCACGCCGCCTGCCCGGTCGCCGTTGCGCACGCCCCCCGCGACTGACCGGGCCCGCCGGACCGCCGCTACTCGGCGACCAGCGCCTCGGTGGCGTGCAGGGCGGGGCCGGTCGGCAGGTCCGGGTCGAGGATCAGCTGCAGCAGCAGGCCGTCCAGCACCGCGGTGAACAGCATCGCGGTGCCCTCGCGGCGCTCGGCCGGCCAGTCCGGGCGCAGCTGGCCGAGCCGCGCCGCGATCCGGGCCCGGACCGCGCGCGACCAGTCCCGCCGCTCGGCGCCCATCCGCGGGTCGCGCAGCGCCCGGACCAGCAGCTCGGCCGCGAGCCGCAGGTTGCGCTCGCCCGCGGCCATGCGCGGGACCTGGTCGCGCAGCGCGCGCAGCGCCGACGGGGTGTCGGGCGCGGCGAGCATCGCGTCCACCACCGGGTCGACGACCATCTCGCCGGCCCGCTGCGCGACCGCGACGTGCAGGCCCGGCAGCCCGTTGAAGTAGTGGTGGAGCAGCCCCGGGCGGGTGCCGGCGCGGTCGGCGACGGCGCGCGCGGTGACCGCGGGCCAGCCGCCCTCGGCGAGCAGGTCGAGGCCGATCCGGACGAGCTGCTCCCTGCGCGCCCGCCCGCGGGGAGTCGACGCGCCGCTCCCACCGGCGGGGTCCTGGTGGGTCATGCCGCCAAGCTATCCCAGCCGTTGCACCGTGCAAAGATCGCCGCGGGCGGCGGTGCGACTGGCCGCCGCCGAAGCGGGTAGGGGCACCCGCATGACCGATGCCGTGCTCTTCGACGTCGACGGGACGCTGGTCGATACCAACTACCTGCACGCCACCACCTGGTGGCAGGCGTTCCGCCAGTACGGCCACACGGTTCCGACGGGCCGCATCCACCGGGCGATCGGCATGGGCTCGGACAAGCTGCTCGACCACCTGCTGCCGGACGGCCGCGACCGCGGCGACGACGACGCGATCCGGTCGGCGCACACGGCCCTGTACGCGCAGTTCTGGTCGCGGCTCACCCCCTTCGACGGCGCCGCCGACCTGCTGCGGGCCTGCGCCGGGCGGGGGCGGCGGGTCGTCCTCGCCAGCTCCGCCGCCGTCCCGGAACTGACGGCGCTGCGGGCGGCGCTGGACGCCGACGACGCGATCGACGAGGCCACGTCCGCGTCCGAGGTGGGGCAGAGCAAACCGGCCCCGGACCTGGTGGAACTGGCGCTGGAGCGGGCCGGGGTGCCGGCCGGGCGGGCCGTGTTCGTCGGCGACACCCGCTGGGACGTGGAGGCCGCCGAACGCGCCGGGATGCGCTGCGTGTGCGTCCTCACCGGCGGCTGGAGCCGGGAGGAGCTGCAGAAGGCGGGCGCGGCGGCCGTCTACGACGACCCCCGCGCCCTCCTCGCCGACCTCGACGCGAGTCCCCTGGCCTGAGGCAGGGCCTGAGCCTCAGGACTGCGCGCGCTCGCGCTCGGCGCGCAGCTGCAGCGCCACGTCGATGATCATGTCCTCCTGGCCGCCGACGTAGCCGGCCTCGCCGACCTTCTGCAGGATCTCGTGCGCCGGGACGCCGTAGCGCTCGGCGGCCCGCTCGGCGTGCAGCAGGAAGCTGGAGTACACGCCCGCGTAGCCCTGCGTGATCGCGCCCCGGTCGGCGAACGGCAGCCGGTGCAGGAACGGCTTCACGACGTCGTCCGCCGCCGCCATCGCGCCCTGCACATCCACGCCGGTCGGAATGCCGAGCCGCTCGAACGTCGCCACCAGCACCTCGGTGGGGGAGTTGCCCGCCCCGGCGCCGAGCGCGCACAGCGCCCCGTCGATCTGCCGGGCGCCGTTCTGCTGCGCCAGCACCGAGTTCGCGACGCCCAGCGACAGGTTCTGGTGCCCGTGGAACCCGACCTGCGCCTCGTGGCCGATCTCCTTGACCAGCGCGCTGATCCGCTCCTGCGCCTCGCCGAGGACGAGCGCGCCCGCCGAGTCGACGACGTACACGCACTGCGCGCCGCCGTCCACCATGATCCGGGCCTGCTTCGCCAGCTCCTCCGGCCCGACCCGGTGCGACAGCATGAGGAACCCGACGGTCTCCATGCCGAGGTCGCGCGCGGCGGCGAAGTGCTGCAGCGACACGTCCGCCTCGGTGCAGTGCGTCGCGACCCGGGCGACGGACGCGCCCGCGTCGTGCGCCATCTTCAGGTCGTTGACGGTGCCGAGGCCCGGCAGCAGCAGGACGGCGATCTTGGCGCGGGTCGCCTCGTCCACGGCCGCGGCGACGAGCTTGACGTCGTCCTCCAGCGAGAAGCCGTAGTTGAAGGACGAGCCGCCGAGGCCGTCGCCGTGCGTGACCTCGATGACCTCGACGCCGGCCGAGTCCAGCGCGTGCACGACGCCGCGGACCTGCTCCTCGGTGAAGCGGTGCGCCATCGCGTGGCTGCCGTCCCGCAGCGTCGAGTCGGTGATCCTGATCTTGTCCGCGGTCACGATGCCACCTTCCTGCGCGCGATCTGCTCGCCCACCCGGGCGGCGGCCGCGGTCATGATGTCGAGGTTGCCGGCCCACGGCGGCAGGTAGTCGCCGTTCCCGCGGACCTCCAGGAACACCGCGACCCGGGCCATCCCGTTCCAGATGTCGCGGGGCTCGTCGAACTGCGGCTCGGCGCGCAGCGTGTACCCGGGCACGTAGACGGCGACCTCGGCCACCATCTTCTCGATCGAGTCCTGGATCGCCTTGGTGTCGGCGTCCGACGGGATCGCGCAGAACACCGTGTCCCGCATGATCATCGGCGGGTCGACCGGGTTCAGGATGATGATCGCCTTGCCCCGGGTGGCGCCGCCGACCGTCTCGATCGCGCGGGCCGTGGTCTGGGTGAACTCGTCGATGTTCGCGCGCGTGCCGGGACCGGCCGAGCGGGACGCGATCGACGCGACGATCTCCGCGTACGGGACCGGGACGACCGACGACACCGCGTGCACGATCGGGATCGTCGCCTGCCCGCCGCAGGTGATCATGTTGAGGTTCGGGGCGTCCGACAGCGTGTCCAGGTTCACCGGCGGGCACACCAGCGGGCCCGCCGCGGCCGGCGTCAGGTCGATCGCCGTGATCCCCGCCTCCTCGTAGCGGGGGGCGTTCGCCAGGTGCGCCTTCGCCGAGGTCGCCTCGAACACGATGTCGGGCAGCTCCGGCTGCTTCAGCAGCCAGTCCACGCCCTCCGCGGACGCGGGGACGCCCAGCTTGCGGGCGCGCTCCAGCCCGTCCGACTCCGGCACCACGCCGATCATCGAGTGGACGTCGATCAGCTCGCTGCGCATCAGCTTGACCAGCAGGTCGGTGCCGATGTTGCCCGGCCCGACGATGGCCGCGGTCAGCTTGCTCACTGTGCCGGAATCCTGCGAGGGGGCGACCCCCCGCGCCCCCCGGTTCGCTTCGCTCATTTCTGCTCCTTTCCGAACCGGGCGGTCACTGAACCGATCCCGGCGAACGTCGCCGTCAGAGTCTCGCCGGGGGCGACCGGCACGGCCGCGGTGATCGAGCCGGGCAGCACCACGTGCCCCGCCTCCAGCGTCACGCCGCGCTCCCCGAGCACGTTGGCCAGCCAGACCAGCGCGTTGATCGGCGAGCCCAGCACCGCGCCGCCCGCGCCGGTGTCGATCAGGTCGCCGTCGCGGCGCAGCAGGCAGCCCATCAGCGACAGGTCCAGGTCGTCCAGCCGGACCGGGCGGGTGCCGAGCACGACGCCGCCGCTGGAGGCGTTGTCGGCGATCGTGTCCGGCAGGGTGATCTTCCAGTCCGCGATGCGGGAGTCGATGACCTCCAGCGCCGGCAGCACGTAGTCGACGGCGGCGACGGCGTCCGCCGCCGTCGCGCCGGGCCCGGCGAGCGGGCGGCCCAGCACGAACGCGATCTCCGGCTCGATGCGGGGCTGCAGGAACCGGCCCGTGTCGATCGGGGCGCTCTCCGGCAGGAACATCGTGTCCAGCAGGACGCCGAAGTCCGGCTGGTCCACGCCCATCTGGCGCTGCATCGCCGCCGACGTGAGCCCGACCTTGTGGCCCTTGATCCGCGCGCCGGCGGCCGTCCACGCCTGCACCTGGGCCAGCTGCACCGCGTAGGCGTCGGCCACCGACATGTCCGGGTGGTCCTTGGTCAGCGGCGAGATGGGAGTGCGGGCGGCGTACGCGTCGAGCAGCGCCGCCGCCGCCTTCTCCACGGAACCCGGATCCATTGGGCCGTCCTTTCGTTTCGTCTGCCGTGGCCGAGCCTCCCCCGCCCGGGCCGCGGCGGGCAACGCGCGCGTCCCGCGTGGTGGGACACATCTTCTACAGTGGGGCCGTGCCGCCCGAGGACAGCTACCTGCGCCGCGCCGTCGCGGTGCTCACCGCCTTCCGGGCGGACGACGACGGCCTCGGCGCCGCCGAGCTCGCCCGCCGCAGCGGCCTGCCCAAGTCGACCGCCCACCGCATCGCCCTCGACCTCGCCGAGGCGGGCCTCCTGGAGCGGGACGGGGCGCGGGTGCGGCTCGGCCTGCGGCTGTTCGAGATCGGGCAGCGGGTGCCGCGCCAGCGGGTGCTGCGGGACGCCGCGGTCCCCTACATGTCGGACCTGCGGGAGGCGACCCGGCAGACCGTCCACCTCGCCGTGCTGGAGGGCACCGAGGTCGTCTACGTGGAGATCCTCGGCTCGCCGGGAGGCCCGCGGATGCCGTCCCGGATCGGCGGGCGGCTGCCCGCGCACGTGACGGGGGTGGGCAAGGCGATCCTGGCGTTCTCGCCGCCGGAGGCGGTGCAGGCCGTCCTGGACGCGGGCCTGGTCAAGCGGAGCGAGCGCACCGTGGCCGCGCCGGGCCTGCTCACGCGCGAGCTGGAGAAGATCCGCGGCGAGGGCGTCGCCTACGACCGGGAGGAGTCCGGCGCCGGCATCGTCTGCGCCGCCAGCCCGGTCCTCGGCGCCGACGGCCTGGCGATAGGCGCCCTGTCCGTCTCGGGCTGGTCGACGAAACTGCGCCTGACGGCGGTAGCCCCGGCCGTCCACACCGCCGCCCTGACCCTCTCCCGCACCCTCTCCCGTTGACCTGCGGCGTGTTGTTGTTATGAGCGGCCGGATAACAACAACACGCCGCAGGTCAACGGTCAGGTGGTGGGGAGGTGGCGGGCGAGGAGTTCGGCCAGGTGCTCGCTGTCCCGGTTCGCCAGGTCGGTCAGCTGGGTGCGGCAGCTGAAGCCGTCGGCGAGGACGACCTCGTCCTCGCGGGTGTTGCGGACGGCCGGCAGCAGCCGGGTTTCGGCGACCGCCACGGACACGTCGTGGTGGCCCTTCTCGACGCCGAAGTTGCCGGCGAGGCCGCAGCAGTCGCCGATCCGCGCGACTTCCGCGCCCGCCCGCTTCAGCAGGGCGGCGTCCTTCGTCCAGCCCATGACCGCGTGGTGGTGGCAGTGCGGCTGCGCGATGCCGGTGACGCCGGACAGGTCGGGCGGCGTCCAGTCGCCGGTCTCGTCGAGCAGTTCGGCGAGCGTTCGGGTCGCGGCGGCCACCTCGCGCGCGGCGGCGGCGTCCACGCCGCGCAGCAGCTCCTCGGCGTCCGAGCGCAGCACGCCCGTGCAGGACGGCTCCATGCCGACGACCTTCGCGCCGCGCCGGACGTGGGGGAGCAGCGCCCGGACGGTCCGCCGCGCCTGCGCGCGCGCCCCGTCCAGCTGGCCCGTCGAGATCCACGTGATGCCGCAGCACACCGGGTCCTCGGTGACGGTGACGCGGTAGCCGGCGTGCTCCAGCACCTTCACGGTCGCCTTGCCGACCTCGGGGGAGAACGCGTCGGTGAAGGTGTCCACGAACAGGACGACGTCGCCGTGCCGTCCTGCGGGGCTGCGGTGGGAGGCGAACCAGCGCCGGAACGTCACGGGCGCGAACGCGGGCAGCGACCGCCGCCGGTCGATCCCCGCGCCCCAGGCGAGGAGGGGTTTCAGGGCGCGTGACCGCAGCACCGCGTTCAGCACCCCGATCGACGCGGGCGCCTTCGCCGCGAGGCGCGTCCAGCGGGGGAGCAGGCCCAGCGCGTAGTGGACGCGCGGCCGGATCCGGCGCCGGTACCGCCGGTGCAGCGCCTCGGCCTTGTAGGACGCCATGTCGATCCCGGTCGGGCAGTCGGACGCGCACCCCTTGCACGACAGGCACAGGTCGAGGGCGTCGTGCAGCGCGTCGGACTTCCAGCCGTCCGGACCGAGCTTCCCGCTGACGACCTCCTGGAGGACGCGGGCCCGCCCCCGCGTGGAGTCCTTCTCCTCGCGGGTCGCGAGGTAGGACGGGCACATCACGCCGCCCGCCGCCGTGTTGTCGGCGCGGCACTTGCCCACGCCCGTGCAGCGGTGCACGGCCCGCGACAGGTCGCCGCGGTCGTCCCGGTAGGCGAGACCGAGCCCGCGGTTCAGCGGGACGAGCTGCACGGCGCGCACATCGGCGTCCACCGGCGCCGGGCGGACGATCACCCCGGGGTTCAGCACGTCGCCGGGGTCGAAGACGTCCTTCACGGCGGCGCACAGCGCCAGCGCCTCGGCCGAGTACATGTGCGGCAGCAGCTCGCTCCGGGCCCGCCCGTCGCCGTGCTCGCCCGACATCGTGCCGCCGTGCCGCGCCGCGAGCGCCGCCGCCTCGTTCAGGAAGTCGCGGAAGATCCGGGTGCCCTTCGCCCGGCCGAACGGGAAGTCGATCCGCACGTGGATGCACCCGTCGCCGAAGTGCCCGTACGGGACGCCGAACAGCCCGTACTCCTCGAGCAGCGCCTCGAACTCGCGCAGGTAGGAGCCGAGCCGCTCGGGCGGGACGGCCGCGTCCTCCCATCCCGCGTGGGCCTGCTCGCCGTCCGGCGTCCGCGCGACGAGCCCGGACCCGTCCTCGCGGATCCGCCACAGCGCCTCGGCGAGCGCCATGTCCTCCACGACCATCGAGTCGACGCAGCCGGAGTTGCCGGCGACCTTGCGCGCGGTGCCCCGCAGCGCATCGGCCTCCGCGCCGGCCAGCTCCACCAGCAGCCACCCGGACCCCTTCGGCAGCGGCGGCACGGCATCGGCGCCGCGCCGCTCCCGCACGACCGCGGTGATCCGCGAGTCGAGCCCCTCGCACGCCACCGGGCCGTGCGGCAGGATCGCCGGGACCGCGTCGGCGGCCTCCGCCATCGACCCGTACCCGAGCACGACCAGCAGCCGGCACGCGGGCTCGCGCACCATCCGCACCCGCGCGGCCAGCGTCAGCGCGAGGGTCCCCTCGCTGCCGACCAGCGCCCGCGCGACGTCGAACCCCTTCTCCGGCAGGAGGTGCTCCAGCGAGTAGCCGGACACCTGCCGCCCGAACCGCCCGAACTCCGTCCGGATCAGCGCCAGGTTCTCGCCCACCAGCCCGCGGAGCCGGTCGAGGAGCGCGCTCTCCGCGGCCGCCCCGGGCACGTCGCCCAGCCGGAGGCGCTCCCCGGACCCGGTGACCACGTCCAGGCCCAGCACGTTGTCGCTCGTCCGCCCGTAGCCGAGCGCCCGCGACCCGCACGCGTTGTTGCCGATCATCCCGCCGAGCGTGGCCCGCGTCCGGGTGGACGGGTCGGGCCCGAACCGCAGCCCGTGCTGCGCCGCCGCCTGGTGCAGCCGCGCCTGCACGATGCCCGGCTCGACCAGCGCCGTCCCCGCCTCGGCGTCGATCTCCAGCACCCGGTTCAGGTGGCGGCTGACGTCCACCACGACGCCCGGTCCGACCGCGTTGCCCGCGATGGACGTCCCCGCGCCCCGCATCGTCAGCGGCACCCCGGCGTCCCGGCACACCCCGAGCACGACCGGAAGCTCCTCGACCTCCCGTGGCGTCACGACGACCGCGGGCGGCACCCGGTAGAGCGACGCGTCGGACGAGTACATGGCCCGCGCGAGCGCCGAGTCGTCCACCCCGCCGACCCCGGCCTCCCGCAGCGCCTCCGCAACTCCGCGATGATCGCCCATTGCCCCGCCCTCCGACCCGCCGTGACCTCGGATGAACTCCTGCCAAGGACGGTAATACCGGCGCCGCGCGGTCCGCTGCCCGGCGGGGGGCCTTCGGGACCGTTCACCGGGACGAAGGTCCCTTTTGGCGAATCCCGGCGTCCGAAAGGGTGAGTAGTGGCGGGATGGCGATCATGGTTACCCCGCCGGAGGTTGGGGAAGGCCCAACGGCACTGCGCTGGGAGCGATGGAAAATGGTGCGGCAGGTGACTGAAGCTCGGCAGAGAACCGGACCCGGGCCGGCGGGGCCCGGGCGGGCCGCCGGAAGCGGGCGGC
Source organism: Actinomadura bangladeshensis (assembly GCF_004348335.1). Classification (GTDB taxonomy): domain Bacteria; phylum Actinomycetota; class Actinomycetes; order Streptosporangiales; family Streptosporangiaceae; genus Spirillospora; species Spirillospora bangladeshensis. The sequence goes on along the minus strand of NZ_SMJW01000127.1, from coordinate 8,523 downwards.
CGTGGGTCATGCTGGTGATGGCCACCCTCGGATTCGCGGTGAACTTCTGGGCGTGGGCGCTGCTGAGCCCGCTCGCGCCCGGGCTCAAGGACGCGCTGCAGCTGACATCGTTCGAGCAGTCGCTGCTCGTGGCGGTACCCGTGCTGGTGGGGTCGCTCGGACGGATCCCGGTGGGCGCGCTGACCGACCGGTTCGGCGGCCGGGTGATGTTCCCGGCCGTGTCGCTGATCACGATCGTGCCCGTCCTCTACCTGGGGCTCGCGGGGCACTCGTCGCTGCCGGCCCTGCTGATCGGCGGCTTCTTCCTCGGCATCGGCGGGACGGCGTTCGCGATCGGGGTCCCCTTCGTGAACGCGTGGTTCCCGCCGGAGCGGCGCGGCCTCGCGATCGGGATCTTCGGCGCGGGCATGGGCGGCACCGCCGTCAGCGCGCTGACCACGGTCAAGGAGGCCGACAGGTGGGGCACCGAGACCCCCTTCGTGGTGATGGCCGTCCTGCTCGGGGTGTACGCGGTCGCCGCGTGGTTCCTCCTGCGTGAGGCGCCCGGCCGCACCGCCCCGACCGAGCCCCTCGCCAAGCGGCTCGCCGCGACCGCCCGGCTGGGCGTCACCTGGCAGATGTCGGCGCTGTACGCGGTGGCGTTCGGCGGCTACGTCGCGTTCTCGGTCTACCTGCCCACCTACCTGAAGGCCGAGTACGGGCTGTCGCAGGCCGACGCCGCGAACCGGATGGCCGGGTTCGTGCTGCTGGCGGTGGTGATGCGGCCGGTCGGCGGCTGGCTGTCGGACCGGCTCGGCGCCGTCCGGGTGATGACGGTGGCGCTGGCGGTGACGGTGCTGGGCGCGGTGGTCCAGTCGTTCGCGCCGGCCCTGATGCCGGTCGGGACGATCGCGTTCCTGACCATGGCGGCCGCGCTCGGCGCGGGCAGCGGCGCGACGTTCGCGCTCGTCGCCCGGCTGGCCCCCGCGAACAAGGTCGGCGCGGTCACCGGCGTGGTCGGCGCCGCGGGCGGCCTCGGCGGGTTCGTCCCGCCGCTGCTGATGGGCGCCCTGTGGGGCAGCCTCGGCGAGTACCGCATCGGCCTGCTGCTGCTCTCCCTCGTGGCGGCGGCGGCCGCGGTGTTCACCGCGACGACCGTCCGGCGCGCCGTGGCGACGCGCCAGGACACCTGAAACCGCATCATCCCGCCGAAGATCGGCGGGATGATGCGCTATAGGGGCGATTTCTCCCTCAATGATGTGGAAGAAGGGGATCCGAGTTGAGTTCGACCACCGGCCGACCAGGGATGGACGGCCCGCTGGAAGACGCGCTGGTGAGCACGCGCAGGTACTTCACCCGCACGCGCGTGTCGCCGGACCTGCGGACCATGACCAAGAAGGGCGGCCGGGAGGCGGACGCCTTCTACCGAGACCGGTGGTCGCACGACAAGGTGGTGCGCTCCACCCACGGGGTGAACTGCACCGGGTCGTGCTCCTGGAAGGTGTACGTCAAGGACGGCATCATCACCTGGGAGGCGCAGCAGACCGACTACCCGTCGGTCGGCCCGGACCGCCCCGAGTACGAGCCGCGCGGCTGCCCGCGCGGCGCGTCGTTCTCCTGGTACACCTACTCGCCGACGCGGGTGCGCTACCCCTACGTCCGGGGCGTCCTGCTGGAGATGTACCGGGAGGCCAGGGCCCGGACGGGTGACCCGGTGCAGGCGTGGCGCGAGATCGTCTCCGACCCGGAGAAGGCCCGGACCTACAAGGACGCGCGCGGGCGCGGCGGCCTGGTGCGGGCGACGTGGGACGAGGCGACCGAGATGATCGCCGCCGCGCACGTCCACACGATCAAGGAGTTCGGCCCCGACCGGGTCGCCGGGTTCTCCCCGATCCCGGCGATGTCGATGGTCTCGCACGCGTCCGGCGCCCGGTTCGTGTCCATGCTCGGCGGGACGATGCTGTCGTTCTACGACTGGTACGCCGACCTCCCGGTGGCGTCCCCGCAGGTGTTCGGCGACCAGACCGACGTGCCCGAGTCGGGTGACTGGTGGGACGCGGGCTACCTCATCATGTGGGGCTCCAACGTCCCGGTCACCCGCACCCCCGACGCGCACTGGATGACCGAGGCCCGCTACCGGGGCCAGAAGGTCGTCGCCGTGTCCCCGGACTACGCCGACAACGTCAAGTTCGCCGACGAGTGGCTCGCCGCCCAGCCGGGCACGGACGGCGCGCTGGCGATGGCCATGGGCCACGTCGTCCTCAAGGAGTTCTTCGTCGACCGGCAGGTCCCCTACTTCACCGACTACGTGAAGCGCTACAGCGACCTGCCGTTCCTGGTGCGCGTCGAGGAGCGCGACGGAACGTACGTCCCCGGCAAGTTCCTCACGGCGGCCGACCTGCCGGGCGCCGAGGCCGAGTCCGAGCACGCCGCGTTCAAGACCGTGATCCTGGACGCGGCCACCGGGCGCCCGCTCGTCCCGAACGGGTCGCTCGGCTTCCGCTTCGGCGAGTCCGGCAAGGGCAGGTGGAACCTGGACCTGGGCGACGCCGACCCGCTGCTGTCGGTGGCGGGCGGCGAGGGCGGCGAGGCCGTCGAGATCGCGCTGGCCCGGTTCGACGGCATCGACGGCGCGCCGGGCACGCTGCGGCGCGGCGTCCCCGTCCGCACCGTCGGCGGCCACCTCGTCACGACCGTGTTCGACCTGCTGCTCGCCCAGTACGGCGTCGGCCGCGACGGCCTGCCCGGCTCCTGGCCGACCGGGTACGACGACGCGTCCGAGCCGGGCACCCCGGCGTGGCAGGAGACCATCACCGGCGTCCCGGCGCAGGCCGCCGAGCGGATCGGCCGCGAGTACGCGGCGAACGCCGAGGAGACCCGCGGCCGGTCGATGATCATCATGGGCGCGGGCACCAACCACTGGTTCCACTCCGACACCATCTACCGGACGTTCCTCGCGCTGACCACGCTGACCGGCGGCCAGGGCGTGAACGGCGGCGGCTGGGCGCACTACGTCGGGCAGGAGAAGTGCCGCCCCGTCACCGGGTGGGCGCAGCTGGCGTTCGGGCTCGACTGGTCCCGCCCGCCCCGGCAGATGATCGGCACCGCGTTCTTCTACCTGCACACCGACCAGTTCCGCTACGACCAGTTCGACGCCGGCACGCTGTCGGCGGCGACCGGCGGCGGCGCGTTCGCGGGGCGGTCCACCGCCGACGTCATCGCGCAGGCGGCGCGGCTCGGCTGGATGCCGTCCTACCCGACGTTCGACCGCAACCCGCTGACGCTCGCCGACGAGGCGGAGGCCGCCGGGAAGCAGCCCGGCGAGTACATCGTCGAGGAGCTGAAGGCGAACCGGCTCAAGTTCGCCTGCCAGGACCCCGACGCGCCGGAGAACTTCCCCCGCGTCCTCACGGTCTGGCGGTCCAACCTGCTCGGGTCGTCCGCGAAGGGCAACGAGTACTTCCTGCGGCACCTCCTCGGCGCCGCCGACGCCGTCCGCGCCGAGGAGACGCCGCCGGACGTCCGGCCGGAGGAGGTCGTCTGGCGGGACGAGGCCCCCGCCGGCAAGCTCGACCTGCTGCTGTCGCTGGACTTCCGGATGACCAGCACCACCGTCTACTCCGACATCGTGCTGCCGGCGGCGACCTGGTACGAGAAGCACGACCTGAACACGACCGACATGCACCCGTTCGTGCACTCGTTCAACCCGGCGATCGGGCCGCCGTGGCAGACCCGCAGCGACTGGCGCGCGTTCCAGGACATCGCGACCGCGTTCAGCCGGCTCGCCGAGGGGCACCTCGGCGTCCGCAAGGACGTCGTCGCCGTGCCGCTGCTGCACGACACCCCCGACGAGATGGCCACCCCGCACGGCCGCGTCCTCGACTGGGCGAAGGGCGAGTGCGAGCCGGTCCCCGGCGTCACGATGCCGAAGCTCGTCACGGTCGAGCGCGACTACCCGGCCATCGCGGCGAAGATGACCGCGCTCGGCCCGCTCGCCGAGCGGCTCGGCGCCACCACCAAGGGCGTCACGTTCGACCTGGCGCGGGAGGTCGAGTACCTCAAGCACAAGAACGGCGTCGTGCGCGGCGGGCCCGCGGACGGCCGCCCGTCGCTGAAGCGTGACGTGCACGCCTGCGAGATGATCCTCGCGTTCTCCGGCACCACCAACGGGCACCTGGCCACCCAGGGCTTCAAGACGGTGGAGCGGCGCACCGGGACCCGGCTCGCCGACCTCGCCGCCGAGCACGAGGGCAAGCAGATCACGTTCGCCGACACCCAGGCCGCGCCCGTGCCCGTCATCACGTCCCCGGAATGGTCGGGGTCGGAGAGCGGCGGCCGCCGCTACTCGCCGTTCACCATCAACGTCGAGCGGCTGAAGCCCTGGCACACCCTCACCGGGCGGCAGCACTTCTACCTCGACCACGACTGGATGGCCGAGCTGGGCGAGCAGCTGCCGACCTTCCGGCCGCCGCTCAACATGTCCGCCCTGTTCGGCGAGCCGGAGCTCGGGGAGAAGGGCGAGCTGGGGCTGACCGTGCGGTACCTCACCCCGCACAACAAGTGGTCGATCCACTCCGAGTACCAGGACAACCTGTTCATGCTGTCGCTGTCGCGCGGCGGCCCGGTGATCTGGATGAGCGGGGTGGACGCGGCCAAGATCGGCGTCCGCGACAACGACTGGATCGAGGCGGTCAACCGCAACGGCGTCGTCGTCGCCCGCGCGATCGTCACCCACCGGATGCCCGAGGGCACGGTGTACATGTACCACGCGCAGGACAAGCTGATCGACGTCCCGCGCGCGGAGACGTCCGGCCGCCGCGGCGGCATCCACAACTCCCTGACCCGGCTGCTGATCAAGCCGAGTCACCTCGTCGGCGGGTACGCGCAGCTGTCGTTCGCGTTCAACTACCTCGGGCCGACCGGCAACCAGCGCGACGAGGTCACCGTCATCCGCCGCCGCTCCCAGGAGGTGCAGTACTAATGCGCGTCATGGCGCAGATGTCGATGGTGATGAACCTCGACAAGTGCATCGGCTGCCACACCTGCTCGGTCACCTGCAAGCAGGCGTGGACCAACCGCAGCGGCGTCGAGTACGTCTGGTTCAACAACGTCGAGACCCGCCCCGGGCAGGGCTACCCGCGGCAGTACGAGGACCAGGAGAAGTGGCGCGGCGGCTGGGTGCTCAACAAGCGCGGCCGGCTCGCGCTCAAGGGCGGCGGCCGGTGGCACAAGCTGGTGACGATCTTCTCCAACCCGAAGCTGCCCGGGATCGACGACTACTACGAGCCCTGGACCTACGACTACGAGACCCTCACCAACGCGCCGCTGCAGGAGCACACGCCGGTCGCCCGGCCGAAGTCGCTGCTGTCCGGCAAGGACATGAAGGTCTCCTGGTCGGCGAACTGGGACGACGACCTCGGCGGGTCCGTCGAGCACGGCGACAAGGACGTCATGCTCAAGCAGATCTCCGACAAGGTGAAGATGGAGTTCGACAAGACCTTCATGTTCTACCTGCCGCGGATCTGCGAGCACTGCCTCAACCCGTCCTGCGCGGCGTCCTGCCCCTCCGGCGCGATCTACAAGCGCGCCGAGGACGGCATCGTCCTCGTCGACCAGGACAAGTGCCGCGGCTGGCGGATGTGCGTGTCCGGCTGCCCCTACAAGAAGATGTACTTCAACCACCGGACCGGCAAGGCCGAGAAGTGCACCTTCTGCTTCCCGCGCATCGAGGTCGGCCTGCCGACGGTGTGCGCGGAGACCTGCGTCGGGCGGCTCCGCTACATCGGCCTGATGCTCTACGACGCCGACAAGGTGCTGGAGGCCGCGTCCACGCCGGACGACCAGGACCTGTACGAGGCGCAGCGCGGCGTGTTCCTCGACCCGAACGACCCCGAGGTCATCGCCGCGGCCGAGCGGGAGGGCATCCCGCAGGACTGGATCGAGGCCGCGCAGCGGTCCCCGATCCACGCGCTCATCAACACCTACAAGGTGGCGCTGCCGCTGCACCCGGAGTACCGGACGATGCCGATGGTCTGGTACATCCCGCCGCTGTCGCCGGTCGTGGACGTCATCCGCGACACCGGCCACGACGCCGAGGACAAGGGCAACCTGTTCGCGGCGATCGACGCGCTGCGCATCCCCGTCGAGTACCTGGCGGAGCTGTTCACCGCCGGGGACACCGCGGTCGTCGACGGCGTCCTGCGCCGGCTCGCCGCGATGCGCTCCTACATGCGCGACATCAACCTCGGCCGCGAGCCCGACCTCGCCATCCCCGAGGGCGTCGGGATGTCCGGCGAGGAGATGTACGACATGTACCGGCTGCTGGCGCTCGCCAAGTACGACGAGCGGTACGTGATCCCGACGGCGCACGCCGAGGACGCGCACAGCCTGGAGGAGATCGCCACCGAGTGCAGCCTGAACTACGACGGCGGCCCCGGCATGGGCGGCGCGGGGCTGCCCGGCGGCTCCGGCCCGTTCGGCGAGGCGTCCGGGCGGCCGAACCCGATCGCGGTGGAGAACTTCCACATGCTGCGGGCCCGGCAGACCTCCGACAACCCCGTCGACCCGGCCGACAAGCACACGCGCGTCAACCTGCTCAACTGGGACGGCAAGGGCGCCCCCGCCGGGCTGTTCCCCGAACGCAAGGGCGACTCGGAGGTCGGGCCGGGCGGCACGAACCCGCCCGCCGACTCGGGCCCCGCCGAAACGGAGCCGAAGCCGTGAGGATCAAACCCGGAAAGAAGGCCGGCCTCGGTGACGCCGAGCTGGCCACCGCCTGGCAGGCGGCGTCGCTGCTGATCGGCTACCCCGACGAGGAGCTGCTCGGGCGGCGCCCGCTGCTCCGCCGCGCCGTGGCGGGCCTGCCGGAGCCGGTCGCCGCGCCGCTCCGCCGCGTCCTCGACCATCTGGACGCGACACCGCCGCGGGAACTCGCCGCCGACTACGTCGCCACGTTCGACTACCGCAAGCGGTGCTGCCTCTACCTGACCTACTACGCCTACGGCGACACCCGGAAGCGGGGCATGGCCCTGCTGCGGTTCAAGCAGGCGTACCAGGCGGCCGGGCTCGACCTGGACGACGGCGAGCTGCCCGACCACCTGGCCGTGGTGCTGGAGTTCGCCGCGACCGGCGACGCCGCGCAGGGCCGGCGGCTGCTGATCGAGCACCGCGCCGGCCTGGAGCTGCTGCGCCTGTCGCTGACCGAGGCCGGGTCGCCGTGGGCGCCCGTCCTGGACGCGGTCTCGGCGACGCTGCCGCCGCTGACCGGCCGCACCGAGGAGGCCGTCGCCCGCCTCATCGCCGAGGGGCCGCCCGACGAGGCGGTCGGCCTCGCCCCCTACGGCGCCGACGCGGCCGCCATGGGGCCCGTCCTGCTGCCCGATCCCGTCGTTGGAGCACCCTCATGACCAGCACCCTGCCCGTCCTCGCCGCCGAGAGCGGCGGCGACCCGGGCGTCGTCGGCACCCTGCTGTGGGTCGCCCTGCCCTACGTCACCATCGCGGTGTTCGTGCTCGGGCACATCTGGCGGTACCGCTACGACAAGTTCGGCTGGACGACCCGCTCGTCCCAGCTGTACGAGCGGCGGCTGCTGCGCATCGGCAGCCCCCTGTTCCACTTCGGGATCCTGGTCGTCGCGCTCGGCCACGTCGGGGGGCTCGTCATCCCCGACGGCTGGACCGAGGCGGTCGGCATCACCGAGCACATGTACCACATCGTCGCCGTGGTCCTCGGGACGATCGCCGGGTTCTGCACCCTGTTCGGCCTCGCGATCCTGATCTACCGCCGCCGGACGGTGGGGCCGGTGTTCCTCGCGACCACCCGCAACGACAAGCTGATGTACGTGGTGCTCACCGGCACCATCGCGATCGGGCTGGCCGCGACGGTCGCCGCCAACATCGTCGGCGACGGCTACAACTACCGGGAGACGGTCTCCCCGTGGTTCCGGTCGGTGTTCTACCTCCAGCCGGACCCGGACCTGATGACCGGCGTGCCGATCCTGTTCAAGCTGCACGCGCTGAGCGCGCTGCTGCTGTTCTGCATCTGGCCGTTCACGCGCCTGGTGCACATGCTCACCGCTCCGGTCGGCTACCTGACGCGGCCCTACATCGTCTACCGCAGCCGCGACGAGCATCTCGGCATGCACGAGACGCGCCGGGGCTGGGAGCGGGTGCAGCGCCCCTGACCCCTGTTACCGGGAAATGCTCCCACCCCCGCGCCGGGGTGGGAGCATCGTCATGCCGGGGGGCGGGTCAGCGGATCCAGAGGTCGGGGCCGAAGACCTCGTAGTGGATGCGCTCGTCGGAGACGCCGGCGTCCAGCAGGCCCCGCCTGATCTCGCGCATGAACGGCAGCGGGCCGCACATGAACACGCGGGCCTTGTCCGGCAGCGGCAGCTCGGACACCTCGATCCGGCCGGGCCGGACGTCCGCGCCGGGTGCGGCGCCGCCGGGCTCCTCGTACCAGGTCAGCTGCCGGAACCCGGCGATCCGGCGGCCCGACTCGGCGATCTGCCCGCGCAGCGCGTGGGTGCGGGGGCTCCGGTCG
>NZ_SMJW01000126.1 GCF_004348335.1 Actinomadura bangladeshensis | reverse complement strand
CGGCCGGGTCGTGTGCGCGTAGGCGCGCAGCGCGCCGGTGGTGAACATCGCCTTCGGGTCGGGCGTCGTGGTGGGCGGGCGGCCCAGCCGCTCGGTGATCAGTTCGGCGATCCTGGGCATGCGGGTCGCACCCCCGGCCAGGTGCACGGCGGCCAGGTCCGCCGGGGACAGGCCGGCCCGCTCGATGACGGCGACGAGTTCTCCCACGCTCCAGCGCAGCATCTGGTCGGTCGCGTCCTCGAACTCGGCGCGCGTGACGGTGATCGCCTCGGGGAGGCCGTCGAGCCGCAGGGACGTGCGGTCCTGGTCGGACAGCCGGTGCTTGGCCTCGATGACCTCATGGCGGACGAGGTGCGGCCGCCGCTGCGACTCCGCCCAAGCGGCGGCATCGAGGCGCGCGGCGCGTTCCGCGACGATGCCCAGCAGGGCCTGGTCGAGGTCGGCACCGCCGAAGCGGTCGTGCCCGCCAGGGCGTCCGACGATCTCCGTTCCCTGCTCGGTGCTGCGCACGATGGTGATGTCGAGGGACCGTCCGCCGAGGTCGTAGACGGCGACGGTCGTGCCCGGCCGGGGGTCGTGGAACGCGGCGGCGGCCTCCGCCTCGGTGAGGAACCACGGCTCCGGCAGCCCCGCCTCGGACGCCGCCGCGCCGAGCGCCCGCACCTGCTGCGCGCCCCACCGGGCCGGGTAGGTGAGGACGACGCGGCGCCCGGCGGCGTCCGGCATGACGTGGCGCAGCAGCGCAGCGGCCAGGGCGGTGGTCGGGATCTCCCGGTCGGCGATCCGTGCGGATTCCCGGGTGACCAGCAGGTGCCGGGGGTCGTGGACGATCCGGTCGGGAAACGCCTCCGCCAGTTGCTCGGTAGGCCCGCCGGCGGTGAGGCGGCCGTCCGGGCCGACGAACACCAGGGACGGGACACAGCGGTAATCGCCGCTTACCGGTGATTCGTTCAGATCGTTTACCCGGGACACCCCCGAGGTGTTCGTACTACCGAAGTCAATGGCCAGAACCGGTCGTTCCATGATGCCCCCTGCATTCCTTGCTGGCGGCCGACGATACGACCGCGCGCCGCTTCCGCGCCAGTTCTCCATTTACGGTCGGAGATTTCGGTCCGTTACATCCCGCGCCAAAAGAAAGGATCTTCGCTGCGGCGGGAAATCGCGTGGCATGATGCGTCGGGAGCGCGGGCGGCAGCGGGACGGTCCCGTACCTGGAAAGGATCTCGAATGGACCTCGTCGGGGGCTGGGCATTGAAGATCGCGAAACGGGTCGCTCCGGAGGAGGCCGACTTCGCCGCCGAAGTGGGGCAGGCGTTCGCGTCCGGCGGGAGGGCGCGTGCCGCGCTTTTCCCCCGGCCGGGAGCCGAGCCCGGCGGCTGGGGACCGACGGCTCTGATCGGCGATCTGCCGGTCATCCTGAGGGCGCTGGCGGACTGCGCGGAAAGCCTGCGGTACCTGCTCGGCACCCCGCAATTGGCGAACATCGTCGCCATCGTCAGCCTCGGTGTCGCAATGCGACGCCCGAAGTCCGGCGACCGGGAACCGGACGCCGAGAATGATTCGGACGAAAGGCCCGGAGATCCAGAAACCGTTGCACTGCATTCGGCGGTCGAGCAGTTGCGCGGCCGCCTGGCGAACGACGGGATGCCCCGTCCACGGGCCGAACTGGTCGCCTACGAACTGCTGGACGAGTTGCTGTCCGACCCCGCCGCCGCATCGGAATTCCTGCGGGCCCTGAAGGGCGAATCACGCGGATGACTCGCCCGGCGGCAGGGACGGGACGCGAGGTGGCGGGCGGAATCCTGCCACCGTGGATCTGGCTGTTCTTCGCCCTCTACCTCGGGTGGGGCCTGCCCGGCCAGATCGACGCCATCCGCGGCTGGATCGACGCCTTCAGTGGGGACGGCGACTACGCGCCCCTGGTCGGGCGCACATCGCTGGTCATGCTGCGGCTGCTGGTCGTGGTGGAGATGCTGCCCGTCGCACTGCTGGTGGCGGGGGTCCTCAGTGTGGCGTTCCCCGGCCTGCGGGCACGCTGGGTGGAATGGCGGCTCGGGCTCCGGCCCGCGGACGACCGTCCGGTCATCGCCGAGATGCAGCGGTTCGTCGACGGCTACGCGCCCGGCACCCGGCTGCGCTTCGGCCTCGGCGGCGGCCGGCTCGCGCGCGTCTACCCGGCGGGATGGCGGCGGGCGCGCGTCGCGGTCTTCCCCGCGCTGGTCCGCATGTGGCGCGGGGACCCCGCCGACCGCCGGGCGGCGCAGGCGGTGCTGCTGCACGAGATCGCCCACGTCCGCCAGGGCGACCACCCGGTCGTCGGCCTCGGCAGCCCCTTCGTGTGGCTGATCCGGATCTGGGCGCCGGTGTTCGTCCTGCTGGGGCTGCTGCCCATCCTGGTCTACTTCGTGATCGCCCCGGACGCCCTCGCGACGGTCGTCAGCGCCCAGGTCGTCCTGGTGTCCACCCGTCCGCTCCGGGTGCTGGTCCTGCCGGTGGCCGCGCTGTGGCTGTCCGAGCTCAGCGCGGACCGCCTGCCCGTGCAGATCCTCGGACCCGACGCCCTGCGGCGCGCCCTCGCGCCGGGCGGCGCCGGCAAGCTCCGCTCGCTGCTCTCGCATCCCCCGGCCGCCGTCCGGAGACGGGCGTCCACGCCCGGTCCCGCACGCACGCTGGCGCTGCTCGCCGCATGGCCGTCAGCGATCGTCCTCTCCCTGCTGATCGCGCTGGCCACGGCGGCGCCGGCCTACCTCCTGATCGGGGCATCGGCCTCCGGCACCGCCGACGGCCTGCTCAAGGGCGCCCACGCCTTCCTTGCGGACGCTCGCCTCGCGATCGCGGTCATCGTCGTGGTGCTGCTCGCATGGCCGCGCCTCGTCCACGCCTGGACGCGCTGGTGGGTTCCGGCGGCGCCTTCGCTCCCGTCCGACGTCCCCGCCGTCTACAGGACGGCCGCGATCCTCCCGGCCGCCCTGCTCATCGCCTCGTTCGTCCCGCCCCCGGCGACCTGACCGGGGGGACGCGTCAGCAGTACGTCGAGGAGCCCTTCTTGCCCCACGAGCACTTGTCCGCCACCTTTCCGTTCGCGTACAGCAGGTAGGCGGTGTCGCCAGTGTTGTTCCACACGTACCAGCTCTTGCCCCAGTACCGGTGAGTGGCCGTGTTCTTGCCCTTGCCGGTGTGAATGTAGACCGACTTCCGGCCCGCGATCCTGTAGGAACCGAACGTATAGGTGTAGCCGGTCTTGTCGCGGAGCTTGACGCCCTTCAAGCTCTTGGACAGCCGGGACGTGTTGAACAGTTGCACCCATTCGCCGTTCAGCGACTTGTTCGACCCCGTGTCGCTGCCGGGCGAGTTGTAGTACACCCGGTAGATCTGCACCGGACTCGCGGCCTCGGCCGGCGTCGCCACCAGCACCCCGGCTCCCGCCACCGCGATCGCGGCGGCCCCCGTGACGAGAAGCTTCCTCACCCTGTGCATCCCTTCGATCGAACGAATCCCCAGTTGTACCGGTATTCACCGACACCTGGTGATAGCTGGCCAGCTCCGGGTCCGCCGTCAACCGGCCTCGTCCGCCGCGCGTCCCACTCACTGCGTTTCCGCAGGTCATCCGGGAAAACCCGGAGTTCCATCGCGGAAATCCCCGGGTGACCGAGTCCGGTTAGGAGAAGTCTTTCGCCAAAGTTGTGAGGGCTTGGTCGGCTACGTCTTCGTCGGGGGCGCTCGTCAATGCCGTCAGGTGGTCGATGGCGGCTTTCCGGTCGTAGAAGGCGAGCAGGCGGGCAGCGAGAACGCGATAGGAGATGATGCCGGTGAGATCTACTTCCGGTGGTTCTCCGATGGCTTCGTCTGAGCGGAAGTAGTTCTTCCGCGCTCGCTTGACATTGGCGATTTCGGCGCGGATCGACTCGGCCCTTGCGTCGTCCGTCGTCGGGTCCTTGCTCAGTGCGGCGAGGGCGGCCATTCCGCGGGCGCGGTCGGTGGCCGCCAACTCGAACGCGGCGCGTACGCGGTGCATGCCGTCCAGGCTCGTATCGGTGGCGAGGGCGGCGAGCAGGTCGGGTGTGCCCGCCTCCAGGGCGGCGTGCAGGCGGCGGGCGCCGTCGAGGTCGCGTTCCGCGCTGAGGGACGCGAGGGCGGCCTGCGCGTCCGGGGAGTCCAGGGCGGCCAGGCGGCAGGCGATCTCCAGCCGGTCGGGGGCGCTGATCGCGTCGGCTGTGACCAGCGCTTCCAGGGTGAGCCGGCCCGTCTCCGGGGTGAGCCGGCTCAGCCTCAGCGCGGCCCTGGTCCGGTGCGCGCCGGCGATCCGCTCGTCATGCGCGATGGCCGTCAGTGCGGAGGGCAGGGCGCTCCGGTCCACCCAATCGAGGTGGTGGGCGGCCGCTGCGCGGTCGTCCTCGGGGACACGGCGGTCGGCGGCCAGCGCCAGGAGCGCGTTCGCCGCACGAGGCCGGCTGAGCCAGGCCAGCGCCAGAGCCGCCTCAAGCCGGCCGTCGGCGCCGGACGCCGGGTCCGCGGTGATCTCCGACAGCGCGGCGATCGCCTGTACGGCGTCGAAGTCGGCCAGTGCGGCGGCGGCGCGGGCGCGGCTCACTCCGTCCGCGTAGCGGTCCGCGGCGACGAGCGCGAACGCCCTTCGGGCCGGTTCACCGCGCAGTTGCATCAGTTCCCTGGCGGCCTTGACCCGGTAGGACGCCTCGACCGCCGGGTCGAAGGCGATGGCGGCGAACAACTCGGCCGCCCTCGGTCTGAGATCCAACCCGTGGACGAAGACACCGACCATGGTCGCGACGGCGGACAGGCGGTCGGGGCCCGGCACCGTCCGGTCCTCGGCGACCGCGGTGAGCGCGTCGGCTCCCAGCGGCGGGTCCTGGGCGAACAGGCGCGCCGCCGCCCACTGGCGGTAGGAGCCGGGGAGGACGGATCCGCTCGCGATCGTCCCCAGGATCTCCGCCCGCGTGGGCAGGTCGAGGCGGTCGAGCAGGCCGGCGGCGGCCCAGCGCCGCGTCTCACCGGCGATGTGCTCGGCCAGCGCCATTCTGGCCAGCAGTTCATCGCTCCGCCGCCGGCTCAGGACGGTCAACTCGTACACGATGGCCTGCTGGACGGGGAACGGCGTCTCCCACTTCAGCGCGAGGGGTTCCAGAACGGCCGCGGCACGGCCGGGACCGGCGCGGACGAGACCGCGGATCGCCTCCCTGCGTTCGAAATGGTCGAGACCGCCGTCGGTCGCGAACCGCTTCCAGTAGGCGAATCCCAGGTCGGGGTCGATCAGCGTCAGGGCCTCCAGGGCGTCACTCTGCCTGCGGGACCATCCGCCGTCGGTGCCGGCCGAGAGTTCCTCCAACTCGCTGCGCACCTCGTCCACGACATCGTCCGGAAACTCCACGCCGTCGTTCACCAGCGCCGCGAGGAACGCCATTCCCGCCAGGCCCGTATCGCGCAGGGCCACCGCGACGTCCCGGGCTTGGCCGGGAGAGCGCTCGATGAGCACGGCCGACCTGAGCAGCGCGAACGAACTGCGTCCGAGGATCATTCCGAAGTTCATTTCCGGGACGATGTCGGCGGGGGTCTCACGGGCGCACACCGCCAGGTATTCCAGGATCGTCTGGTGGAAGAACTCCAACTCCCCGGACCGCTCGACCACCAGGCCGCTCAGCCGCAGCACCTCCTCCACCAGGTTTCGCCATTCCCCGGCGGGGAGGTGCGCGGGACGCAGGTCCGCCACGTGTGCGATGGCGAGGTCGAGCAGCGCCTCCCGGCCCTGGCCGCCCAGCCGCTGATCAGCGATGTGGTCCAGCAGTGGGCGCAGGCCGGCGAGCAGCGTGTCCACGGCTTGTTCGGCGGCCGTTCCGTACGGCTTCATCCGCTGCTGGAGGCGTTCCAGCGCGTTCATCTGGGTGTGCCGTTTGGCCATCAGCAGCGAGACGAATTCCTCGTACAGGCCGACCCGGCTGGGCGGCAGGCGCCGCCCCTCGTGGTTCGCGAAGACGACGCAGAGCATCGTCGCGATCAAAGGGATCTCGGCGAGCCGGTTGAGGCGGCTGAGCGCGAGCCGGTCGAGAAAGGACACGACGAGGGCGTCCGGGTCGGGCATGCCCAGCGCGGAGAACCATTTGCCGGCGAACTCGGGAAGCTGGTCCGGGGAGAACGGCTCGATCTCGTAGAACGGCAGGCCGTCCTCGCGGAACCGGTCCAACTGCCCCTGCGGCAGCGGCCGGGTCGTCACGAGGAACGAATAGCGGGAAGACCGGGAGCGCCAGAACGCGACCGTTTCCAGCACGCGCCGGCGGCGCTCGGGGTCCAGGATCTCGTCGACCCCGTCCACGAGGACCACCCAGGGGACGCCGGGCAGCGGCTCGTCCTCGAACAGTTCCGCCAGCCGCCGGTCCGCCAGCCGCGCGCCCAGCGCCGCCGTGACCCCGTCGGCGAGGGCCTCGGGCAGCGGGCAGTCCGCGGCCAGCGCACCCGCCGGGACCAGGACCGGGACGCCCGGCGCGCCCGCGCCGTCCAGCCAGCGGCCCGCGCTCGTCTCCGCCAGGTGGCGCAGCAGGCTCGACTTCCCCGCGCCGGGCCCGCCGACCACGAACACGCACCGCCGGTCGCCTTCGAGCAGCAGGTCGGCGCGGACGGGCCGGGCCTCCACCGCCGGGTCGTCGCCGTCCCCCTTCGCCTCCTGCCCGCGGATCACGGGGCTCGCCTGCTGGCGCAGGTAGACGGAGCCGAGTTCCGGCGCGTTGGCGAGCGCGAGCCGGTACGGGTGCTCGCGCGCGGTCAACTGCGCGGCTTCGAGGTAGCCGCGCAGCCGGGGGCTCGGGTGGCACCAGCGCCCCGCCGCCAGTTGCCGCTCGTCCAGGAGCCGGAACCACGGCAGGCGGTCGGGGGACGGCACCGACGGCGGCTTCAGTTCCGGGACGGCCTCGAATATGCGCGCCGCTCCGATGAGCCGGGCTCCCGGAGGGCCACCCGGCGGGGCGTCGGCGCGCCGCAGAACCCCGCACACTCCGCCCGTGCGCCAATTGAGCACCGGGCCGCCGCTGAAGCCCTCAATGGCCCGTCCCTCGGTCACCCTGAGCAGTTCCACCCCTTCGGCATTCACCGAGGGGCCGTCATAGACGGAACGGATGACATCGCCCTGCCGGTAGGCACCGCCCGGATGCCCGTAGGCCCACAGCTCGTCGCCTGGCTCCATTTGCTCGGCCAGGCACGCCACGGGATGGTCGAGCTCCCCGACCACCTTCAGCAAGGCCAGGTCGTGCTCTTGGAGGAATCCCGATGGCGTGACCACGAGCTTGAATTCGCGGTCACCCCAGTGCCCGACCACGTGCTCCGGGGGTTCGCTTCCCGGCGCGGTGACGACGTGCGCGCAGGTCAGCACCTGCCCGGGGGCGACGAAGAAACCCGTGCCGATCCTGTCGTCGGCCGACACCATGACCGTCGCGGCGCGCAGTGCCTCGGCCAGCGCCGCGCGGCCCTCCTTCATGGGCTCGGCTGACCCCACTCCATCGTGACCTTCAGCGTCGACTTCGCGGACGCCTTGCCGAGCACCGCCACGAGCTTTCCGGTCTCCATCGCGACCTCGCACCCGAATTCGACCGCGAACCGGGTCGCGCCGCTCGCGCTCAGCGACGTCCCGAGCTGTTCGCTGAACTGCCTGATCGCCGCGATCACCTCGGTCATGTCCGGTTTCACAGCGGCGATGTCCCGCTCCTCGCCGAAGCCTCCCCCGCTTCCTGGACGCAGTTCCGACGCCTCGATGTAGAGCGTCGCCCCACCCAGGTCCACCGGCACGCGCTCGGGCGTGTCCTCCATACGGCCTCCCCGTTTCGTCCCCTCAGTCTGCCAGTGGCGAAACGCGGCCGAAAGTGCCGAATAGCAGCAGGTTCCCGCCGTTCACGGGCAGCGCCGGCCGGGCCCCGGCACGGGGTCAGACGATGCGGGCGCAGAGGACGCCTTCGCGGAAGTCCGTCCACCGCCACGAGCCGTCCGGGCACCTGCTCTCGTAGTAGCCGGTGAACTGGAGGATGTAGGTGAATTTCTTGGGGACGCGGTCCGAGTCGCAGCTCCACGAGGTCATCAGGCCGTGGCCGCTGATGGCCGGCATGCCTTTCTTGCTGCCCTTCTTGCCCAGGAAGCACTCGCCATCCCTGAACTGCCGCCGCAGGCAGAGGTAGATCGTCTCGCCGTCGTGCGAGGGGGACCGCCACCAGGTCTCCCCGTCGAGCGCCTTGGAATCGCACGCGCTGCTGGAGTCCTCCACCCCGATCACCCGCACGTAGGCGTCGCTCCGGTCGCAGGACACCGCGCGCGGCATGTCCTCGCTCCACTCGCCGATCTCGTAGGGGTCCTCGTAGGCGTCCAGGCAGTCGTTCACCGAGATCTCGTCGAACGCCTCAAAGGTCGGGTTCGGCGTCGGGGACGGGCTCGACGTCGGCCGCCAGGTGCTCCCCTCGTCGCTCGTGAGTCCGGTCGTCCGGCTGGAGGACGGCGTCGGGGACGAGGTGGCGCCCGCATTGCGCGACGTGTCGGACTTGTCGGTGGCGGCGTAGGCGACCAGCAGGGCGATCAGCAGGACCCCGATGACCCCGGCCGCGATCCCGCCGGCCGGCTTCGCCGGCGCCTTCGGCTGCGGAGGCCGCCCCTGCGGTTGCGGCCGCGGCGGCGGCGGTGCCTTCGGCCCGGACTGCTCCTGCCGCGGACCCGCCGGAGGCCGCTCGTCCGTGTCGGGCTTCTTCGCGAACTGCTCGGTCTCGGCCACGCGGGTGGCGATCATCGTGCTGAACGTCTGCGGCAGCGGCATCGCTCCGTCCGCCGCCAGTGCGGAGAGTCGCTCCACGAACTCGCCGGTCGGGGGACGGTCGTCCGGATCCTTCTCCAGCCCCGCCGTGATCAGCTCCAGCAGCGCCGCCGGGACGCCCGTCAGGTCCGGCTCCTCGTGCCGGACCCGGTAGCCGAGGGCGTCGGGCGGCCCCTCACCGAACGGGTGCCGGCCGGTCGCCGCGAAGGTCAGCACGGCGGCCAGGCAGAACACGTCACTGGCCGGCCCGATGTCGCGGCCGAGGTACTGCTCGGGCGACATGTACCCGGGCGTGCCCACCACCGTCAGGCTCTGCGAGGTGGCGTCCATCGCCCGCGCGATGCCGAAGTCGATGATCCGCGGGCCGTCCGCCGCCAGCATCACGTTCCCCGGCTTGAGGTCCCGGTGGATGACGTTCTGGTCGTGGACGGCCTGCAGCCCTTCGGCGAGCCCGGCACCGAGCGAGGCCACCGAGCCCTCGGGCAGCGGGCCGTTCTCGTCGACGGCGTCCTGCAGCGTCGGCCCCGCGATGTACTCGGTGACCAGCCACGGCGGGTCGGCGTCGGTGTCGGCGTCCACGACCTGTGCCGTGTAGAAGCCGCCGATGCGGCGCGCCGCCGCGACCTCCTTGGCGAACCGGCGCCGGAACGAGGCGTTGTCGGCGAAGTGCGGGTGGACGATCTTGACCGCGACCAGCCGCCGCCCCCGCGAGCGGCCGAGGTACACCCGGCCCATCCCGCCGGCCCCGAGCCGCGCCAGCAGCCGGTAGGGCCCCACCCGCGCCGGATCGCCGTCCCTGAGCTCCTTGAGTCCTGCGCCGGACATCCCACCCCGCCTCACGCCTGCCGAACACCACTGTCTATCTGAAGGCAAGCGTAACGAGATCGATCACCCCGATCTGCGTCCTTGGACGCATTCGCGCTCGACCGCGCGCCGCTCAGCGCTCCGGCGGCCGGACCTCCTCGGGGTCCCGGCCGGCCGCGTGGCGTCCGCCGTCGACCGGGAGGACGGAGCCGTTGACGAAGCTCGCCTCGTCCGACAGCAGGTACGCGACGGCGGCGGCCACCTCGTCCGGGCGTCCGACGCGTCCGACCGGGTGGAGCAGCCGCATTTCGCTCTCGATGCGGCCGGCCTCTTCGGCGCTCCGGCCGGCGAGGAGATTCTCGTACCGCTCGGTGGTGATCGATCCGAGCGCGACGACGTTCGTGCGGATGCCGTGCGGTCCGTAATCGACGGCGAGTGCCCGGCTCAGCCCTTCAATGGCCGCCTTCGCCGTCGCGTAAGGGAGAGAACCGCGCACCGGACGCTGCGCCTGGTGGGACGAGACGTTCACGACGGCACCGCCCGTTCCGGCCGCCAGGAAACGGCGGACGGCGGTCACGCAGCCGACCACGGCCGGGTCGAAGTTCAATGCCACCAGGTCCAGGAGTTCGCGCGCGGAAGGGTCGGCGACGTCCAGGAAGACGGCGGCGTTGTTCACCCAGCCGGCCAGCGTCCCGGCCTTCTGCGCCAGGTCGGCCGCCCGCTCGGCGACGCTCTCCTCAGCGGCGTTCCCGATGACCGGGGTGACGCCGGGAACGGCCTCCGCCCACGCGGCCGCCTCCGGGTCGAACTCGATCACGACGACCTCACCGCCATCGCGGACCAGGCGCTCGGTAATCGCGCGCCCCACGCCCCGTCCGCCCCCGGTCACCACGTACGACCGACCCACGGCATCCCCTCTCAACGACGTCGTCCACGCCCGCGATCTCCGACGGGCACCCAGAACATCTTCAGCAAATGTCGCCGGTCAGCGTCCACTTTTTTTCGCGTTTGCGGACGTCGCGTCCCAGAGGTAACTGCACACAAGGGCCATCAGCGGGGACTCGCCTCCGGCATACAAAAAGGCAAGGAGAACGCGCTCCTTGCCACTACTAACGTATAGCACGCAGGGGGGCTTGCGGCAAGGGCCGGGTGATGCCGCACAATCGTGGGCCCACGCAAGAACCTGCGGAAACGGGGGGTTTCCTTGATCGATGTGATCATTGCCGGCGGTGGGCCGACCGGCCTGATGCTGGCGGCCGAGTTGCGGCTGCACGGCGTCGGTGTGCTCGTCCTGGAGAAGGACGCGGAGCCGACGAGAATTGTCCGCTCGCTCGGCCTGCATGTGCGCAGTATCGAGCTGATGGATCAGCGCGGATTGCTAGACCGCTTCCTCGCGCACGGCACGAAGTACCCGCTCCGCGGCCATTTCGCCGGTATCGACAAGCCGCAGCCCGAACGGCTCGACACCGCGCATCCCTACATCCTCGGCATTCCGCAGCCCGTCACCGACCGGTTGCTGGCCGAGCGCGCCGCCGAACTCGGCGCCGAGGTCCGGCGCGGCTGCGAGCTGGTCGGGCTGAGCCAGGACGAGGACGGGGTGACCGCCGGCCTCGCCGACGGCACCCGGCTGCGCTGCCGCTACCTCGTCGGCTGCGACGGAGGCCACAGCACGGTGCGCAAGCTGCTCGGCGTCGGCTTCCCCGGCGAGCCCGCGAAGACCGAGTGGCTGACCGGCGAGATGGAGGCGACCGAGGACCCGGCGAAGATCGCCGCCATCGTCGCGGACGTCCGTGAGACCCATCGCACGTTCGGCGTCGGCCCGGTCGGGGACGGCGTCTACCGCGCCGTCGTGCTCGCCGAGAACGTGTCCGAGGACGTGTCCGGGGAGCGCGCCGCACCGCCCACCCTCGACGAGGTCAAGCGGCGCCTGCGGGTGTTCGCCGGCACCGACTTCGGCGTCCACTCGCCGCGCTGGCTGTCCCGGTTCGGCGACGCCACCCGGCTCGCCGAGCGCTACCGGGCCGGCCGGGTGCTGCTGGCCGGCGACGCGGCGCACGTCCACCCGCCGCTCGGCGGGCAGGGGCTCAACCTCGGCGTCCAGGACGCGTTCAACCTCGGCTGGAAACTGGCCGCCGCGGCCCGCGGCCGGGCCCCGGAGACGCTGCTCGACACCTACGGGACCGAGCGGCGCCCGGTGGCCGCCGACGTGCTGGACAACACCCGCGCGCAGGCCGAGCTGCTGTCCCTGGAGCCCGGCCCGCAGGCGGTGCGCCGCCTGCTCGCGGAGCTGATGGACGTCGAGGAGGTGACCCGGCGGCTGATCGAGAAGACCACGGCGATCGGCGTCCGCTACGACCTCGGGACGGGCCATCCCCTGCTCGGCCGGCGGCTGCGGGACGTCCGGCTGAAGCGCGGCCGCCTCTACGGGCTGATGCACGGGGGACGCGGGCTGCTGCTCGACCAGACCGGCCGGCTCGCGGTCACCGGGTGGGCCGACCGCGTCGACCACGTCGCCGACGTCAGTGGGGAACTCGACGCGCCCGCCGTCCTGCTGCGCCCGGACGGCCACGTCGCCTGGGTCGGCGAAGACCAGGCCGACCTGCTCGAACACCTGCCCCGCTGGTTCGGCCCGCCCGCCGCCTGACGGCTCCCCGGAGCGTGCGGGCGGGACGGCGGTAGACTCCGGATGCGGATGGTTCGCTCGTTTCGAGCGTCGTAAGAGGGAACCCGGTGCGAGTCCGGGACTGCCCCGCAGCGGTGAGCGGGAACGACCGCCGTCAGACGCACTGGGCCCACCGGCCTGGGAAGCGACGGCCAGTAGGACGCCTCCTCCGAGGAGGCGACGCCCGCGAGTCCGAAGACCTGCCTCCGCCCGCGCGCCGCCCGGTGCGCGGTGGTCCGCGGCCTCGTGGGACGGCCGGCGACGCGGCTCCGCCGTGCCGTGCCGTCCACGCGGTCGCCCGTGGCACAGCGAGGGAAGCCGCCATGAACACCACGATCCTCGGATATCCCCGCATCGGGGCGCGCCGGGAGTTGAAGTTCGCCACCGAGGACTACTGGGCGGGACGCATCGACGCCGACGCGCTCGCCCGGACCGGCGCCGAGCTGCGCGAGCAGGTCTGGACGGGCCTGCGCGACGCCGGAGTCGACGCGATCCCGTCGAACACCTTCTCCTTCTACGACCAGATGCTCGACACGAGCGTGCTGGTCGACGCCGTCCCGGAGCGCTACCGGCGGCTGACCGGGCTCGACCGGTACTTCGCCATGGCCCGCGGTGTCCAGGACGTCCCGCCGCTCGAAATGACCAAGTGGTTCGACACCAACTACCACTACCTCGTCCCCGAGCTGGGGCCGGACACCAGGTTCCGGCTCGCCGACGGGGCCGCCGCCAAGCCGCTGGCCGAGTACCGGGAGGCGAAGGCGCTCGGCATCGAGACGCGTCCCGTGCTCATCGGCCCGCTCACCTACCTGCTGCTCGCCAAGCCCGCAGTGGACGGGTTCCGCACGCTGGACCTGCTCGACGGGCTCGTCGACGTCTACGCCGAGATCCTGGAGCGGCTCGCGGGGTCGGGCGCGCAGTGGGTGCAACTGGACGAGCCCGTGCTCGTCGCCGACCGCACCGAGGAGGAGATCGACGCGCTCGCCCGCGCCTACGGCCGGCTCGGGCGGCTGTCCAGCAGGCCCCGGCTGATGGTCGCCGCGTACTTCGGCACGATCGGCGCGGACGCGCTGCGCGTGCTGGCGCGGAGCCGGGTCGAGGCCGTGGGGCTCGACCTCGTCGCCGGGCCCGGCACCGTGGACGTGCTCGCGTCGGTCGGCGGGCTGCCGCGCAAGACGCTCGTCGCCGGGGTCGTCGACGGCCGGAACGTGTGGCGCACCGACTCCCGGAAGGCGCTGGCCGCCTGCGCGTCCGTGCTCGGGCTCGTCGACCGGATCGTGGTCGGGACGTCCTGCTCGCTGATGCACGTCCCGCTCGACCTCGACGCGGAGACAGCGCTCGACCCGGACGTCCGCGGACGCCTCGCGTTCGCCCGGCAGAAGGTCGCCGAGGTCGTCGCGCTCGGACGGGCGCTCGGCGACGGCGTCCCGATCCCGGACGCCGCGCCGCTCCCCGAACCGGGCATCGACCGGGGCGTCCGGGAGCGGCTCGGCGGCATCGGGGACACGCGGCGCGGCGACCGCGCCGCCCGGTTCGCCGCGCAGCGGGACGCGCTCGGCCTGCCCGAACTCGCGACCACCACGATCGGCTCGTTCCCGCAGACCCCCGAGATCCGCCGGGCCCGCGCCGACCGCAGGGCCGGACGCATCACCGAAGCCGACTACACCGCCGCCATGAAGGCCGAGATCGCCCGCGTCATCGCACTGCAAGAGGACCTCGGCCTGGACGTCCTCGTGCACGGCGAGCCCGAGCGCAACGACATGGTGCAGTACTTCGCCGAGCAGCTCGACGGGTACGCGGCGACCGAGCACGGATGGGTGCAGTCGTACGGGTCGCGCTACGTGCGCCCGCCGATCCTGCACAGCGACGTCGCGCGGCCCCGTCCGATGACGGTCGACTGGGCCGCGTACGCGCAGTCGCTGACGAGCAAGCCGGTCAAGGGGATGCTCACCGGGCCGGTCACGATGCTCGCCTGGTCGTTCGTCCGCGACGACCAGCCGCTCTCCGACACCGCCCGGCAGGTCGCGCTCGCGCTCCGCGACGAGATCGCCGACCTGGAGGCCGCCGGCATCCGCGTCATCCAGGTGGACGAGCCGGCGCTGCGCGAACTCCTGCCGCTGCGCAACGAGGACCGTCCGGCCTACCTGGACTGGGCGGTCGGCGCGTTCCGGCTGGCGACGTCCGGGGTGAAGGACACCACCCAGATCCACACCCACATGTGCTACTCGGAGTTCGGCGAGATCATCGGCGCGATCGGGGCGCTGGACGCCGACGTCACCAGCGTGGAGGCGGCCCGCTCGCACATGGAGCTGGTCGGCGACCTGCGCGCCGCCGGGTACGCGAACGGGATCGGGCCCGGCGTGTACGACATCCACTCGCCGCGCGTCCCCGCCACCGAGGAGATGGAGGACAACCTGCGCCGCGCGCTGCGGGCCGTCGAGCCGGGACGGCTGTGGGTGAACCCCGACTGCGGTCTGAAGACCCGCGCCTACCCGGAGACCGAGGCGTCGCTGCGCAACCTGGTCGCGGCCGCGCACCGCGTCCGCGCCGGCCTGGGCGGCTGACCCCCCGCCGCCGCATGGCCCGCCCCCACCCCGGGCCATGCGGCGGCCGATCGTGCGGCCGTTGCCGGCCTCAGTCGTGCATCGACTCCCAGAGGCGGACGAGTTCCTCGCACACCTCGGTGATGTCGGCGACCGGGAGCTTGCCGGACTCGCCGGACGGGGCGCTCCAGCGGAACGTCGCCGACTCGCACCAGACGGTCAGGCCGCCCGGCCCCGTCATGACGGAGACGCCGAGTTCGTCGCCCGGCTCCAGGTCGTGGACGCCGCGCTGGAGGAGCAGCGCGTGCAGGTCCTTCGCGGCGAGCCGCTCGTCGGTCCGCCAGACGTGCCGGCGGCGGCGCCCGGCGTGCGGGAGCGGCAGGGCGAACCAGGTCGCCTTCCCCCGGACGGCCGGCGTCCGCAGCCGGGAGCGGGACGGGTGGTGCCCCCACCGCCCCTGGGTCAGCAACTCGATGATCTCCAGGCCGCGGCCGTGCTCCAGCATCGGGCCGGCGGGGGCCTGCGGCCGCCACGCGCGCAGCGTGTCGAACGCTTTGACGACGAGTTCGTCCCGGCCGCACGCGCTCGTGCGCTGGTAGACCCACAGTTCCGCGCCGGACGGGCCGTCGCCGGGCATGGCGTGCTGCAAGACGTTCGTCGCCAGCTCGCTGACCATGAGCGTGATGTCGTCGACGTCCTGGCCGGACAGCCCGAGTACGGGGAGCAGACCCGTGATGTGGGCACGGGCCACCCGCGCGATGGTGTCGTCCGGAGGCAGGGGCAGGGCCGCGCAACCGCCGTTCTCCAGCCTCCACGGAATCCCGCACGTCGTCGCGGCCTTCGTCATGGCGCCCACCTCGGGGGTTGCGGAGACATTCGCGATTCAGACATTCGCGCCTTGAACCTCCATGGTTCGCGACTCGCTATGTGTGAATCACAGAACCCAGCTTCGCACATTTCTGGCCGCCGGGGGCACTACATCGCAAGGAACATGCGGGAGAAGCTGAGACGTTCACCGATGCACCCGAAAGCGTCTAAAACACATCCCCTCGCGGTGCAGGAAACATGTACCGGCGGACCCGGGACGGCCGGTGCGCGGCGCTGTACCGTGGACGGCGCCTGAGAGAGGGCCGCACACATGAAGATCCCCCAGGGGTGCAGCCCTGGGGGATCCTGTGTGCGGCCCGGTCAGTCAGCGGTCGTACCTGCCGGCCCGCACGTCTTCCAGGAACGCGGCGAAGACGGACCGGGGCACCACGTGCGCCCCGGCCTCCGGCGTCCTGCTGTCGCGCAGCCCCGTGGCCGTCTCGAGGTCGGCGACCTCGACGCATCCCCCGTTGCTGCTCGCGCTCGCGGTGGCCTTGAACCACCGTGCCTGAGAGAGGTCCATGAGTCTTACTCCAGCTTCGCGATGAGTGCCTCCAGGTGGGCCGCGGTGCCGGCGGCGCTCAGCGCCGCCGCGCGGATCTCTTCGAAGATCTCGCCATAGGCCTCCACTTTCCCGGCGTCGTCGATCTCCTGGACCTCCTCGTCGTTCTCGAGGAAGACCATGGAGGGCTCGCCGCCGGGGAAATCGAAGATGTTGACCAGGGTCGACATGCCGGGGTGCAGGCCGTCCGACAGGCGCAGCAGCCGCAGCTCGACGTTCGGCCGCGCCGACATGGTCAGCAGGTGGCGGAGCTGGGCGCGGCGGTCGCCGGGGTCGCCCCACTCGTACAGCAGCGACGCCTCGGTGATCAGCGCGACCAGGTTCGGCGCGTGCTCGTCGCGGTCGAGGATCTGCTGCTTGCGCAGCCGGGCCCGCAGCGCCTGCTCGCGCCACTCCGGCGACTGCGTGCCGGACATGAGCAGCGCCTGCATGTACGGCAGGGTCTGCAGCAGCCCGGGGATGACCAGCGGCATGACCACCCGGATGCTCGACGCGTCCCCCTCGTAGCCGGGGAACTCGTTGTTGAAGACGTCCGGGTAGTCACGCCACCAGGCCCGCTGCCGGGCGCGCGTCGCGAGTTCCTCGAGCTCGTCGAGGTCGCTGCCCTCGTAGATGCGCGCCAGGTCGCGGATGTCACTGAGTTCGGGACGAACCCAGTTGTTGGCCTCGAACCGGCCGACCTTGCCTCTTCCCCAGTTCAGCCGGTCGCAGACCTGGTTGGCCGTGTATCCGGCCTCGACGCGCAGATCCCGCAGGCGGCGCGCCAGCCCCCGTTTGGCGATGGTGGCGCCGTACGCCTCGCTCATCGGCGCCACCTCCCTTGACATACGGCCGGCATCAGCATACGCCTTCCGAATTTGTGAATCACAGATTTGGCCGGATCAGGAAGCGCATCACGAATCCCGTCGGGTAACGGCTTCATGCGGGCGCCTCAGGACGCGGCCCGGTCGAACTCGCCCTTCCGCACGCCGTCCAGGAAGCAGGCCCATTCGTGCTCGTCGAACACCGAGATGAGCTGGCCGGACGTGCGCAAAAGCGTCCATTCACCGACAAAAGCGACCTCGATGCCGCCCTCGTCGCTCCCCGAGCGCTGCCAGTCCAGGGCGTCCGGATCGACGCCCAGCTCCTCCACCGTCGGCTTCTTCATGCTGTCTTCCTCGCGACACCGCAGTACGCCCACCGCGACCCATCACTATCGGCGGCGACAGGGTCCTCGGCACCCCACTCGCCGGTGTAGGAGATCACGCGTCCCGCCCCCTCGTACGGCGGGACGAGCTCCAACCCGTCGAAGAACCGGGTGACCTCCGCGTGCGACCGCATGTGGACGGACGCGGTCGACTTGGAGTACTCCTCGTGGATCGTGCCGAGCGCCCGCTCGGACTGCCGGTCGTCGGTGGCGGCGGACAGCGCGAGGTAGCTGCCGGGCACGAGCCGGTCCATGTACCGCCGGATGAGGCCCCAAGGATCGTCCTCGTCCGGGACGAAATGGGTCAGCGCCACCACCAGGAGCCCGACCGGCCGGCTGAGGTCGATCGTCTCCCGGGCGACCTCATGCCCGAACAGCCCGTCCGGGTCGCGGAAGTCGGCCGTGATGAACGCCGTCCCGGACGAGCCCTCCAGCAGTTTGTTCGCGTGCACCCGCACCAGCGGGTCGTTGTCGACGTACAGGATCCGCGCGTCCGGCGCGACGGCCTGCGCCGCATCGTGCGTGTTGTTCATCGTGGGCAGCCCGGCGCCGACGTCGATGAACTGCCGGATACCGTTCTCTGCCAGCCAGCGCACCGAACGCTGCAGGAACCCGCGGTTCGCCCAGGCCGTGTCCATGGCCTCGGGCATGTTCGCGCGGATCTTCTCCCCGGCGACGCGGTCGACCTCGAAGTTGTCGGTGCCGCCGAGGAAGTAGTCGTACATCCGGGCCACGCTGGGGATGGTGATGTCCACCCCGGGCGGCGCCTGCTCGATCTCGCTCACTGTTTCGCCTCCGTTGCCGCACCTTGGGATGAGCCGGTCGGACGCCCGCAGAGCCGCACGGGCGCCGTCATGCCGTCTTCCTCGCCACGGCGCAATAGCCCCAGCGAGAGCCGTCCGTATTGGCATCGTCGGCATCGACGGCGCCCCATTGGCCCACGTGGCAGACCTCCGCGGGCGCGCCCTCGTACGGCGGGACGATCTCCAGGCCGGTGAAGTAGCGCTCGATCTCCGCGCGGCTCCGCGGGAAGCCGCCGGGGGAGGACGAGCCGGCGTACACGCTCTTCACCGTGTCGACCGCCCGGTCGATCTGGCGCTCGCTGGTGATGGCGGACAGCGCCAGGTAGCTGCCCGGCGCCAGCCGGCTCACGTACCGCCGCACGAGCCCCCACGGGTCCTCCTCGTCCGGCACGAAGTGGGTCACCGTCACCAGCAGCAGCCCCACCGGCCGCGAGAAGTCGATCATCGCCCGGGTCTTCTCGTGCCCGAGCAGCCCTTCGGGGTCGCGGAAGTCCGCGGTGATGAACGCCGTCCCCGACGCCCCCTCCAGGAGGGTCTTCGCGTGCGCCGCGACCATCGGGTCGTTGTCGACGTACAGGATCCGCGCGTCGGGCGCGACCTTCTGCACCGCGTCATGGGTGTTGTTGCCCGTCGGCAGGCCGGCGCCGATGTCGATGAACTGCCGGATGCCCTGCTCGGCCAGCCACCGCACCGAACGCTGCAGAAAACCCCTGTTCGCCCATGCCGCGTCCTCCAGATCGGGCATCTGCGCGCGGACCTTCTCGACCGCTTCGCGATCGACCGCGAAGTTGGCCGAACCGCCGAGGATGTAGTCGTACATGCGAGCCGGGCTGGGGACCGTTCCGTCCACCCCGGGTGGAGCCTGCTCGATCTCGCTCACGGTTTCGCCTCCATTACCCCGGGTGGGACCTCTTCGATGTCGCTCACCGTTTTGCCTCCATTGCCCCATCTTGTGATGCACGAATTATGAAGCACCCCGTTCCGGCGACGCGATGCTTCGGAGGCGAACGGTCTGGCCGGCGAGGGGAGGGATCAGGCGGAGACACCGTCCATCATCTGGAGCCGGATCGCGATCGCCCTGGCCTCGGGAACGCCCAGCCGCTCGAACAGATCGAGCGCCTGCCGCCAGTGGATCCGCGCCGCATCGGGCCCGCGAAGCCGCAGAAGCGCGGCCGCGATCCCCTCGTGCGCCTTCCCTTCGTGATAGGGGTCGCCGATACCCCGCGCGATCATCAGCGCCTGCCGGTAATGCTCAAGCGCAACGGCGCCACGCCCCGTGGCCAGATGAGCGTCCGCGATTCCCTGAACGGCCCGTACGCGCTGGTAAGGGTCTTCTATCTCCTGCGCACTCCGTTCGGCCTTCTGGTGATGGACGAGTGCCTCCGCCGGACGGCCCATCAGCAGATAGGTGACTCCGAGGCTGTTGAGGACGTCGGCGACGTTCCGCCGGTCACCGGCCGTCCGGAAAACGGTGATCGCCTCTCGGTGACAGCGCAGCGCCTCAGCGTAGTTTCCCTTGTACTGGTGAACGTTCCCGATGTTGTTCTGCAGAATGGCGCGGTACTCCCCGACGCCGCCGAACACGCGGCCGGATTCCTCGTAGTGCCGGACGGCGTCGCGGTGGTAGCCGCGCTGGCGCTGGATCTCGCCGAGGTTGTTGTGCGCCATCGCGGCGCCGCGCTCGTCCCCGGCCAGCCGGAATCCGTCCAGCGCGGCACGGAGGTGCCCGAGGGCCTCGGCGAAGCGGCCGAGCTGGCCGAGGGCGATCCCGGCGTGCCCGAGCGCCTCCGCCTCGCCGCGCCGGTCGCCGGCCCGCCGGTACAGCGCCTGCGCCTCCCGGTGGTGCGCGAGCGCCTCGCGGCACCGAGCGGTCTGCCAGAGGTAGATGCCCATGCGGTCCAGTGCCTCGGCGGCGGCGCGCGGGTCGGCCGTGGCGCGGGTGAGCATGAGGGCCTCTTCCGCCAGGCTCAGCGCCTCCGCGAAGTGCCCTCTGCGCGCCTTCGTCTGGCTCAGCGCCAGCAGGGTCAGTGCCGTGGAACCGGCGTCCCCGAGTTCACGCGCGGCCTGGAGCGCCTCTTCCTGCGCCTCGGCCGCGTGCTCGTAGTGCCCGTGCTCCTCCAGGAACGCGGAGAGCGACTGCACGAGCCGGACGCCGTGCTGCCGCCATTCGTGCTGGATGGCGTGATGCGCGAGGACCAGGCCGTTGCGCCATTCGGTCTCCAGCCACCCTCGCGCGTCGTGCTCCTCGCCACCGCCTTCGGCCGCCGCCGCGGGCCGGTGGCGATGGGGGTACAGGGCGCGGTCCGCACGGTCGGCGCGGACGAGGTAGTGGTTCAGCAGCCGTCCGACGGCACGCCTGCGGTCCGCACTCGACTCCTCGGCGAACGCCCGGCTGCGCGCGAAGGCCCGGACCAGGTCGTGCATGCGCAGCCGCCCGGGGACGGACTCGTGCACGAGGTGGTGATCGAGCAGTGCCTCGACGGCCTCCCGCGCGACCTCCTCCGTCGCACCGCTCACCACGGAGACCATGTGCGCGTCCGTCTCCGGGCACGGGGTCAGGCCCAGGCGGCGGAACACCATCCGCTGATCGGCCGTGAGCGCGCGGTAGGAGAGTCCGAACGCGGCCTCCGCCAGGCCCTCGCCGTCCTCGGCGCCGACCTCGTCGTGGTGGAACACGCCGGTGGCGGCCCGTCCGGCGGCCACGCGGAGCGCCACCGGGAGCCGGCCGCACCGGCGGACGATGGCGTCGACGTCGACGTCCCGGAGCTGCCCGGCGATGCCGCGGACGAGGGCGCGGGCGGCGTCCACGCCGAGGACGTCGAGGCGCACGTAGCCCGCGCCGGGGAGCCCGGTCAGCCGGCGCCTGGCCGTCACGAGGAAGCGGACGGACCGCGCCGTGAGGATCGCACGGATCTGCCGGACGTCCGTCGCGTCGTCCAGGACGACGATCGCCCGCCGGCGTTCCATCTCCCGCCGCCACAGCGCGGCCCGGTCCGCGAGCCCGGCCGGGATGCGCCGCGCCGGGACGTTCAGCAGCCGCAGCAGTTCGGCGAGCGCCGCATGCGGCGACAGCGGCGGGAGCTCCGGATCGTGACCGCGCAGATGCAGGTAGAGCCGGACGTCGGGATACCGGTGGGCGAGGACGCACGCGGCCCGGACGGCGAGCGCGCTCTTGCCGACGCCCGCCAGCCCGGTGATGACGGAGACCCGGTGGTGGGCGCGGCCGGTGAGCGCGCCGAGTTCGTCGTCGCGTCCGGTGAAGTCGTCGATGTCCGGCGGAAGGGTGTCGGGCGGTGCTCCCTCGGGGCGCGGCGTCGCGGCCAGACCGACGTCCCGGCGCAGTATCCGCTCCTGGAGTTCGCGGAGGCCGGGCCCCGGTTCGGTGCCGTTCTCCTCGGCGAGCAGCGCTCGCACACGCGCGTAGACGGCCAGCGCGTCGGAGGGTCGATCGCACCGGTACAGCGCGGTCATGAGCAGGCCCGCGACCTTCTCGTCGAACGGATGCGCGGCGCTGAGCCGGACCAGCTCACCGACCACTTCGGTGTGCAGCCCGAGCCGCAACTCCGTGTCGATGCGCTCCAGGACGGTCGCGTGGAACTCCTCCTCCAGGCTCACGCGCATGTGCCGGGCCCAGTCGCCGGTCAGCCCCGCGAGCGGCTCCCCCTGCCACAGCCCGGCGGCCTCGCGGAGCAGCCCGCGGGCCTCCTCGTCGTCCCCGCTCTCCGCGATGGCCCGCGCCTGCCGGCACAGCCGCCGGAACCGGTGCAGGTCAACGGCATCGGCGTCGACCGCGAGCACGTACCCCGCCGGATCGTGCCGGAGCAGCGGCGCGCCCGTCTCCCGGAGCCGGCGGCGCAGCCGCGACAGGTAGCTCGTCAGCGTGGCGCGGGCGTGCTCAGGCCGTCCGCCCGATCCCCAGATCCGCGCGGCCAGCGTGTCCGGCTGCACCGGACGCCCGCAGTCGACGGCGAGGACGGCGAGCGCGCATCGCTCCTTCGGCGAGCCGAGCACCACCCGTCGCCCGTCCACCGCGATCCCGACCGACCCGAGGAGCGTGACCTCCTCCATCTTTCCCTCCGTGCACCCACCCCCTCCCCCCATTCGGACGATGACACGACAATTGCGCACTTACCAGCCTCGACACCACGCTGCTCGGCACGGCCATCCGGGTTCCGGTCGAACAGGTGCTTGATTAATGCGAATCGGACCCGACGGAACACAATAATCACCGTCCGGCGTCGAATGTCTTTTTCGGTGCAACTTTCTCTCCGGGCATCGTGGACGATCTACGGAACGCACCACGAGCTGCCCGAATCACCTCTAGGCTGGCATAGCCCCACGAACCGCCAGGGATGGTTCGGAGGCAACGAAAGCACGAGCAGAATGCACGTGCATCGACGCGTGCGCTAAAGCATCCAACAACCACCACGAAGTGGAAAAGTCAGATGTTCATAGCCGCTATGTATGTAATACCTGCCATCTGCAACATCTACATGTGGTAGCCCGCGGGTTCCGCGGGTCGCCACATCGTTGACCTGCGGCGTGTTGTTGCTTCCGACGCGCTCATAACAACAACACGCCGCAGGTCAACGAACCCGCACCGCTCTAACTGGGGTGCAAGGGGGGTGTCCAGAGGGGTGCAAGGAAGTCGTCCAGGGGGTGGGGGCACCTTTGGCCTGTCGTTGGGTCGACGGGCAGGAGGGTGTGATGACGGGCGACGGGTGGTCCATTGGGCCGTTCGGGCTGGACGGGGGTAAGGGGGCAACGCTCTCCGGGCTGCGGACGGTGCTGGTGGTCGTGCACCATCTGACGGCGGCGACGCGGCTCGCGGACGTGGCGCCGCTGGTGGAGCGGGACCGGCGGGTCCAGACGGTGTACACGGTGGCGCCGTCGTCGGCGCTCGCGGCGGGGACGGCGCGGCATCTGGCGGCGTCCGGGGCGCTGACGATCCCGTTCGCGCAGGCGGCGCAGACGCGGTTCGATCTCGCCGTCGCGGCGGGGGACGGCGGGCTGGAGCGCGTCCACGCGCCGGTGCTGATGCTCCAGCACGGGGTCGGGCCGGGGAAGCTCGGGAGGCGGTGGGACGGAGCCGGGCCGCCGGCCGCGCGGCCGGTCGCGGGGATGCGGCGGGAGGCGTTCGTCGC
>NZ_SMJW01000125.1 GCF_004348335.1 Actinomadura bangladeshensis | reverse complement strand
CCCGCCCTCCGCGCCACCGACGGCGCCGCGCCCTCCCGCAACACGGAGACCGAGTCGAACCAGCCACAACAGGCGAGCGCGCAGCCGCCGACCGCGCAGACTTCCGGCAGCCCGTCCGACGTCCGCGTTGCCGGTAGCGCCCCGGCTTCTCGGGCTGCGGAGACCATGCCGGATCGGCCGCAGCAGACGAGCGCTCATCCTCCGGCACACCCGCCCGCCGCACGGACGTCGGGTGACTCGTCCGACGTCCGCGCTGCCGGTAGCGCCGCGTCCTCCCGCCATCCAGAGATCGCGTCGGACCAGCGACAACAGATGGGCGCAGGGACCCCCGACCGCCCATCCGCGCCGCGCGTGGCGGACGGAGCGTCCGTGCCCGGCTCTGACGAGGCGTCCGGTCGCGTGCCCGCCGCGAGTGCCGAGCGTCCTGCGGGCGCCGTGCCAGAGCGGGAGGGGCTCCGGGAGCCGCGCGTTCCGACGGGTGATCCGTCCGATGAGCAGGTGGCCGGTCGGGATTCTGAGCCTGCGGAGGGTCAGTCGCAGCAGGTGAGCGGCCGGCGTCCGGCGTCGCCTGCCGAGCAGAGCCCGGGCGATCCGGCTGATGTTCGCGTTGCCGGTCGTGCTTCGGGTTCTCGGGGTGCGGAGACCGGGGCGGGGCACGCGAGCGGTCCGCGTCCGGCGGCTCCGGCGCAGCCGGCCGCCCCGCAGACGCCTGGTGACTCGTCTGGTGCGCGGGGTGAGGTGGCGGCTGGGGAGCGGGAGCGTGTTCGGGGAGCGGCTTCCGGAGAGCCCGGGGACCGGCGGGTCGCCGGGCCGCCGGTGCCGCCGCCGTGGGCGCCGCCGCCCGCCACGCGGCCGGACGTGCCGATGGTGCCCGGGGCGTTCGGGGCGCAGCCGCCGGCGCCGCGGCGGGAGCCGCCCAAGCCCTGGTCGGAAGGGTTGTCCAGGCCGGTGCGGCCGGCGGGCGAGGGGGCCCCGCCGCCGGTGCCCGCGCCCGCGCCGCCCGTGGAGGAGCAGGCGCCGCCTCGGGAGGTCCGGTCGCAGCCGGCGTCGCCCGTCCGGCCGCGGCCGCTGCCGCCGCCGCCCGCGCCGCCGCCGTCCGGGCCCGCGATCACGCCGCCGGGGCCCGAGCACGAGGTCACGACCGGTGGGCTGCGGCGGCTCATCCACGCGGTCGGGGGCGGGCACGGCGAGGTCGACGCCGAGTACCAGCAGCGGCTGCAGCAGCCGTTCCATGGAACGCGTCATGTGGTCGTGCTCGGGTGCACCGGGGGTGCCGGGCAGACCGTCACCGCGTTGATGCTGGGACACACGTTCGCGCAACATAACGGCGAGCCCGTCGTCGCGATCGACGTGAATCCCGGGCCGGGTGCGCTGGCGCGCCGGACGCGCAGTGACACCAACGAGACGCTCACCGGGCTCATCACGCGGGCCGACCAGGTCGGCAGTCTCACGGCCATGAGGCGGTACACCTCGCAGGCCAAGTCGGGGCTCGACGTCATCGCGGCGGGCAAGAACCCGCTGCAGGCGCTCGACGACCGGGACTACGCGCTGGCCATCCGGACCATCGACAAGTTCTACTCGGTGACGCTCCTGGACGCGGCCGCCGCGGTCGTCGCCCGGGTGCTGCCGTACGCCGATCAGATCGTGCTGGTCGCGCCGGCCAGCGCGGACGCGCCGCGTGCCGTTGCCATGACCTTCGAGTGGCTGGACGGGCACGGCTACGAGGAGCTGCGGTCCCGCGCGGTGACCGTCATCAACGGGGTGAGCCGCCGCAGCATGGACGACGTCGAGCAGGCCGAGGCCGTGGCGCGCGGGCGGTGCCGGGCCCTCGTCCGCATCCCGTGGGACGATCACCTGAGCATGGACCGGGCGCCGCGCAACGAACTGAAATCGCTGCGGACGCCGACGCGGCGCGCCTATCTCGCCCTCGCCGGTGTGGTCGCCGGCGGCTTCACCGTCATGCCCGAGCGTTACCAGGAGCTTCAGCAGGAGCAGGAGGCCACCCGATGAGCGCCCCTCGCGGGCATCGAGCGGAGACCGCAGCGGACGCGGCGTCCCTGGCGGACGCGCCTGACGTTCATGACCGTCCGGACCGCAAAGACTCTCCCGGGCAGCCCTGCGCGGCCGCCCGTGCGACGGGAGAATCGATGAGCGCTTCCCCGCCCCGGGCGCACGCCCGGGACGGGCGGCGCGCACGGGTCGGAACCGGCGGCGGGAGGGCGGCATGAGCAAGTCCAGCCGGCTGGCCGTCCGGTACTTCGACGACCGGGTGCTGTTCACCGACAACGCCGCCTGGGCGTACTTCCGCCTGCCGACGGTGTCGTACGAGTTCACCACCGGGGAGGAGCGCGAGGCGCTCGCCACCAACATCACGATCGCGCTCGCGGGCATCCGGATGCAGGACGCCGAGGTCCACCTGCGGATCGCGCACCGGACGTACCCGGCCGCGGAATGGGCGCTCGCCCTCGACCGGACGTCCGACGGCGGCGCCGGATGGCGGGAGTACCTGGAGGAGACCTACGCGCACGTCTGGGCGAAGGACTTCTGGACCAAGGAGGTCTACCTCGGGGTCCGGCTCGGGCCGCGCGGCATGGGCGCGCACCTCTCGGGCGGCGTGCTGTCGCAGCTGATGGGCTTCTACAAGCGCAGCGAGAACGTGCTCGGTGTCCACGACGACGCGATCGACAAGAAGGAGATCGCGCGCTGGACCGAGCAGGCCGAACGGGTCGGGCGCGCGCTCGGCGGGTCCGCGCTGTACGCCCGGCACGCCACCTCGACCGAGGTCGCGTGGCTGTTCCAGCACGCGGTGACGGGGTCGCTGGCCGATCCGCCGCCGTCCGCCGTCGCGCGCCGGACGTGGGGCAAGGGCGAGATCGAATCGCTCGTCGAGGGCGCCATCCACAACGGGCGCTCCTACCTGCGGATCGAGCAGCCCAACTTCACGGGCGCGGGCGGCGGCGCCACAGCCGAGTCGTATGTCGCGTACCTGTCGTTCGCCCGGTTCCCGGACATGATGCCGTTCCCGGACGGCGAGCCCTGGTTCCACTACTCCGACGCGCTCCCGTTCCCGGTGGAGATCAGCGCGCGGATGAAGCTGATCCCGCCGGCGAAGGCGTCCAAGGACGTCTCGCGGAAGCTCGCGCACGCCCGCGACATGGACCAGCACATCCGGGAGGCGGGCGCGGAGGCGCCGATCGCGCTCGCCGAGCAGATCGACGCCGCCCGGATGCTGGAGCACGGCATCACCAAGGAGCGGCTGCCGTTCGTGTACGGGTGGCACCGGCTGATCGTGTCCGCGCCGACCGAGGAGCTGCTCGCCCGGCGGGTGGACGCGGTCGTGGAGCACTACCGCGACATCGGCATCGACGTCGTCAACTCGACCGGCGACCAGTTCTCGCTGTTCCTGGAGTCGCTGCCCGGCGACCAGATCCGGCTCAACGCCTACGCGCAGCGGCAGCCGCTGCGGACGATCGCGGGCGGCATGCCCATCGCGACCGTCGACCTCGGCGACCGTCCGGACGACGACCAGGAGGGCTGGATCGGCCCCTACATCGGCGAGACGCTCGGCCGGGCCCGGTCCATCGTGCACTTCGACCCGCTGGTCGCCGCGGCCCGCAACCGTCCGACCGCGGTGGCGATCACCGGGGAGCCGGGCGGCGGCAAGACCACGCTGGCGCTGCTGCTGATCTACCAGATGGCGCTGCGCGGCGTGACGATCGCGGCGATCGACCCCAAGGGCGACGCGGAGTCGCTCGTCGAACTGCTGAAGGCGCGGGGGAGGAAGGCGCGGATCCTGCCGCTCGGGTCGGCGGCGCCGGGCCTGCTCGACCCGTTCTCGTTCGGCGACGACCTCGCCACGATGAAGACGATGGCGACCGAGACGCTGCGGCTGCTGCTGCCGCGGATGTCGGAGGAGCGCGAGTCCGCGATGATCCAGGCGGTCGGCGCGGTCGCCAACGCGGAGCGGCCGTCGCTCGGCCGGGTCGTCGACCATCTGGAGGCGTCGGAGGACCCGGCGTCCAAGAACCTCGGCGCGGTGCTGCGCTCCATGTCGGAGATGCGGCTCGCGCGGCTGTGCTTCGACCCGTCCGGTGGGGAGCGCATCGACACGCAGGGCTGGACGACCGTGTTCACGCTCGGCGGCCTCACCCTGCCCGACGTCACGATCTCGCGGGAGGACTACTCCTACGAGCAGCGGCTGTCGGTGGCGCTGATGTACCTGGTGTCGCAGTTCGCGCGGCGGCTCATGCACGGCCTCGACCGCCGGGTGCCGAAGGCGATCTTCCTGGACGAGGCGTGGGCGATCACCTCGACACCCGAGGGCGCGAAGCTGGTGCCGGAGGTGTCCCGCATGGGACGATCCCGGAACACCGCCTTGATCTTGGTCTCCCAGAACGCGGGGGACCTGCTGAACGAACAGGTGACGAACTGCCTGTCGTCGGTGTTCTCGTTCCGTTCCACCGAACGGGTCGAGGTCGGCAACGTCATGTCGCTGCTCGGCGTCGAGGCGTCCGACGAGCACAAGGCCGTGCTGCGCAACCTCGGCAACGGCGAATGCATCTTCCGTGACCTCGACGGCCGAGCGGGGCGTATCGGCGTCGACCTGATCTCCGAGGAACTGCAGCGTTGGCTGGACACCAACCCGACCCGGTCCCGTCCGGGCGCGTCCGAACTCACCGTGGCGGGGGCCGAGGTCGAGGAGGTCAGTCGATGAGGGGTCCCCGCGACCGGACGAACGCGCGCCTGCAGCGCTCGCCCGGCGAAGGGCTCGACCGCGCGGTCCTGGACCGCCCCGGCCGCCGCCGGCGCCGCCGGCCGCGCACCCGCCGCTCCGCGGTGGTGCTGTTCCTCATGGCGCTGTTCATGGTCGGGCTGTCGCCGATGGCGGGCGCGAACCCGATTTTCCCGTCGCCCAACGACGCGTGCCGTCCCGCGGACAATCCGGCACCCGAGCAGTACGGGTCGGGTACGGACGGGCTCATCAAGCCGCCCGACTACCCGAACGAGAAACTGCAGAAGACCAAGGTCGAGCAGTTGACGTACTACGACCGGTACGGCATGGCCGGGCAGACGTGGTACGCGGTCGACCTCGGCTGCTCGGACGCGATGGCGCTGATGGGCAACGCCCTCGCCAACACCACGTTCACCATCGTCCGGGCGGTCGACCGGACGACGATCAGCGTCTACCAGGCCGCCGCGTCCGACTCGCTGCTCGGCTGGCTCAAGGACACCGTCGACGGCGTCATCAGCAACATCGGCAAGACGTTCAACGCGCGCTACTGGTCGTGGGTGGTCATCCTCGGCGCGATGTGGCTCGCCTGGTGGGGGCTGGTCCGCAAGCGGGCGAGCAAGGTCACCGAGGGCGTCATCTGGATGGTCGCCGCGATGGTGGCGCTCATCTGGCTGGTCGCCCGTCCCGCCGACTTCACCACACTCGGGACGAAGACGTCGGAGGCGACCAGCGCCGCGTTCAACGCGGCACTGCCGCAGAGCGATACCAAGGGCGGGACGTGCATACCGAGGCCGGACGGCAAGCCCGATCCGGCGACCTCGCAGAACCTGGACGCGACGACCCGCAACGCCAACGGGCTGTGGGTGGCGCTGGTCTGCAAGCCGTGGCTGCAGGGCGAGTTCGGCACGACCGACCCCAACGCCAAGATCGTCAAGGAGAACGCCGACAAGCTGCTGTGGTCGCAGGCGGTCGATCTACCGGAGACCTACGGCGGAAACAAGGTCGACCTCGGCAAGAAGGCCGACGCCTACAAGGACGTCACCAAGAACATCAAGGACAACTACCCGCAGACGTACGCCCTGTACCAGGGCAAGAACTGGCAGAACCGGCTCGCGGTCGCGTTCGGCGGGCTGTTCGCGGCGCTGGTCGCCGGGCTGCTCATCATGGTCATCGCGATCGCGCTGATCGTCGTGAAGATCGCGTTCCTGCTGCTGCTCGTCGCGGGGCCGATCTTCCTCGGGATCGGGATACATCCGGGCATCGGACGGGTCATCGCCATCCGATGGCTGGAACTGCTGCTGTCGATGCTGCTCAAACAGGCGGCGCTGATCGGTGTGCTGTCGCTGCTGCTGTGGGCGTACAGCCTCATCCTCGGTGAGACGCTGCCGTGGGGCCTGCAGGTCCTGCTCATCGCCCTCGTGACGTTCGCGGCGTTCATCTACCGCAAGCCGTTCCAGCACCTGTTCTCCGCCGTCGGCTACTCGGCGGTCGGGTCGCGGGAGAAGAGCGAGG
This sequence comes from Actinomadura bangladeshensis, assembly GCF_004348335.1. Taxonomy (GTDB): domain Bacteria; phylum Actinomycetota; class Actinomycetes; order Streptosporangiales; family Streptosporangiaceae; genus Spirillospora; species Spirillospora bangladeshensis. The sequence continues at coordinate 17,166 of NZ_SMJW01000125.1, read as the reverse complement.
CGCAGCTCAACAAGTCGGTCGCGGAGGCGCGCCGGAGCACCACCGGGGTCGCGGGCGCAGTCGTGCCGGGCGCCGCCGGTTACCGGCTGGCCCGGTGGGCGAAGCGCGAGGCCACGTCCGAGGGCGTGGCGCCCGCGGCGCAGGGCGATGTCGCGCCCGGCACCGCGGTCGCCGTCGCGGACCGGCGCGCGGTCGCCGGGGCGGGCGAGGGTCCGTCGCCGGAGGAGGCGCCGGTGCTGGCGGCGAAGCCGCGCGGCGCGGGCGGTGCCGTGGCCGCTTCGCAGGGACGGACCAGGCGCGGCGCGCCGCCGCTCAACCTGCCGACCCGGGCGGGCGCGCTCAGCGACCGGCGCACGGACGGCGGGACGGCCGCGGCCGACCGGCCGGGCGGCGTCTCGGCGGCCAAGGGCGGCGGCGGTGCCGGCGCCGGGGCCGCGGCGGGCGGCGGGAAGCCGTCGTCCGGCACGGGTCCGGGAACGGGCACCGTCCGGCCGACCACCTGGTCGGGACGCGGCGGCAACGGCGGCGGCGTCAGCGGTGGCGGCGGCTCGGGCGGCTCCGGTGGCGGCAACGGCGGCGGTTCCGGCGGTGGCGGCGGCTGGTTCGGCGGCGCCGGGCGCTCGGGCGGCTCGGTGGAACGCGGCCGAGGCCGTTCCGGCGGCGGCTCGAGCGGCGGTTCGGGCGGAGGTTCGGGCGGCTCGGGTGGAGGCTCCGGCGGGTCCGGCGGCGGGTCGCCCGCGGCGAACGTCCCGAGGCAGCGCGGCGGTTCCGGCGGCGGCTCGTCCAACGGGAACGGGAACCCGCCCGCGCAGGGCCCGGGCGGGCGGCGACAGCCCCCGCCGCTGTGGGGCCGACGCGGCTCCGAGGAGGGGCCGCCGATCCCGTTCTGGCTGCGCCCGGTCGACCGTCCGTCCGGTGAGCCGGACGGGGACGACCGGTGAACCTGAACGACCGGCGGCGCAAGCTGCTGTTCGCGGGGCTCGTGGTGGTGCTCGCCGTCGTCGGCGTCTACCTGACCGTCGCCTCGCCAGACCACGGCGGTGACGGCGGCGGGGAGGCGATGCCGAGCGCATCGCCCACGGCGGGCCCGCCCGGCCCGCAGTCCCCCCCGCCCGGTATCCAGAACGCCGTGAACCCGGGCGACTTCGACATCTACCGGCTGCTGCCGTTCTCCCGTCAGGAGTTCGCCACGGCGGCGGACATGGCACAGCGGTTCGTCGCCGCGTACGGGACGTACCGCTACGACGAGACCCCCGAGACCTACATGGGCCGCCTGTCCGGCCTGGCCACCGACGACCTGACCCAGCAGCTCGGCCAGGACGCGGCCACGCCCGGCCTGGTGGAGGAGCGCCGCCGCGAGCAGGTCGTCGCGCAGGGATCGGCGTCCATCGACCAGGTGCGCACCATCGAGAACAACTCGATCATCTTCCTGGTGACGGGCCGCCGGCAGCTCACCAAGGGCGGCAAGGACAGCACCGAGAGCAAGCAGTACGCCGTGACCGTCGCGCGCGACGGCGGCTCGCTGAAGGTGTACTCGTTCGCGCCCGCGGACGCCGGTCAGGCGGGTGACACCGGATGAGCCCGCGCCGCTTGCTGTTCGCCGGCGGCCTCGGCGCCGCCGCGACGCTGTTCGTCGCGCTGGTGTTCGTCCCGATCCTGTTCGGCGCGAGCCAGTTCATGTTCGGCGGCGGCATCGGCGGCGGCGGGAACTGCGTGGACGTCGCCGGCGCCGACGCCCAGCCCGCCGCGGCGAACGACGCGAAGGCCGTCCCCGCGAACTACCTGAAGCTCTACGAGGAGGCGGGTAAGAAGTACGGCATCCCGTGGAACGTGCTGGCCGGCATCGGCAAGGTCGAGACCGACCACGGCCGGTCCACGCTCGCTGGCGTCAGCAGCGGGGAGAACTACGCGGGCGCCGGCGGGCCGATGCAGTTCCTCGCCGCGACGTTCAAGGCGTTCGGCGTCGACGGCAACAAGGACGGCAAGAAGGACCGCTACGACCCGGCCGACGCGATCCCGTCGGCGGCCGCCTACCTCAAGCACAACGGCGCCCCGCAGCGGATGAAGACGGCGATCTTCCAGTACAACCACTCGTCCGACTACGTCGACCTCGTCCTCGACTGGGCGAAGCGCTACGCCGGCGGCGAGTTCAAGGTCGTCCAGGCGAACGGCGTCAACTGCGAGGACAACGAGCTCCCCGCGGACATCGGCGACCTCGTCGAGCAGATCATCCAGTTCGCCATGGCGCAGCGCGGCAAGCCGTACGTGTTCGGCGCGAACGGCCCGGACGCGTGGGACTGCTCCAGCCTCATCCAGGCCGCCTACCGGCAGGTGGGCCTGAACCTCCCGCGCACCACGTTCCAGCAGTGGCCGTTCGGCGTGAAGATCGCCAAGGGCAAGGAGCAGCCCGGCGACCTGGTGTTCTTCAACTCCGGCCCGGGGACGTCCTCGGACAACCCCGGCCATGTCGGGATGGTCATCGGCAAGGGCAAAATGATCGTGGCGAGCTGCTCGACGTGCGTGCCCGCGATCGGCGTGAAGACCTACAAGCGGTCGGACTGGGTCGGCGTGACCCGCCCGCTCGCGCGCCCCGACTTCAGGAAGAAGGTCGGCGAACTCGCCGCCCGCCGCCCCTGACCCGCCGCGTCAATGCGTCGGGGAACGTCGGTGGGGCGTGGCATGCTGATCGGCGTGGAGTCCGAGATGACGATCCGCGTCGCCGACGAGCTGCTGGTGTTCCTGCCCGCGACCCGGCGGGAGACCGCGAACCGGGTGCAGTGCGACGGGACGTCGACGCTCGGGCATCTCGTGGAGTCGCTCGGCGTGCCGCTGCCCGAGGCGGGCCCGATGACGATCGGCGGCGAGCGCGTCGAGCCGTCCGTCCGCCCGGAGCCGGGCGACGAGGCCGACGTGGCGGCGGTGCCGCGTCCCCAGCCCGTCCCGCTCGACCCGGGCCAGGACGCGCCGCGCTTCCTGCTGGACGTCCACCTCGGCACGCTCGCGCGGCGCATGCGCCTCCTCGGCCTCGACACGGCCTACCACAACGACATGGACGACCCGGCGCTCGTCGTCCAGGCCAACGCGGAGCGCCGCGTCCTGCTCACCCAGGACCGCGGCCTCCTGCGCCGCCGCGCGCTGTGGTTCGGCGCCTACGTCCGCGGCTCCCGGCCGGACGACCAGCTCCGCGACCTCCTCGACCGGTTCGCGCCCGTCCTGCACCCGTGGACGCGCTGCACGGCCTGCAACGGCGAGCTCGTCCCGGTTGACAAGAGCGAGGTCGAGGGCGGCCTGGAGGCGGGAACGCGCCGCAGCTACGACGTCTACGGCCGCTGCGCCGACTGCGGGCAGGTCTACTGGCGCGGCGCGCACGGCGGCCACCTGGAGGAGATCGTCCAGGACGCGGTGCGGCTGGTCGACGCCGCACGCGGCAGTGGCGGCCCGCGGGCCGCCGTGACGGAGAGGGGCTGATCGCGATCGAGCTCGTGGTCGTGGGTGCGGCGATCATCGCGGACGGACGATTGCTGAGCGCGCAGCGCGCCGAGCCGCCGCACATGGCGGGCGGCTGGGAGCTGCCGGGCGGAAAGGTCGACCCGGGCGAGTCGGACGAGGACGCCCTGGTCCGCGAGTGCCACGAGGAACTGGCGATCAAGGTCCGCCTGCGCCGCCGCATCGGCGCCGACTGGCGCCTGAGCGACAAGGCGGTCCTCCGCATCTGGACCGCCGAGATCACCGAGGGAGACCCCCGACCCCTGGAACACCTGGCCCTACGCTGGCTGGCCCCGCACGAGCTGTACGACGTCGACTGGCTCCCAGGCGACCGTCCGGTAATAGACACCCTCGCCCAAGAGGGCCTCAACATCTAAAAGCCGAGGAACCCCGACCCCACCACACCGGCCCCCACCGCAATCGCGCAGCGACCTCAGACTGACCCCCGGCCCATGAGAGGCTCGTCATCTGGGAGCCGGGGGAAACCGTCTCAGGGACATCGGCCACCGCCGCAACCACGCAGCGGCCTTGGGCGTCGCGATCGCGACCGAAGGCAGGTTCGAGCGGAGCGAGAACCTGATCGCGCAGCGAGCCGCTAGGCGAGTCGGATGCGATGCAGCGATCGCACCGTGTTTTTCGACGATGGAGGGCCGCCAGGCCCGAAGGAGGAGAAAAATACCAATAAAAACGCCAGGGGCTTCCTGCCGCGCCGCAGGAAGCCCCCGACGACTGTGGGGCCGCGTGGGCGGGCCGGTCAGGAGATGCGGTTGGCGCCCGCGTAGTCGGAGCGGTCGGAGAGCTTGGAGATCTTCACCACGTCACCGGTCTGCGGGGCGTGCAGGTACTTGCCGTCGCTGAGGTAGATGCCCATGTGGTGGAGGTTGCTGCCGAAGTAGACCAGGTCGCCGGAGCGGAGCTCGCCGCGGGAGACCTTGGTGCCGAGCTGGTACAGGTCGCCGGTGTAGTGCGGGAGGCCGGGCTTGCCGACCTGGGCGTAGGCCCAGACGACGAGGCCGGAGCAGTCGAAGCTGCTCGGGCCGGCGGCGGCCCACACGTACGGGGAGCCGATCTTGCCGTAGGCCTTGCGGGCCATCTTGGCGGGCAGGCCGGAGCCCTTGATCTTCGCGCTGAGGCCGGTGCGGGGGTCGCGGGCACTCGTGGTGGTCAGCTTGTCGAGGCGCTTCATCACCTCGGTGACCTTGGCCTTGGCGTCCGCGCGCGCCTTCTTGGCGTCCTCCCAGGCCTTCTGGACCTGCGCGGTCTTGGCCTCGGCGGTGCGCTGCGCGGCCTCGGCCTGGTCGATCTGCTTCTTCAGCGCCTGGACGGCGGTGGCCTGGTTCTGGGTCAGGTAGGCGCGTTCGGACAGCCCCTCGGGGGAGCCGTCGGCACCGAAGATCGCGTCGGGGGCGCCGGCCATGTAGGTGGCGGCGGCCATCCGCCCGAGCTGCTCGCGGGCGGGGGCGGCCTGGGCGCGCAGCGTCTCCGCCTTCTTGGTGGCGTCCTGCTCGGCCTTCCGCGCCGCCTTCCAGTCGACCCGCGCCTTGTTGAACTTCTCGGTGAGGATCTCGGCCTCTTCGTTCAACGCGTCGAGGCTCTTGCGCAGGCCCTGCTCCGTGGTGGGGGTGGGGGTCGGCGCGGTCGCGGCCGCGGCGAGCCGGAACGGTCCAGCGGCGTGCGCGGCGACGGGCGCGGTGGCGCCGAGGCCGATCAGGAGCATGGTGGCCGCGGTGGCGGCGGGCGCGACGCGGCGCCGCCGGTGGGGGTCCGGTGCCAAGCCGGTGTTCTCCTCTCCTCGCGCGCCTACCGGGTTAGCTGACGGGTTCGGGCCAGGAGTCGCCCTACGGCGCGCGCCCGCGGCGGGCGCCGATTCACCCCAGGGAGATGGGTCCCCGGTTCTCCCGCCGGGCGGGAGATTCGGCGTTCCGGACGCAGCCCCGGGGGGTGGGACTTCGGACGACCGGATCTCGGGCAGATTACAAAGGATCGGCAAAGTATGCGAATCGGGGCCCCTGTGAACCGCTGTGACAGGCGGGGCGGACGCGCTCGGGATGGGTGGTACGCGGCGGCGCGTAGAATGGAGTGCTGCCGTCGTTCCGCAGCGTCTCCCTGAAATCTCACGCAAGGTAACCCGCATGCCCATCTCCACGCGCGACGACCTCCGGAACGTCGCGATCGTCGCCCACGTCGACCACGGAAAGACGACGCTGGTCGACGCCATGCTCTGGCAGTCCGGGGCCTTCCGCGAGAACCAGGACGTCGACGACCGGGTCATGGACTCCAACGACCTCGAGCGCGAGAAGGGCATCACGATTCTCGCGAAGAACACGGCCGTCCGGCACAACGGGATGACGATCAACATCATCGACACGCCCGGCCACGCCGACTTCGGCGGCGAGGTCGAGCGCGGGCTGTCCATGGTGGACGGCGTCGTCCTGCTCGTGGACGCCAGCGAGGGCCCGCTGCCGCAGACCCGCTTCGTGCTGCGCAAGGCGCTCGCCGCGCGGCTGCCGGTGATCCTGGTCGTGAACAAGACCGACCGTCCCGACGCGCGCATCGACGAGGTCGTGGACGAGACGTACGAGCTGTTCATGGACCTCGACGCCGACGAGGACCAGATCGACTTCCCGATCGTGTACGCGTCGGGCCGGGCCGGTCGGGCCTCGCTCGACAAGCCCGCCGACGGGGAGATGCCGAACTCGGCCGATCTGGAGCCGCTGTTCACGGTCATCACCGACACGATCCCGGCGCCGTCCTACGACCCGGACGCGCCGCTGCAGGCGCACGTGACGAACCTGGACGCCTCCAGCTACCTCGGCCGGATCGCGCTGTGCCGGGTGCACGCCGGGACGATCAAGAAGGGCCAGCAGGTCGCCTGGTGCCGGCACGACGGCAGCATCGAGAAGGTGAAGATCACCGAGCTGCTGATGACGGACGCGCTCACCCGCAAGCCCGCCGACGACGCGGGCCCGGGCGACATCATCGCGATCGCCGGCATCCCGGACATCATGATCGGCGACACCATCGCCGACCCCGACGACCCGCGCCCGCTGCCGCTGATCACGGTGGACGAGCCCGCGATCTCGATGACGATCGGCACCAACACCGGGCCGATGGCCGGCCGCGAGAAGGGCACCAAGGTCACCGCCCGCATGGTCAAGGACCGCATCGACCGGGAGCTGGTCGGCAACGTGTCGATCAAGGTGCTGCCGACCGAGCGCCCGGACGCCTGGGAGGTGCAGGGCCGCGGCGAGCTGGCCCTCGCGATCCTCGTCGAGAACATGCGCCGCGAGGGCTACGAGCTGACCGTCGGCAAGCCGCAGGTCGTCGCGAAGACCATCGACGGCAAGAAGCACGAGCCGGTCGAGCGGCTCACCATCGACATCCCCGAGGAGCACCTCGGCGCCGTCACGCAGCTGATGGCGGTCCGCAAGGGCCGCATGGAGCACATGACGAACCACGGCACCGGCTGGGTCCGGATGGAGTTCCTCGTCCCGGCCCGCGGCCTGATCGGGTTCCGCACCGAGTTCATGACCGAGACGCGCGGCACCGGCATGGCGCACCACGTCTTCGAGGCCTACGAGCCCTGGTTCGGCGAGCTGCGCACCCGGCCGTCCGGCTCGCTGGTCGCCGACCGGCAAGGTGCCGCCACCGCGTACGCGATCACGAACCTGCAGGAGCGCGGCACGTTCTTCGTCGGGCCGACCACCGAGGTGTACGAGGGCATGATCGTCGGGGAGAACTCCCGCGCCGACGACATGGACGTCAACATCACCAAGGAGAAGAAGCTCACGAACATGCGGTCGTCCACCGGCGACGAACTGGAGCGGCTCACCCCGCCGCGCATCCTGTCGCTGGAGGAGGCGCTGGAGTTCTGCCGCGAGGACGAGTGCGTCGAGGTGACGCCGGCGAACGTCCGCATCCGCAAGGTCGTGCTGGACGCCAAGGAGCGCGAGCGCATGCGCGCCCGCACCAAGCGCGCCGGGTAGCGGCCTCGCCGCCGTGCGGAAATGAGGCGGCCCCGCGGTTCCGATGGGAACCGCGGGGCCGCCTTCTTACGCGCCTGTCACTTCAGCTGGACGGTCCCGGTCACGTCGGCGGCCAGCCGGAGTTGGTCGCCGTCGCGGAGGGGCGCCTCGACGCCGCGGGGGAGCCGCTCGCCGTTGACGAACGTCCCGTTGGTGGAGCCCTCGTCCCGCACCCAGGCCGTCCCGGACGGGTCGAGCCAGACCGTCGAGTGGCGCCGCGATACGTTGTCGTACTGCGTGAACGTGGCGGCCACCGGCGACTGGCCCGCGTCCCGGCCGAGCACGAGGTGCTGGCCGACGGAGACCTTCAGCTCACCGGTCGGGAACTGCACACGCAGGACGGGCGTGCCCTGCTTGGGCAGTGGACGCAGGCAGGAGTCGCACTGCGCCGCGCCCGGGTTGCTCAGCACCGCCTCGCAGTACGGGCACATGAACGCCGTGCTGTCGGGGGCGGGACGCTGGCCCTGGCCGTGGTCGGGCGGCAGCAGCGTCGCCTCGCGGCCGTGCGGCGGCAGCGGCGGCTGCCCCCCGTGCTGGGGTGCGCCGTGCTGGCCGCCGCCGTGCTGGGGCGGACCGTGCTGCGGCTGCCCGTACTGGGGCGGCTGGCCGAACTGGTGGTCGGCCGGGGGCTGCGGTGCGCCGTACTGGTCGCGGGGTGCGCCGTACTGGTCCTGCGGTGCGCCGTACTGGTCCTGCTGCGGAGACCCGTACTGGTCCTGCTGCGGGGACCCGTACTGGTCCTGCGGGGGTGCGCCGTACTGGTCCTGCGGCGGCTGGTACTGCTGCTCCCGCTGCGGCGGTGCGCCCCACTGGTCCTGCGGCGGCTGGGGCGGCCCCCACTGGTCCGCGGGCTGCTGCTGATGCTGCTGCACCGGCGGCTGGCCCCCGTGCTGGGGGGAGCCGTGCTGGGGTGAGCCGTGCGGGGGCTGGCCGTACTGCCCCGGCTGGCCGTGCTGGTCCTGCCCCTGCGGGGGCATGGGCGACCCCCAGGCGTCCGGCTGCTGCTGCGGCGCGCCCCACGGGTCCTGCTGCTGGCCGGGCGGGCCCGGCTGCTGGTGCTGCGGGGCCTGCTGCCCGTACGGGTCGTGGGGCTGCTGCGGCTGGCCGTACTGCTGGCCGCCGTACTGGTCCTGCTGGCCGCCGTACTGGCCGCCCGGCCCCGGCGGCGGGGGCATCCGCGGCGGCTGCTGGTCGTCGTACCCGCCCGGCCCCTGCCGGTGGGCGCCGCCACCGCCGCGCGCCAGGTTGGCCCCGCAGTTCATGCAGAGCAGGTCGCCCTGCTGGTGCGGCTCGCCGCAGACAGGACAGTTCAAGGTCGCCATGACACATCCCCCGAGCGCACGCCGGCGCGGTCGAGACTCGACGTCAGGTGCTCCATGTCACCCCTTCGCGGGATCCCGATGTAGTACACCCGCCTTCCCTCCGGCCCTTCGTCCACGGACACCTGTACTCGGGGCCCTGTTCCTTCTCCAGTCTCGCCGACACCGGCCACTGCCCCGTACCGCTCGCGCCCCAGCGGGGACAGCGGCACGACACGCTGGTTGGCCGACCCCCTCCAGAGTAGGGAGCCGTCCCCCGAGTGTCGCCCCCCGGGATTCAACCGGTCGACGTACGGCCCCGTGATCACGGCGTCGCACATGTCCAGGATCTCGCGCGTCTCACCGCTGCGGGAGAGCCGCGAGTAGGCATATCCGCTGTAAACCAATATGTCCAACTCAATCGTCTCACGGCCGGGTTCGTCCCGCCACGCTCGGACTCCGCGCAGCAGGGCCGCCAGCGCGGCCGGCTGCTCGAACGGCTCACCACCGGAAATGGTCACTCCGTCCACCGGTCCGGGCAGGGACGCGAGCCATCCTAAAACGGTCGCGACGGGCACCGCGCGGCGCGGGTCGGGGTCCCAGGTGTCCCTGGACAGGCAGCCGGGGCAGTGCAGCGTGCAGCCCTGCGTCCAGATGCCGGCGCGCGTCCCGGGGCCGAGAGTGGTCACGGGGTAGTGCGCCTTGGCGAGCAGCAGGGCCGGGCCCGGGCCGGTCACTGGAGATCCAGATGGACGATGCTTCCCTCGCGCCGGATGCCCGTCACGGTGACCTTCTCGTCCGGGACGAGCTCGCGGTCGAACAGCGCGCGCGCCAGCGGGTTGACGAAGTGGGACTCCAGCGCCATGCCGATGCCGCGGCCGCCCTTGTCGAGCTCCTCCGTGCACCACGCGCGCAGCGTCGTCAGCGCGTCGCCCTTCACCGCGAGGGAGAGCCGGTGCTCCTCGGTGACCCGGCGGCAGATGTTCGCGAACTGCAAGTCGAAGATCTTGTGCGCGGCCTCGGCGGAGATGAAGTCGAACACGACGATGTTGTCGCCGAACCGGTTGAGCAGCTCCGGCCGGTTGAGGACCTCGGTGAAGTGGTCGGCGACCGCGCCCTTGATCCGCTGCTCGACCTCGTCGTACGACATCCCGGGTGTGATGTTCTGCACACGGTCGGGCGCCGAGTACGGGGACGCGTCCCGCGCCGTGAGATCGCGGCCCGGGACGTACATCCCGAGGTTGGACGTGAAGATCAGGATGGACTCGGAGAAGTGGACGGTGTTGCCGCGCCCGTCGGTGAGCCGGCCGTCCTCCAGGATCTGCAGGAACTTGTCCAAGATCCGCGGGTGCGCCTTCTCGATCTCGTCGAAGAGGATCACCCGGAACGGGTCCTCGCGGACGGCGTTGGTCAGCTCGCCGCCCGCCTCGTGCCCGACGTAGCCGGGCGGCGACCCGATCAGCCGGTCGCCGGACCCCTCGCCGGAGAACTCGCTCATGTCGAAGCGCAGGTAGGCCGACTCGTCGCCGAACACCAGCTCGGTGATCGCCTTGGCCAGCTCGGTCTTGCCGGTGCCGGTCGGGCCCGCGAAGAACAGCACGCCGCGCGGCCGGCTGCCGGACCGGGTCGCCTGCGCGCCGGACAGGCCGAGCACCGCCCGCTTCAGTATGTCCAGGGTCTTGGTGACGGCCTGCGGCTGCCCGATCACCCGCTCGGGGACGCGCTTCTCGCCCTCCAGCACCCGGCGGCGCAGATGGCCGCGGCTCCACGGGTTGTCGAGCACGCCGAGCTTGTAGGTGCGGACGGCGTCCGGCAGGTCGGTGAGGCCGACGCCCCGCTCCTTCGCCAGCCGGGTCACCTCGATCATCGACTGCAGGGTGAGGCCGTCGGCCTGCTCGGCGAACGCGTCGCACGCCGCGGCGGCGGCCTCGTCGCCGCCGACGTCGGTGACCCCGAACGCGCGGGCCAGCAGCCGCGCCGTCTCCTGCCGGTCGCCGAGGTGCGGGCGCGGGATCGTGATCTCGCGGATGTTCTCGTTGTCGGCCGTCAGCCACGGCGGCAGGTCGCCGGGGCGCTCCACCAGCCACAGGTCGGGGTTGTAGAGCGGCTTCGGCCGCGCCCCCGTCACCCGGACGGGCCGGGCGGTGCGCGACAGCTTCGCGCAGAACCGGAAGAAGTCGCGCTCGGCCGGCTCCAGGTCGGTCGGGGTGCGGGCGATCCGCGACGCGGAGTCGACCACGAAGGCGGCGCGGACGTCCTCCTTCGGCCGGGCCACCGCGGCCAGCAGGCGGGTCAGGCCCTCCAGAGACGGCTTCTCGTCCGGCTTGATCTTTCCGAGCAGGCGCTCGGCGGCCTGCATCGAGTCGTCGTCCCCCGGCATGACCTGCAGGCCGTCCACTGGGTCGTACACCGCCATGAACGACGCGCCGCTGGTGCGCAGCGCCTCCCACAGCAGGGCGCGCAGCGGCAGCAGCCCCGTGGGCGCCCCGCCCTCCGCCGGCGGCGTGAGGAAGCTGTCGTACAGGTTCCCCGACAGGACGTACTGGGAGTGCACGGAGAGGGTCGCGTCCAGCTCCCGGACGAACGGCGGCCAGCCCTGCAGCCGCCCCCCGAGGGTCGGCGAATCAATGCTCATCTGTGCTCCCCCATGGAGGAAGGATCTGGTCCGCTCCGCTCATTTGGTGCGACCCACTCCATTCCGACGCCCCCCGGCATCTCAGTTATGACGCTCGCGGTGCCGTTCGCGTTGCCCGGCACGCCCCCTAGTCTGCCGTGGCCGCGCGGAGACCGGCAGCTCACGCACCCCGGGCTCCAGCCGCCAGGCCACGTCCGAGCGGATCCCCGCGTCCGCCAGGCGCGCCCGCGCGGCCTCGAACGCCTCGCACCACTCCCGCTCCCGCTCGACGTCCACCCGCCGGTCGTCCTCGCTCTCGGCGGGCCGCTCGCGCACCATCGACGCGCGGACGTGCGCGGCGTCGTCCACCCGCATCCGGACGCTGTGGTCGGGCCAGGCGCCCTTCGTCAGCGTCACCGTGCCGTCCTCGGCCGTCAGCGTCTCGAACCCGGCGTGGACCTCGTACCCCATGTCCTCGAACGCGGCCGTGATCGAGCCGAGGACGTACCGGCGCTCGGCCTCGGCCTGCTCGGCGGCGTCGCGCTCCTGCGCCCGCCGCCGCTCCTGCGCCCGCCGGTCCTCGGTGCGGCGGTTGGCGGACTGGATCCGCAGCCGCACCTCCTGCAGGACGCCCTCGGCCTCCTCCGGCGTCCCGGCGCCCGCGAGCAGCCCGGCCGCCTCCGCCACGGCCCGCCGCTCGGCGTCCGCCGCGTCCGGCAGCAGCCGCGTCATGATCCTCTCCAGGTTCCGCCGGACGTCGTCGCCGGTGGGCGGTGGAGTACTCCGAGCCGCCGTGTCCGCCGTGAGGCCCTCGGTGGGGACGCCGAAGATCTGCGTGCTGACCTGGGAGGCGAGGTGCTCGGACAGCCGCCGCTCGGCCTCGTCCAGGGCCCGGTCGGCGGCCGCGCACCAGGCGGTCAGTTCCTCGGCGGTCTGCTCCTCGGGGGCCTGCTCGCCCGGCGTCCACTGCTCGGGCAGCGCGACCTCCGCGCCGAGCTTCGCGCGGGTCTCGGCGAGCGCCGCGATGCGCGCGTTGCGGTCCACGACCTCGCGCAGGGCGCGCTCCTGCGACTCGACCTCGGCGAGCGCCGCCGCCCGCGCCTCGGCCCGCCCGGCGGCGAGCGCCGCGAGGGCCTGCGCGCCCCGGCCGGCCAGCCCGGCACCGCGCCCGAGCACCCGGTTCATGCCGAGGCTGAGGACGACCGCCGCGTCCAGCGCGATGTCCGCGTCGATCCCGCTGCTCACGAAGTGCCTCCGATCGTGCGCGCCTGCCGCCAGCGATGCAGCCGCACACCCGCCGCGGCGGCGTGCGCGGCGGAGGCGGCGATGAGGACGAGGACCCACAGCACGCTCGCGATGGACGTCAGCGCCGCGAGCAGGAGCAGGAGGAGCAGCAGCGGGACCGTCACGGCGAGCAGCATGAGGCCGCAGCCGCGCCGCCCCGTCCGCTGCGCGGCGCCCGACATCGTCTGGGACGCCTTCGAGAACCCGCGGCCGCTCGCGTTCAGAACCCCCGAGAGCATCGACCACGGGCCGTAGGGGAGATAGTCCTTGCCCTGCGCGCGCGCGAGCAGCACCTCACTGCCGCACTGCACCGCCCATGCGAGCACCGACACGGCGGCCAGCGCACCGAACGAGAGACCCGACGCGGAGCTATGCAGGCCGACGGACGCGGTCCCCTTGTCGTCGCCGCCTCCGAACAGCGATCCGACGACCCAGCTGCCGGCGAGCCAGAAGAACAGCACCGGCAGCGTCCACAGGACGGCCCGGACCGTGGCGGGGCCGCGCCCGGCGAGCCGCTGCCGTTCCCGCTCCGCCCACTGGGCCTTCAACGCCTCGTCGCGCTGCTCGGCGGCGTACCGGTCGCGGGCCCGCGATTCGCTCTCCGCGACGGCCTCCGGCGCGGCGCGCGTCACCGCGAGGAGCCGCAGCGGATCGTCGCCCGCCCCGTCCGCCATCCAGGCGAACCACGGCACCGCGTCCGGCACGGCCTCGCGCGCCCGAGCCGCACCCTCCTCGATCAGCCGGTGCGCCTCCGCCGGACGCGCCGCCAGCGCGAGCAGCGCCAGCAGCACCGCGGGCGGCTCCTCGGCCCCGGCGTCCGGCAGCCGCCGCGCGACCCCCGGCGGCATGGCGTCCTGCTCGCGCAGCCAGCGGACGAGGTCGTCCCAGGCCGCCACATGGGCACGCCAGCGGTCATCGATGCGGGCCAGTTCCTCGGCGCCCTCGAAACCGGCGAGTACGGGCAGCAGGTGGTGCTCCCACAACGCCCGCCCGATGAGGACGGCGGTGCGATGGTCGGGGTGCCGGTGATCAGCGGCCAGCGCGGCGAGCCCCGGCAGGTCGTCGGCGCTGACGCGGCGGCCGAGGAAATGCGGGGGAAGCGCCGGATCGAGCCAGCGGACCAGATGCAGCAGCTTCACGTCCGGCGGCAGCCTCGTCATGAGGTAGCCGTCGATGAGTCCTATCCGGCTGTCGTCCGGGACGTCCGCGAGCCATTCGCGCAGGCTCCGCCATGCCTCGCCCGACTCGCCGCGTCCGAAGAAGTACTGCGCGGCGTGATCCCAGTTCTCGACGAGCGCGCGCGCCAACTCGTCCCTTCGCGCATAGCGGCGGCCCTTGAATGGGAGGCCATTACCCGCTTCGGCTTGTGCGCTCTCCTCCGCGACCGGGGGCGAGCCTCCGTCCAGCCATTCCCGGACCTGCTCGCCCGTCCACCTCTTGCGCGGATCACGGGTGAGCAGCCCGCGGCACAGCATCCGCAGCCTCGGGGCGGCGACATCGTCGGCGCTGACCGCGCGTGTCGCCAGATGGTCGACGACCACGGTCTCGCTCAGCCCCTGGAACGGCGCCCGCCCCGTCGCCAGCTCACGGACGATCATGCCGAGCGACCACCAGTCGCGCGCCGGCGACACCTGGCCCGACAGCGACTCCGGCGCCGCGTACGCCAGCGTCCGCGACGACGACGCGAACACCACGCTCTGGTCGAGCACCTTGCTCAGCCCGAAGTCGGCGATCGCCAGCCGCAGCGGCGTGACCGCCATCACCAGCACGTTCTCCGGCTTGAGGTCCCGGTGGACGATCCCGGCCCGGTGCAGCGCGGTCAGCCCCGCCGCGAGCTGCGCCGCGACCTCGCCGGCCGCCTCGTCGCCGAGCGGCCCCTCCTGCATCAGCGCCCGCAGGTTGCCGTCCGGCACGTACGGGGTGACCTCGTAGTCGCGCCCGTCCGCGTGCCCGGTCTCCAGGATGCGCAGGACGTTCGGCGAGTCGAGCGCGGGAAGCTTCGCCCACACGTCCCGGTCGGCGCGGTAGCCGCGGCGGAAGATCTTCACCACGTACTCGCCGCCGGCCGCGTCCCGCACCAGCAGCAGGTCCGACTCGGCGCCCTGCACCGGCAACTCGGCGACCGTCGCGTACCGCTCGGCGAGCGCCGCCGGCAGCCGCATCAGCGGATCGGCGCCGCCCGCCGCCCCGTCCCGCGCCGTCTGCGAGGCCGCCCGGGGCCCGGGCACCCGCGCACCGTCGCGCCGCGTCGCCCCGGCGTCCCGCCGGGTCTCCCGCGGCGGCGTGCCGTCGAACTCGCCCACCAGCAGCCCCGTCTAGCTCTTGTCCTTGATGACCCGCAGATACTCCGCCTGCTTGAACCGCACCACCACGGCCTCCATGAAGATGCGGACCAGCAGCATCTGGACGAGCCAGATCAGCGGAGTCGCGACGATGAGGATGAGGCCACCGAGCCAGAACCGGGTCGAAACGAGCGTCCAGAGACCGAACAGGAGGACGCCCAGGCACTCCAGGGTGATCAGCATCAGCGACAGGATGTAGACCGTCTTCGCGAGCTTCGGGGTCACGAGGGCGTTGAAGTCGGTATCCAGCAGGGCCGCCAGCAGACCCTTGCCGGCGGGTTCGGCGGGCGCCCACGGCTGCTGTCCCGTGCCGGGCGCGCCGGGTCCCGGCGGACGAGGCCCGGGGACGTTCGGCTGCGGACCGGGCGGCGCCCCGTACGGTCCTCCCATCGGATCGGGCGCCTGCGGGCGCGGTGGGTGACCGGGGTCCGAAGGATTCGTCATCGCCGTCGTCTCCAGTGTGGGGCCTACACCCAGACTCTAGAGCCTGCACCCGACCCGCACCCGGTCCGGCGGCCCGCCGCGCACAACCTGTCACCGCACCGGCAGGTCCGCCGCGCCATCGCGGGCGGGCGGACCCGGCCCGGGACGCGGCGCCACCGCCGCGCCGTCCGCTCGGGAAACTGCGGGGCCATTTCCCCGCCTTCCGGTTCCCGGAAGGCCGTGACGCATTAGCGCATGATCAACGATTCGTCCAGGGCCCGGGGGCCCAATTGCGGGCCGCACGCGGCCGCGGCGGAGCATGTAACGACCGCTGAAACAGCGCGGATTCCTTTATTGCCACGGGTGGGCGCCGCGCTGGAACGTGTGTGCACACGCCTCGTCACGCGATGTCGCTCTCCGCATCCAGATGCCCTTTAGTGCCACTCCGACGACGTATATATCTGCTGGTCAAGGGGGATGTTGGAGATTTGCCGCAGATTTTGCCAACCGATTGGGAACCATTCTGACCAGGACACGTCTAACATCATTGCTTCCATCGGTTGAAGTGGGGTTTACCGGGATTGCGGGTCGCTCGGGGGCCGTGGACGGGCACTGATCGCCATCAGTCCTCCACGGGCCGCCGGCGACGCCGGCGCCCGCTCGGGCGGGACGGGGAACAGGAGGACCAGTGGTGATGCATCAGGGCCGGCCGGGGCTCTCGTGACCGCCGTCATGCTCGTGGGGGATCTCCCGGCCACCGGTGTTCTCCGGCAGGTCGGCGCCATCAGGGTGACCACACCGTCCGCGGACGCGGCTCCCCTGTTCGTCGACCAGGTGATCCGGGCCCTGCGGACGCACGGGGCGGTGGTGGTGCTCTACCCGTCGTGGAAGGCGGACCCGGCCGTCCGGTTGCTGCGCCTGCTGCGCGGAGTCGTCCAGACCGACCGGGTCGCCTGCGTCCCGCTGGACCTGCCGCCTGTGGCCCTGTCACTGGTCGCCGACCAGCTGGCCCACGTCGCGGCGACCGCCGCGCCCGGCGTGGTGGCGGGCCTCGCCCCCTACCTCGCCGCGGAGGTCTGCGCCGGCGCCCGGCTCACCAGCGTCGCGCACCTCGATCACGTGAAGACCGGCCTGGGAGCGCACGTCTCGTCCTACCTTCCCGGCGGCGCGTTCTCGGTCCTGGCGAGCCCCGTCGGCGACATCCACCGCATCACCTCCGCCCGGCCCGTGCAGGAGTTCGCCCGCCGCCCCGGGCCCCCGGTCCTGATGCTCGTCGCGCAGCAGGGCGGCGAACTCACCTGGATCCAGCAGTCGCTCGCTCCGGCGCTGGGAGCGGTGTCGGTGACGCCCATCGCCGTCCAGCCGCTGAGCGCGGAGTTCTGGGGGGTCAGGAAGTACACCGAGTTCGTCGCCTTCAGCGGGAACCCGCACGCACTGTCCTGGGTGCTGTCGGCCGTCCCGTACCGACCCTGCCCGTGGTGCGGGGAGTCGACGGCGGCGGAGATCTGCCCCTTTTGCGGGGCGATGCGGCCCCCGGCGGACAGGCCCGCCGAGCGGACTCGGCCCGCGGAAGGCGCCCGGCCGCCGCGGCCGGAACCGCCCGCGGAATTCGGCCGGGCTCCCGCCGAGCCGCCGTTACCGCGCGCCACCTCGGCGACGCGACCTCCGCAACGGCCTCCCGCTCCCGCTTCCGC
>NZ_SMJW01000124.1 GCF_004348335.1 Actinomadura bangladeshensis | reverse complement strand
GGGCGGGCGCATCCGCGCCACGGAACGAGGTGAGGCCGCGTGCGGCCGTGGTTCCGAGCGTGCAGCGGGCCGCCGGCCCGGGGCGGAGCAAGCCGGAGAAGGCGGCCGGGCAGCGGGGGGCGGTTGTCGATCAGCAGCGGAGTGACGGGGAGCTCGATGAGCTGGCGCGGCGGCTGGTGGGGCCGCTGGCGCGGCTGCTGCGGGCGGAGTTGCGGATGGACAGGGAGCGAGTCGGGCGGTTGAGGGACCGGCGTTGGTGAGAGGAGTTTCGGGATGACCACCACCAAGGACCCGGCGTCGTCGCTGTTCTTCCGGTTGACGGTCTCGGGGGTGAGCTTCGGTGCGTTCAACGGGTGCGACGGGCTGGCGGCGCAGGTCGATGTGGAGCAGTTCGAGGAGGGCGGCAACAACGGGTTCGTGTGGCAGCTGCCGACGCGGGTCCGGCATTCGAACGTGCGGTTGACGCGGCCGGTCACGGCCGACACGGCGAAGGTGGCGACCTGGATCTCGTCCGTGGCCACCGGGATCGAGCGGGCCGATGTGCAGATCGACGTGCTGCGCGCGGACGGCTCGCTGATCGCCAGCTGGGGGCTGCGGGAGGCGATCCCCGTCACCTGGACGGGGCCGACGCTCGACCCCGAGCAGGCGGCGGTGGCGACCGAGGTACTGGAGATCGCGCATCACGGGTTCACCGCGTCCGGGGGTGCGTGATGGCGCCCAAGACGATGCACGGACGGGTCGGGGCCACCCTGAACGTCCACTTTCCGCCGTCGGGCGACTCGGTCCAGCCGGGCGGGCTGAAGAAGCGGATCAAGCTGCAGTTCAACCCGAACTCCCTCGACCTGTCCGGGTCGTCGACCTGGAAGTACACGCCGACGCCGGCCGAGCGGGCGGGCGGGAAGCAGGAGTTCACCGGGCCGAACCCGCGCAGCCTGAACCTGGAGGTCTTCCTCGACTGCTCGGACGAGCCCGGCTCCAGCGATGTGCGCGAGGCGGTGGACGCGCTGTTCCAGTGCCTGGAGGTGGAGCCGTCCAGCCGTCCGCTGCGGTCGTCGCCGCCGTGGGTGCGGTTCGAGTGGGGAACGTTCCGGACGGTCGGCTTCGTCGCCTACATGCGGGACGTCAGCGCGTCCTACACGCTGTTCGCGTCCAACGGAGAGCCGGTCCGGGCGACGTGCCGGTTGAGCCTGGAGGAGATCCCGCAGCAGACGCCGGGGCAGAACCCGACGTCGGGCGCGCTGACGGCGCGGCGTGTGCACCGGGTGGTGGCGGGGGACTCGCTTCAGGCGCTGGCGTGGCGCGAGTACGGCGACGCGACCGCGTGGCGGCCGATCGCCGAGTTGAACGGCATCGACGACCCGATGCGGCTCCGGCCGGGGCGGGAGCTGCTGCTGCCCGCCCCCGAAGAGATCGACGCATAGGGGGACCGGATGTCCGCGGGGACTCATACGAACCTGGTCGCGGTGAAGGTGGACGGCCGTCCGCTGCCGCCGACCGTCAAGCCGCTCCTGGTCGAGGCGTGGGTGGACACCAGCGTGAACGTGCCCGCCGCGTTCCAGCTGACGTTCCGCGATCCGCACCGCCGGGTGGTGCCGCTGCTGAACGCGCGGATCGGCGCCGAGGTGGAACTGCGCGCGTACGCGGCCGGACGGGACGGCGGCAAGCCCATCTTCACCGGCGAGGTCACGGCGCTGGAGGCCGACTTCGACGCCACCGGCAAGTACACCGTGCTGCGCGGCCACGATCCGTCGCACCGGCTGCTGCGCAACCGGCGGGTCGCCGGGTACGTCAACCAGACCGCGTCCGACATCGCGCGCAGGCTCGCGGCGCGGAACGGCCTCAAGGTCGGGAAGATCGACTCGACCAAGGTCGTGTACGAGCAGATCTCGCAGGCCAACGTCACCGACTGGGAGTTCCTGGCGCGGCTGGCCCGCGAGAACGACGTCGAGATGTACTGCGACGACGCGGGCGAGTTCCGGTTCGTCGAGCCGAAGCCCGCGTCGGGTGCGCCCGGCGCCGGGGCGAAGGCGGCGCAGAACCACTATGTCCTGGAGTTCGGCGTCAACCTGCTGCGCTGCCGCACCGGGATCACGGCGTCCGACCAGGTGCAGGAGGCGTCCGCGCGCGGCTGGGACATGACCGCCAAGCGCACCCTGACCGCCCGGAAGTCGGCCGCGCGCAGCCCGGAGCTGGCGATCGGGTCGACGCCGGGGCAGGCCGCGTCGGCGTTCGGGAAGGCCACGCTGACCGAGACCGAGATCCCGTACGACAGCCAGCGCGAGGTGACGGGCGCCGCCGACGGGCTCGCGGCGGACGTGAGTTCGGCATTCGCCGAGCTGGAGGCGCTCGTGCGCGGCGACCCCAGGCTGCGGCCCGGCCTGCCGGTGGCGCTGAACGGGGTCGGCAGGCCGTTCGAGGGCAAGTACACCGTCACCGCCGTCCGGCACATGTTCTCCGGCGGAGAGCGGTACGAGTGCCTGGTCACGGTGAGCGGTGAGCAGCACCGGTCGCTGTTCGGGCTGGCGTCCGGCGGCGGCTCGGCCGCGCCCGCGCCGCGGCTGCCCGGCGTGGCGATCGCGATCGTCACCGACGTCAAGGACCCGCGCCGCCTCGGCCGGGTGAAGCTCCGGTTCCCCTGGCTGGACGAGGAGTACGTCAGCGACTGGACGCGCGTCATGCAGTTCGGCGGCCGGCGCGGCGGAAGCCTGATCATGCCCGAGGTGAACGACGAGGTGCTCGTCGCGTTCGACCGGGGAGCGCTCGACCACCCGTACGTGATCGGCGGCCTCTACAACGGCATCGACCGGCTGCCGACCTACCAGCGGATGCCGGTGGTCGGTGCCGGCGGCAAGATCAACTGGCGGGCGCTGGCGTCCCGCACCGGGAACCGGCTGGAGCTGCGGGACGCGCCCGGCCGCAGGGGCGTCACGCTCGCCACCGGCGACGACCGGATGACGATCGAGATGAACCAGACCGGCACCCGGCTCTCGGTCGACAGCAAGGGCGTCGTCACCATCACCGGCGCGACGGCGGTGCAGGTGCGGGCCGGGACGAACCTGGCGCTGAACGCGGGCGGCGCCGTCAGCATCAGCGCGGGCGGCTCGGTGAACATCAGCGCGGGCGGCGCGGTCAACACCAGCGCGGCGGGCGTGCTCAACCTCAGCGCCGGAGGCGTGCTGACGGCCAAGGCGGCCGGCGCGGTCACCGTCGCGGGCGTCAGCGTCGCGCTGACCGGCATCACCACGACCAACGGCAGACCGTTCTAGGAGAGGGCTATGGGGGAGCAGTTCACCGGCTCCGGCTGGGGCTTCCCGATGCGGGTCAACGCGTCGGGCGGGATCGCCCTGGTCTCCGGGGAGAACGAGATCGAGGAGGCGATGCGGCTCGTGCTGGCGACCGCGCCGGGCGAGCGGCCCTACCGGCCCGAGTTCGGCTGCGCCGTGCACGACCTGGTGTTCGCCCCGGTCAACGACGAGACCATCGGGCGGATCGGCTACGAGGTGCGGGCCAGCCTGGACCGCTGGGAACCGCGCGTGGAGGTGCACGACGTGGCGGTCACGGCGGTGCCGGGCACGCGCGGGCTGCTGCACATCGACGTCCGGTACGAGATCCTCGGCACCAACAACCCCCGCAACCTGGTGTTCCCGTTCTACGTCATCCCCGAGGGCGAGGACGGCGCCGACGACGGCCCTGCGGACGGCTTGGAGGCCGACAACGCGGAAGGGGCCGCCTGATGGCACTGCCCTCGCCCAACCTCGACGACCGGCGCTTCCAGCAGTTCGTCGACGACGCCAAGCGCTACGTCCAGCGGCGCTGCCCGGAGTGGACGGACCACAACGTGTCCGACCCGGGCGTGACGCTGATCGAGACCGTCGCGCACATGGCCGACCAGCTGGTCTACCGGCTCAACCGGGTCCCCGACCGCAGCTACCTGGCGTTCCTCGACCTGCTCGACTTCACCCTGCTGCCGCCGTCCACGGCCCGCGCGGCGGTCACGTTCTGGCTGTCGGCGGCGCAGGACGAGCAGGTGGTGCTGCCCGCCGCGACGGAGGTCGCGACCCGCCGCACCGAGCACGAGGAGGCGGTGGTCTTCACCACCGAGCACGAGCTGGTGATACCGCCGTGCGAGCTGGAGCGCCTCACCGTCCAGCCGGAGGGCCGCGCGCCCGCCGACCACACCTCCGACGTCCTGGACGGTACGGACGTCGCGTGCTTCACCGAGTCCCCCCGGCCCGGCGACACGCTGCTGTTCGGCCTGTCGGCAGCGGTCCCGTCGTGCGCGGTCGTCCTCGACCTGGACAGCCGGGTCGACGGCGTCGGCGTCGACCCCCGGCAGCCGCCGCTGCGCTGGGAGGCGTGGACGCCGGACGGCTGGCGCGCCTGCGAGGTCGAGTCGGACGGGACGGGCGGGCTCAACCGGCCGGGCGAGGTCGTGCTGCACGTCCCGTCCGGGCACGCCCGGTCGCGGGTCGGCGCGCACGAGGCCGCCTGGCTGCGCTGCGTGGTGACGGAGGCCGCCCCCGGGCAGCCGTTCTACTCGGTGTCGCCGACCGTCCGAGCGGCCGAGGCGTACACGATCGGCGGGACGACCGGCGCCGTGCACGCCGAGGCGGTGCACGACGAGATGCTCGGCGAGTCCGAGGGCGTCCCCGGCCAGCGCTTCGCCACCGCGCACGCGCCGATCGTCGCGGGCGACCCGGCGCTGGTCCTGGAGGCGTCGGACGGCGAGGGCTGGCAGAGCTGGGAGCCGGTCGAGCACTTCGCCGCCTCCGGCCCGGACGACCGGCACTTCCGTCTCGACGCCGCCACCGGCGACATCGCGTTCGGCCCGGCGGTGCGGTCCCCGGACGGCGGGATCAGGCAGTACGGGGCCGTCCCGCCGAAGGGCGCGCTGCTGCGCGCGGTCCGCTACCGGACGGGCGGCGGCCGCGCCGGGAACGTGGCGCGCGGTGCGCTGAGCGTGCTGCGCAGCTCCGTCCCGTACGTGTCCCGGGTGGAGAACCGGGATGCGGCGGTCGGCGGCGTCGACGGCGAGACCCTGGAGGAGGCCAAGCGGCGTGCGCCGATCGCGCTGCGCGCCCAGGACCGCGCCGTCACCGCCCGCGACTACGAGGAGCTGGCCCGCCGCGCCGCGCCGGAGACCGCCCGCATCCGCTGCCTGCCGGTGGACGAGGCGGGGCCGGGCGCGGTCCGCGTGCTGGTCGTGCCGCAGGCGGTGCCGGACCCGGCCGGGCGGCTCCGCTTCGAGCAGCTCGTCCCCGGCGACGACCTGCTGCGGCGCGTCACCCGCTACCTGGACGACCGGCGCCCGCTCGGCGTCCGGCTGGCCGTCGGCCCGCCGTTCTACCAGGGCGTCACGGTCGTCGCGACGGTGCACTGCTACGCCGCCGCGAACGCCGAGGCGGTGCGCGGCGCCGCGCTCGACGCGCTGCACGGCTACGTCGACCCGCTCACCGGCGGCGGCGAAGGGCGCGGCTGGCCGTTCGGGCGGCCGCTCCAGGCGGGCGAGATCTTCGCGGTGCTGCAGCGCGTCCCGGGCGTCGAGCTGGTGGACGAGGTCCGGCTGCACGCCGCCGACCCGCTGACCGGCAAGCGCGGCGACGCCGTCGACCGCATCGACCTGTCCGCGGCCGCGCTGTTCTTCTCCTACGACCACAAGGTCCGCGTGCTGGGCGGCGCCGAATGACCGGGTGCGCAGTGATCGGGTGTGCGCGGTGAGGGGGGCGGTCGACGGGCTGCGCGGGCCCGATTCGCTCGGCGGGCTGCTCCCCGCCATCTACGCCGAGGACGAGTTCGCGCAGCGCTTCGTCGCCGGGCTCGACGACCTGCTCGGGCCGTTCGCCGGGACGCTCGACTCGGTGGAGGCGTACTTCAGCCCGGCCCTCGCCCCGGCCGACTTCGTCGTGTGGCTGGCCGGCTGGGTCGGCGCGGAGCTGCGCGGCGACGAGCCGGAGCAGCGGGCCAGGACGGCGGTGGCGTCCGCCGCCGCGCTGCACCGGCTGCGTGGCACCCGGCGCGGGCTGGCCGCCGCCGTACGGCTCGCATTCGGCGTCGAACCTGAGATCATCGAGAGCGGCGGCGCGGCGTGGTCGGAGCGGCCGCTGGGGGTGTTCCCGGGCGAACCGGTACCGCGCCTGGAGGTGTTCCTGCGCGTGCCCGACCCCGCGGCCGTGGACCTGCGGCGGCTCGACGACGTGGTCGCCGCCGCGCGGCCCGCGCATCTGCCCTACACCCTGCGGATCCTTCCCCTGGAAGAAGAAGGTTCATGAGCGGAACCGAGATTTGCGACGACTGCGGCGCGCACGGCCAGTCCGGCGCGTTCTGCGACGTGTGCGGCGCGGTGCTGGACTGGCGCGACCGCACACCGGCGCCCGGCCCGTCCCTCCACCCGCACGGCGACGAGGCGACCACCGAGCCGCTCCCGGACGCCGCCCCGCCCGCCGACCGGACCGCTCCCCCGATGGACGCCGCCGGCGCGGCGCCGCCGTCCGAGGACGAGGAGAGGGCACGGCGGCTGCTCGTCCCGGTGCCACCGCGGGAGCGCTCCCACGATGCTCCGCCCGCCGTGACGCCGGTGCTGCCGGGACGTCCCGAGGAGGCGCGTCCGCAGGTCAGGACGGTCACCGAGCCCGAACCCCTGGACCTTGCCGGCGGCGTCGTCTGCCCGTGGTGCGACACCGCCAACCCGCGCGGCAGGCGCTTCTGCCGCCAGTGCGCGATGAGCCTCGCCGAGCTGGACCGCGCCGGGTCGCGCGCCAAGCGGCCCTGGTGGAAGTTCTACGCGGAGCCCGACCGGGAGCAGCCGTGGGCGGGCGACCGGCCCCGGCTGCGGCGCGGGATGTCCCGGCTCGTCGTCGTGGTCCCGGTCGCCGTGCTGACGCTCGGGCTGGGCGTGTTCTCGGTGGCGAACGCCGGTACGGCCGTGAACGGCGTGATCGACCACTTCGCCAAGCGGGTGTCGGTCTCGCCGAGCCAGGCCAAGGCGTCGCACTCCCAGGCGGGCAACGGCCCGGACAAGGCGTTCGACGGGTTCGCCGACTCCTACTGGGGCGTCGGCTACAGCGGCGCCGCCCACGGCCAGTGGATCGAGGCGGGCTTCGCCCAGCCGCGCCGCCTGCTCAACGTCGTCATCACGCCGGGGATCTCGCGGCGGCTGGACACCCAGCGCACGCAGGGCCGTCCGCAGACCCTGGAGGCGACCGTCTTCTCGTCGGACGGCAAGAGCCGCACGCGGGAACTCCAGTTCGACGACGCCGTCGGGCCGCAGAAGTTCAAACTGCGCGGCGAGGACGTCGTGCGGGTGCGGTTCACGATCCGCGCGTCCTACGGCACCGTCCGCAAGGACCAGCAGGTCGCCATCGCCGAGATCGAGTTCTTCGGCCGCTCCGTCGCCCGCACGCTGTGAACCGCCAACCCGAAGGTCGAGAATTGGTCTACATGTGGTCACCCTCGGGCAGGGAATTCGTGGTCCATGCAGCCGTCCAGCTGTCCCGGGCCCGGTAGTGGACGCCCGAGGTGAGGCGGCCCGGCCCGTCGACCGCTGGGCGCGCCGGATCGGCGCGGGGTCCGGCGCGTCCGGGGGCGGCGCATCCAGGGGCAGGGCGTCCTTCGACGCGGTGGCCGTGCACGGCGCGGTGTCGCCGCCCGCGCCGCGGCTGAGCCTGCTCGGCCCGCCGCAGGTGCGGCGGGACCAGGTCGTCCTGCCGCTGGGGCCGCCCCTCCAGCAGGCGATGCTGGTGATGCTCGCGCTCTCCCGGGGCGCGTCCGTCGGCTCGGTTGAGCTGATCGACGGGATGTGGGGGCGGGACCATCCGCCCACCGCCGCCCGCGCCCTGCGCAACTACGCCAACCGGCTCCGCAACCTGCTGGAGCCGGGCCGCGGCGCGCGCGTCCCGTCCCGGCTGCTGCACACGGCGGGCGACGGCTACCGCCTCGAACTCGAGCCGGTCCGGGTGGACGTCGTCGAGTTCGAGGACCTGGTCGCGCTCGCCGACAAGCGCCGCCGCGAGCGCGACGGCGCCGCCGCCCGCGCCGTCCTCGACCGGGCACTCGGGCTGTGGCGGGGCGCGCCCCTCGCGGGCGTCCCCGGCCCGTTCGCCGAGCGGCAGCGGGCCCGGCTGACCGATCTGCGCGCGGACGCGCTGGCGCAGCGGTCCGCGCTGGACATCGAGCTGGGCGACCACGCGTCCGCCATCGACGGGCTGACCGAGTTAGTCGCCGAGCGCCCGCTGTGGGAGCGGCCCCGCGCCCTGCTGATGCGCGCCCTGCACGCCACCGGCCGGACCGCCGACGCGCTCGACCTGTACGCCCGGACGCGCGGCCTGCTGGCCGAGGAGCTCGGCACCGACCCGGGCACCGAGATCGTCCGGACCCACCTGGAGATCCTGCGCAACCCGGCCGAGCCCGCCCGCCACGCCCCGGTGCCCGCGCAGCTGCCCGGCTCCGTCGCCGACTTCACCGGACGGGCCGCCGAGGTGCGGCAGGTGATCGAGATCCTCTCCGCCGGGAACCCGACCGCCGTCCGCGTCGCCGCCGTGTCCGGCCTCGCGGGCGTCGGCAAGACGGCGCTCGCCCTGCACGCCGCCCACGCCGTGCGGAGCCGGTTCCCCGACGGGCAGCTCTACGCGGACCTGCGCGGGACGGGAACCGACCCGGCCGACCCCGCCACCGTCCTCGCCGGTTTCCTGGAGGCCCTGGGCGTGCCGGCCGTCCCGGGCCCGCTGGAGGAGCGCGCCGCGCTCTACCGCACGACGCTCGCGTCCCGCCGCGTGCTCGTCCTGCTCGACGACGCCGACGACCTCGCGCAGGTCCTCCCGCTGCTGCCCGGCGAACCCGGCTGCGCGGTGCTGGTCACCGGACGGCGGGTGCTCGCCGGGCTGCCCGGATCGGGCGCGCTGCACCTGCCGGTGCTGACCCCGGACGAGGCCGTGTCGATGCTGGCCCGGATCTGCGGACGCCAGGCCACCGAACGCGACCCGCGGTCGGCGCGGCGGCTGGTGGCGGCCTGCGGGTACCTGCCGCTGGCGGTGCGCGTCGCGGCGACGCGGCTGCGGAGCCGGCCCGCCTGGACGCTGCACGACCTCGCCGACCGGCTCGCCGCCGGGCACCGCCGCCTCGACTGGCTCAGCCTGGGCGACGTCGGCGTGGCCGAGGCGCTGGAGCCGAGCCACGGCCGCCTCACCGCCGCGCAGGCGCGCGGACTCCGGCTGCTGGCCGTCCCGGACACCGCCGACTTCGGCGTCCCGGCCGCCGCCGCGCTCCTCGACCTGCCCGAGTGCCGGGCCGAGGAGCTGTGCGAGTCGCTCGCCGACGCCGCACTGCTGGAGACGGGCCGCGCCGGCCGCTACCGGCTCCACGACCTGGTGCGGCTGTTCGCCCGCGCGAAGCTGGCCGACCGCCCGGAGGCCGCCGCCGAGCGCGACGCGGCGCTCGCCCGCCTGGTCGACCACCAGACCGCGGTCGCCGCCGAGGCCCGCCGGCTGCTCACCCCGCACGCCCTCCCCGGCCGCTTCTCCGGCGGGGCGCCCTCGCCCGTCCCGCTCGGCTCCGCCGCGGCGGCCCGCGCCTGGCTGGCCGCCGAGCGGCCCGGCCTGTTCGCGCTGATCCGCCAGGCCGGTTCGGAGGCCGCCGTCCGGCTGCTGCTCCTGCTCAGCGACGCCGTCCACCTGCCGGGGCCGTACCAGGAGGAGGCGGCCGAGGTCGCGCGCCTGATGCTGGTGAACGACCTGGACGAACCGACCCGGCTGCGCGCCCGCGCCCTCCTCGGCGGCCCGCTGCTGACGGACTTCCAAACGGCCGAGAACTGACCGTCGAGAACCGACGGGTCAGATGTTCGGGCCGTAGGCGGTGCACTGCGGCGTGAACCCGGGCTCGTCGGGGCCGAGGGCGTTGAGGACGATCTGCGCGACTGGCCCGTCGAACCACAGCCCGGAGTGGCCCACCGGGTCGTCCGGGCACAGGTCCTGCAGCAGGATGTTCGTAGAGTCGCCGCCGTGCAGGAACGAGTTCGTCAGCGGGGTGACCGTGGTGTCGTGCGCCGTCGCGATCGTCAGGTAGCGGACGCCGGGCACCGTGTCCCCGTCGGCGAACAGTGCGTTCTGGAAGTCGGAGCCGTCCTCCTGCTGCGGGTACGCGGGCGCCCCGACGAAGCGGAACGCGTCGTTCACCAGCCCGAGCACCTGCAGCGATCGGGCGAGGTTCACCAGGCCGCCCATGGTGGTCCCGTGGTTGGTCGGCGCGAGCCCGATCATGGTGCGCACCTTCGCGGCGCCCCCGAGCCGCTTGATGTAGTAGTTCGGCATCATCCCGCCCTGGGAGTTGCCGATCACGTCGACCCGCGCGCCTCCGGACCGGCTGTGTAGAGCACGAGGAACTGGAAGCGGGTGTTCAGCGGGCTTCTAGCGAGGAACCCCGGTCCTTCAGGGCCGGGAGGAATCGCTTCCCTCGTACGCGGAGCCTCTGCGGCGCCCCGTTTCGGCCCCGGACACCCCAGAGTTTGTAATGGTATAGTCACAGACTGTAAAATTGGTGGTGCAGGTCAAGCTCCTGCCGACGCCCGAGCAGGCGTCGGCACTGGCTGACACTCTGCATCGGGTCAACACCGCCGCCGACCACGTGGCGGCCATGGCCTTCGAGGAGTTCGGGCTGCGCTGCCGTGAACTGCCCCTGCGAAGGCTCTGCTACGGCGACCTCAAAGCCGGCGGGCTCGGGGCCCAGGCCGCCCAGCACGTGATCAAACGGGTCGTGGACGCCTACACCACCCTCCGGGCCAACATCCGTAACGGCAACCTCGGCGGCCCGGCATCCGCACGGCGCCGCAAGGTCGAGTCCAAACCCATCGCCTTCCGCCCGGACGCCGCGCACACCTTCGACGACCGCAACCTGTCGTGGCAACTGGACGCGGGCACCGTCAGCATCTGGACCACGGCGGGGCGGTGCAAGAACCTCACGTTCGCCTGCTCACCCGACCAGGCCGAGATGCTGGCCGACCACCGCAAGGGCGAATCCGATCTCGTGCACCGGGACGGCAAGTGGTTCCTGCTCGCCACCTGCGACGTTCCTGAACCCCAGGTGTTCGAGCCGGTCGACTGGGTGGGGGTGGACCGCGGCATCGTCAACCTGGCCACCACCTCCGACGGCGA
Source organism: Actinomadura bangladeshensis (assembly GCF_004348335.1). GTDB lineage: Bacteria > Actinomycetota > Actinomycetes > Streptosporangiales > Streptosporangiaceae > Spirillospora > Spirillospora bangladeshensis. The sequence goes on along the minus strand of NZ_SMJW01000124.1, from coordinate 12,464 downwards.
CAACCACCAGGGCCGCCGCCTTTCCCGGTACCGGCGGGGGCAGGCCCGCAAACGCGCCGAACTCCAAGCCGCCCGCACCCGGTCGGCCGCCCGGCTGCTGAAGAAGCGGGCCCGCCGCGAGGCCCGGCACGTCAACCACACGATCGCCAAACAGGTCGTCGCCGTCGCGGCACGCACCGAACGCGGCATCGCACTCGAAGACCTGAGTGGGATCCGCGCACGGGTCACGGTTCCACGCGACCAGCGGGCACGCCTGTCCTCCTGGCCCTTCCACCAACTCGGCGCCTTCATCGCCTACAAGGCACGCCGCACCGGGGTGCCGTTCATCGAAGTGGATGCGGCCTACACCTCCCAGCGCTGCCCGCGCTGCGGCCACACCGCCAGGAACAACCGTCCCTCACGGGACCACTTCCAATGTCGCTGGTGCGGTCTCGCTGGGCCCGCCGACGTCGTCGCCGGGGTCAACGTGCGCGACCGCGCACGCTCGGCGTGGGTATTCGTCAACATGCCCCAACCCGCCCCCGGATAGCCCGGGAGCGGGTGGATGCGACCCGTGACCGCCCCGCCGTAACGGGCAGTCGGGAGCGCAAACAAAGCCCCCCAAGGACCGAACGAGCAAGCCCGGTCCCTTCAGGCCGAGTAGTTGACCTCTATGTAGTCGAGTTCGGCGTAGCCGGTGCCGCCCTGGAAGTACGGCGATCCCTTCGCCAGCCGGATCACGCTGTACCCGGCGGGCAGAGTGACGGTCGTCGACACGGTCGAGCCGAACCGGCCCCAGCCGCCGGTGGGCGGGTAGCTGATCGTCGACCACGCGCCGCCGTTGTAGGCGATGCCCTGCGTCGCCGTCGCCCCGGTGCCGTTGGCGTAGCCGATCGTCATGGTGTACGTCCGGGCGGACGGGACGTTCACGATGAAGTCGACGTAGCTGTCGGTGCGCGGGTCGCCCGTGTTGTCGATCCGGCCGACGTACCCGCCGTTCGAGGCGCTCCCGGAGGAGAGCCGCTCGGCCCGGAACACCGCGGCGTTCTCGGCCTCGTACCGGTGCTGGTAGGCGGGCGCGCCGCCGGCCGGCTCGATGGCCAGGTGGTAGGCGGAGCTCGCGTCCATGCCGGAGACCGGGACGGAGATCTCGCCGTTGTTCACGGTGTACGTCCTGTCCCACACGGCTGCCGGGCCCGCGACCGCCGTGTGCCGTCCCGAGTACGGCGTCGACTCGAGCCGCACCCGGACGGACGGGCCGAGCGCGTTCAGCCCGGTGACCCGGACGGTGTTGGTCCCGGACGCATGCCCGGCGACCACGTTCACGATCTTGCGGGTGCCGTCGTAGGAGGCGAAGCCGTCCAGCCCGGTCTGCGCGGGGGGCGTCGTGACGACCATGGACCCGGCCATGTCGCCGTACCACTTGTACAGCCAGTACGTGCCGGTGGGGCGGCCGTCGGTGACGAGCCCGTTGAGCGTCCCGTACTCGTACCAGAACGCGCGGTCGGCCGAGTCGACGCCGCCGCGTTCGAGCTTGGCGATGAAGCTCGCCGCCGTGCCCGGACGGTCCACGGCGTCGGTGCCCGCGTACTCGTTGACGGCGATGCGGCGCGGGCTGATCCCGAGCGACCTCTCCAGCGCCCGGTAGGCGGCGATGTCGGCGGCGATCCCGGACGGATCCTGTGCCAGCTCATGCCAGCAGACGACATCGGGCAGCACGTTGTTGTCCCGGGCGTAGGTCAGGAACGACCGCATGTAGCCGGCGTTGTACCAGCTCAAGCTCGGCCCGATGATCGGCGTGACCGGGTCCTTGGCGCGTACCCGGCGGAAGGTGCGGGCCCAGCCAGCGTTGAAGCCGCCCGCCGCCGCGGTGTTCCAGGTCCAGTCCGGCTCGTTCCAGAGCTCGTAGCCCTCGATGTTGGTGACGGCGGTCCTGGCGAGCCGGGCGTTCACCTGGGCGTCGACCTTGCCGAGCCAGTCGTCCCAGCTCACCCACCTGTAGGGGAAGTCCGGGTAGATGTCGGGCATCCGGACGATCACGGACGCGCCGACCCTGTCGGCCTGCGGGGCGACCAGCAGGGCGTCGCCGGCGGGCGGCTGGCCGTTCGGCGCCTGCCGGACGCCGGGCGCGGGCTGGGTGACCGTGCGCAGGTGCAGCGGGTAGAGCAGCGCGTTGGCGGGCCGGTCGCCCTCGATCAGTCCGTAGAGGCCGCCGGCGGCGACATGGGTGACGGGGCGGAACGGCGCCGCGACGTTCACCACGAGCGTGGCTCCGTCGGCGTGCGCGGGGGTGGCGGGGACGGCCGTCTGGAGCGCGGTGATCGCGCTCACGGCGAGTCCGGCGGCGAGGAACGTCCGGCGTCTGGAACTCATGGATCACCTCGGAGGGCGGCGGCGGGCGGGGAGCGTGCGGGGGTGCGTGCGGTGAGCCCGGCAGCCGCGGCGACCAAGCTCCGAAAAGGTTTTCGGGAGGACGGTAAGAACGCCCGCGCCGGGTTGTCAAGGGGTCGTTTCCGTCACGCGCCGCTTACAATGCTCAAAGCCCGGAAAGGTTTTCGGTGACCAGACGTCCATCCGCACCCGTGACCCTCACCGAGGTGGCCCGGCGCGCCGGGGTGTCGGTGGCGACGGCCTCCAAGGCGCTCAACGCGCGCCCGGACGTCGCCCCGCAGACCCGCACCCGCGTCCTCGCGGTCGCCGAGGAGCTGTCCTTCCAGCCCAACGCGCTCGCCCGCGGCCTGCTGTCCGGCAGCAGCCGGACGGTCGGCCTGCTCACCGACGAGCTCGCCGGACGCTTCGCGATCCCGGTCCTGCTGGGCGTCGAGAACGCGCTCGGCGACGGCGAGATGTCGGTGCTGCTGTGCGACGCGCGCGGCGACGCCGTCCGGCGGCGGCAGCACATCCGGACGCTGCTGGCCCGGCAGGTCGACGGGCTGATCGTCCTCGGCGACCGCAACGACGTCCGCGCGTCGCTCGCCGGGGACATCCCCGTTCCGGTCGTGTACGCCTACGGGCAGTCCGACGACCCCGGCGACCTGTCCGTCGTCGCCGACGACGTGGGGGGCGCGCGCCTCGCCGCCGAGCACCTCCTCGCCCTCGGCCGCCGCCGGATCGCGCACATCACCGGCGAGGAGGGCTACCGGGCCGCGCGGGACCGGGCGGCCGGGCTGCTGGCCGTGCTGGACGCCGCGGGCCTGCCCCTCGCGGGCGGCCGCCCGTCCTACGGCGCCTGGTCCCAGCGCTGGGGACGGCAGGCGACCCGCATGCTCCTCGCCGCCGACCCCGGGGTGGACGCGCTGTTCTGCGGCAGCGACCAGATCGCGTACGGGGCCATCGACGCGCTGCACGACCTCGGCCGCCGGGTCCCGGACGACGTCGCCGTCATCGGCTACGACAACTGGGAGATCTTCGCGACCGAGAGCCGCCCGCCGCTCAGCACCGTCGACCTCGACCTCGAGCGGCTCGGCGCCACCGCCGCCCGCCACCTGATCGCGGCGCTGGAGGGCGAGCGGCGGACCGGCGTCGTCCGCCACCCCGGCCGCCTCGTCGTCCGCGACTCGACCGCGCCCGGCTGATCACGCCCCGAGCGGCGGGCCGTCAGGCCCCGCGGAGGCTCCGGCACGGGCGGCGGGGACGTACCCTTGCCGTGAGTTTCGCAGGCCAGAAGGGTCATTCTGGTGCGCAGAACGGGGGCCGCCGCGTGGACAAGCCGCTGAAGACTCCGCCGCCGTACGCCGTGGCGAGCGTGGACAACGCGCTGCGGATCGCCGCGATGCTCCAGTTGGAAGGGCCGATGACCGTCACGGAGGTGGCCGGGCGGCTCGGGGTCGCGGGCTCGACCGCGCACCGGCTGCTGGCGATGCTCGTCTACCGCGACTTCGCCGTCCAGGACGCGGACCGCTCCTACCGCGTCGGCCCTGTCCTGGAGCTGGCCGCGCACTCCCAGTCGGCCGCGTCCCGGCTGCGCGCCGCCGCGCTGCCGCACCTGCGCCGGCTGGTCGACCTGCTCGACGAGTCGGCCAACCTGACCGTCCGCACCGGCCGGACCGCCCGGTTCATCGCGAGCGTCGAGTCGTCGCAGGCGCTGCGGGTCGGCTCCCGCGAGGGCATGGTCTTCCCCGCGCACCGCACCACCGGCGGCCTCCTCCTGCTCGCCGAGCTGCCGCCGGACGAGCTGGACGCCCTGTACGCCGGGCAGCGGAAGGACGAGTCCGCCGCCGCCCGGCCCGACCCGGCCGAGTTGCGGGCGGAGCTGGACCGGGTCCGCCGCAACGGCTTCGTGGTCAACGACGGCCGCTCCGAGCGCGGCCTCGTCGCGGTCGGCGTCCCGGTCCGCGACCCGGACGGGACGGCGGTCGCCGGCCTCTCGGTCTCCATGCCGAGCATCCGCTACGGCAGGGAGGACCTGCCGCGGCTGGTCGTCACCCTCAAGGGCGCGGCGACCGCCCTCGAACAGAGCCTCCGGGCGGATTGACCGCAGGCCACCGCAGGTCACCGCCCGCGCAGCGCGGCCACCCGCGCCTCGCCGAGCGCCGCCATGGCCTCGGCGAGCAGTGTCATCTGCGCGGCGAGGTCGCGGGCCGGGTCGGCCTGCGTCGCGACGAAGGCGCCGTCGAACCCGGCGATGCCGAAGTACTCCAGTTCGTCCGCGACGGCCTGCGCGATCTCCGCGCCCTCCGCGGCGAAGGACGCCGCGATCATCTTGTTCATGTGCACGCGCCCGTCGTGGCGCACCCGCTCGATGATGGCGTCCACCTCGGCCTCGGCGGCCTCCGCGCTCATGATCAGGATCAGGTGCAGGCGCAGGAAGTCGGGGCGCGCCGCGAAGACCTCGCCGGTGCGCAGCAGGAACCACGTCAGCCGCTCGCGGGGGGTGCCGCCCCCGGGCCCGCCGGCCTGCGCGTCCCGCATCGCGGCGAAGAACTCGTAGGCGCCGCGCGCCATGACCGCCGACAGCAGCCCGGCCTTCGACTGGAAGTGGTGGTAGACCGCGCTCTTCGGGAGACCGGTCTCGCGGCTCAGCACCGACAGGGAGGTGGCGGCGTAGCCGCGCTCCGCCATGACCCGTGAGGCGACGTCCAGGATCTCTTCCCGGGACCTGCGGCCACGGCGGTTGCCGTTCTTCTCGTCCGCCACGCGTTGAAGCATAGATGTCCGCGTCGACACGCCCGCCACCTGCGGTTCTGTCCTGCGGAAAAGCGTGGACGCCCGCCCGCGCGCGTGTGAAGGTGGTCACGATCGTACCGAACGATCGGTACAAAACTTAGACTTGTCGATTCGGACCGCCCTTCGGAGCCCGCATGATCCAGCATTTCGACGCCGACGTCGCGATCGTCGGCTACGGCCCCACCGGGGTGACCGCCGCGCTCACCCTGGCGAAGCACGGCGCGTCGGTCGTCGCGCTCGAACGGGACCGCGACATCTACCCGCGCGCCCGCGCCGTCACCGTCAACGACTGGACGATGCGGATCTTCCAGAGCCTCGGCATCGACGAGCGGATCACCCGGGTGATCGAGCCGCAGCGGGCGCTGCGCTGGGTGACCTACGACGGCACCGAGATCATGCGGGTCGAGCACCCGCCGTCCGCGCTCGGCGCGAAGCCCCGCTTCTATAACATCTACCAACCGGCCATGGAGACCGAGCTCCGCGCCTGTGCCGCCGAGTACGGCGACCTGATCGACGTCCGCTACGGAGTCGAGGTGACCGGGCTGGAGCAGGACGCCGGCGGCGTCACGGTGACGGCCGCCGACGCCGCGACGGGCGAGACGCGCACCGTCCGCGCCCGCTACGTGATCGGCGCCGACGGCGGCGGCAGCGCCACCCGCGCCATGATCGGGTCCGAGCTGCTCGGCGACACCCTGGACGTGCAGTGGATCGTCATCGACTGCCGCGTCAAGCGCTGGTGGCCCGACCGCGACTTCCTCACGTTCTGGTCGGACAAGCAGCGCCCCGTGGTCGACATCGCGCTCTCCGCGGGCAACCACCGCTGGGAGATCCCGCTCAAAGCTCACGAGACCGAGGCGGACTTCGCGTCCGAGGACGACGTCTGGCCGCTGCTCAAGGCGATGGGCGTCAGCACCGACGACGTCTCGATCCACCAGTGGGCCTTCTACCGCCACCACACCCGGATGGCCGAGACGTGGCGCGCGGGACGGGTCTTCCTCGCCGGGGACGCCGCCCACCTCATGCCGCCGTGGGCCGGAGCCGGGATGCAGACCGGCATGCGGGACGCCCACAACCTCGGCTGGAAGCTCGCCCGCGTCCTCAAGGGCGACCTCGATGAGGGCTGGCTCGACACCTACGAGGCCGAGCGCCGCCCGAACGCGGCCTTCTACACCGGGCTGGCCGTCCAGCTCGGCCGCGTCATCAAGCAGGAGGCGACCCCGGCCGAGATCGAGGAGATGAACCGGGTCCCGGAGAACACGGTCACCCCGTTCGAGCCGCCGCTGATCGCGCCGCCCGTCCTCGACACGGGCTGGCTGCGCGGCCCGGTCGGGGACGCCAGCATCGTCGGACGCATGGTCCCGCAGCCCATCGCGGGCGACACGACCGGGCGGATGGCGCGCCTGGACGACCTGCTCGGCGACGGCTTCGTCCTGCTCGGCGCCGACACCGACCCGGCGGTGCTCCTCACGCCCGAGGAGAAGGCCGCGTGGGACGCGCTCGGCGCCCGTTACCTCGCGATCCGTCCCAAGACCGCCTACACGCAGGGCCCGGACGAACTGGTCGACCTCGACGAGGTCCTGCTGCCGTGGCTGGCCCGGTACGGCGTCCGCGCCGTCGCGGTGCGTCCCGACAGGTTCGTCGCCGCGGCCGACGCCTCCGGCCTGGCCGTGCCCGCCTAGAGCCCGCCTGAAGAGAAGGAGCGATCACCATGACGGGAGTCAAGGAACTCGCCTACGTCGTCTACGAGGCGAGCAGCCTCGCCGACTGGGAGCACTTCGCCGTCGACCTGCTGGGCATGCAGCTCGCGGACAAGAGCGCCGACGCCGTCGCCTTCCGGACCGATGCGAAGGCGTACCGCTGGCTCGTCCGGCAGGGCCCGGCCGACGACCTCGCGGCCAGCGGCTACGAGGTCGAGAGCGGCGCGGCCCTGGACGAGATCGCCGCCCGGCTGAAGGCCGCCGGTGTCGAGGCCGCCGAGGGCGACGCCGCCCTCGCCGCGTCCCGCAAGGTCGACCGCACCCTGGTCACCACCGACCCGATGGGCAACCGCGTCGAGCTCGTCACCGGCTTCGCCGACGCCGCCGCCCCGTTCCACTCCGACGTGCTGCTCGGCGAGTTCGTCACCGGCAGCGGAGGCGCGGGCCACCAGGTGCTGCTCTCCAAGGGCGTCGCCCGCGCGACCTACCTGGCCTTCTACGAGGAGCTCCTCGGCTTCCGGATCTCCGACACCATCGTCGAGGAGCTGGCGCCCGGCGTCGTCGCCGACCTGATCTTCCTGCGCTGCAACCCGCGCCACCACTCCGTGGCGTTCGGGGACATGCCGCACCCGAAGAAGACCCACCACTTCATGGTCGAGGTCACCGACATCCGCGACGTCGGCACCGCCTACGACCGCTGCATGGACGCCGGGCAGCCGTTCGAGATGACCCTCGGCATGCACCCGAACGACCACATGTTCAGCTTCTACGTCCAGACGCCGTCCGGCTTCAGCGTGGAGTACGGCTGGGGCGGCCTGCTCGTCGACGACGAGACCTGGCAGGTCGAGACCCTGGACAGGCTGCACAGCTGGGGCCACCGCCCGCCCGGGGCCGTCGCCGCCCTGCTCGCCGGAAAGGACGCCCGCTGATGCCGCCGACCCAGGCCGAGACGGCCCGCACGGTCACGACCAGGGACTGGAAGCTCCGCTACTACGAGGCGGGCGACGGGCACCCGGTCGTCCTCCTGCACGGCAGCGGCCCCGGCGCCACCGGCTGGAGCAACTTCTCCGCCAACATCGGGGCGCTCGCCGAGCACTTCCACGTGTACGCCGTCGACATGCCCGGCTGGGGCGACTCGGACGCGGCGACCGTCGACCGCCTCGACCACGTCGACGCCGCGGTCCAGTTCCTGGACGCGCTCGGCATCGAGAAGGCCGCGTTCGTCGGCAACTCGATGGGCGGGCAGACGTCCCTCCGCCTCGCCACCGAGCACCCGGACCGGATCACCCACCTGGTCACCATGGGCCCGCCGGTCGGGCGGACCCCCGGCCTCTTCGCCCCCGGCGGCGGCCCGTCCGAGGGCCTGAGGGTCCTCATCGAGACCTACCGGGAGCCGACCCCCGAGAACATGCGCCGCCTCGTCGAGATCATGTGCTTCGACAAGGCCGCCTTCGCCACCCCGGAGCTGTGCCAGGCCCGCTCGGACGCGGCTCTCGCCCGTCCCGAGCACCTGCGCAACTACGTCGAGGGCCTGCCGAAGGGGGCACCGCTGCCGACTTGGGTCAAGCCCGAGCTCCTCCCGGCCATCCAGGTTCCGACCCTGCTCATCCACGGCCGCGACGACCGCGTGGTGCCCTTCGAGAACTCCCTCTACCTGCTGGCGAACATCCCCGACAGCCGCCTGGTCCTCCTCAACCGCTGCGGCCACTGGGCGATGATCGAGCACGCCGACGAGTTCAACCGCCTGGTCACCGGCTTCCTCCGCAACACCCCGTAGACACCCTCGCGTGCGTCATGGTGGGGCCGCGGCCCGCCCCGGGTGGCCGCGGGCCTGGGGCCGGTCGCGGTCCTCGTGCTTTTCAGGCGGGGACGGCGGCCTCGCAGCCGTTGTCGAAGGGCGGGTAGTTCTGGTCGGAGGATCGTTCGGCCGCGGCTATGTAGTCGGTCAGGGCGTCGCGGGAGCGGGCGAGCTGGTTCATCTGCTCGTCCAGGCGCCGCAGCCGTGACCGCATCGCGGTGAGGAGTTCGGGGCAGCCGAGCAGTTCCGGGACCTCGCCGACCGCGCAGGGCAGCAGGTAGGCGATGTCCCCGGAGGACAGGCCGGCGCCGAGCAGGTGCCGGATCTGCCTCACCCGCAGCACGGCGCCCTCGTCGTACTCGCGGTAGCCGTTCGCGCGGCGGTCCGCCGGCAGCAGGCCGCGGGCCTCGTAGTAGCGCAACTGGTGGGCGTTGACGCCCGTCCGCCGGCTCAATTCCCCGATTCGCACCCGGACCTCACTTGACTCTCACACCGGTCTCAACGTTGACGATGCTGCCATGGACAGCAGAAGCGATACACATGTGACGGTCATCGGCCTCGGGCTCATGGGCCGGGCACTGGCCGGCGCCTTCTTGAAGGCCGGCCACCCCACCACCGTGTGGAACCGAACGGCCGCCAAAGCCGACCAGCTGGTGGCCGAGGGCGCGCACCTGGCGCCCTCGGTGGGCGACGCGGTCAAGGCGGGCTCCCTGACGATCGTCTGCCTCACCGACTACCGGGCCGTGCGGGAGTTGCTCGACGCTGACGGTGTCGACCTGGACGGCGCGGCGCTGGTCAACCTGACCTCGGGCGACTCGGCCGAGGCCCGGCAGGCGGCCGGCTGGGCCGCACGGCGCGGCGCCCGCTACCTGGACGGCGCCATCATGGCCGTCCCCCCGGTGATCGGGACGGCGGAGGCGGTGATCCTGCACAGCGGACCGCGGCAAGACTTCGAGGCGCACCGGTCAGTGCTCGAAGTGCTCGGCACCGTCACCCATCTCGGCGCCGACCCCGGATTGGCGTCCCTGTACGACGTGGCCGGTCTGGCCATGATGTGGAGCGTCCTGAACGCCTGGCTCCAGGGCACCGCGCTGGTCAGGACGGCCGGCGTCGACGCGGCGACGTACGCGCCCTTCGCGCGGACGATCGCGGAGGGCGTGGCCGGATGGCTGCCCGGATACGCCGACCAGGTCGATGGCGGCTCCTTCCCGGCCGAGGTGTCGGCCCTGGAGACCGACGCGGCGGCGATGACCCATCTGATCAAGGAGAGCGAGGCGGCGGGGGTCAACGCCGAGCTGCCGAAGCTGTTCAAGGCGATGGCCGACCGCGCGATCGCCGCCGGACACGGCGCGGAGCAGTATCCCGTGCTCATCGAGGAGTTCGGCCGCCCGGCCCGCGACTGACCGACGGGGGCCGTGCTCTCCGGTTCAGCCGCCCGAGGCGCGGGAAGGCGGTGCGGTGGTGCGGGCGGCTGATTCGGACAGGGCGCGGAGGCGGGTTGCTGCTTGGGACAGGTCGGCGGCGGCGACTGCGGCGGCGGTTATGTGGGCACTGGCTGCGGCGGCGAACCAGGATGGGGTCGCCGGGTCGTCCTGGAGGCGTCGTGTCAGGGCGCGCAGGCGCTCCGTGGCGCGTTCGACGGCCTCGGCGTCGGTGAGCAGCAGGGCGGCGGTGTCGGCGACCGAGCGGCGGGCGGGCAAAGGCGGACTCCTAGGCGGGGAAGACGGGGGTGCCCGCGTCGCGCCGGAGCATCAGGTGCGGGCTGCTGAGGCAGAGCATCGGACGGGCGCCGTCGAGGCCGAGGGCGCGCAGCCGGTCGGCCAGGGGATGGTCGCCGGCGGGGTGCAGGCGGGCTCGAGGCGCGAGGTGCAGGCGGGACGGTCCATGGGTGTGGACGAGCGAACGCAGCGTGGCGCCCGCGAGCGCGGAGTAGAGCACCAGGTCGCCGGAGTGCGCCGGGCTGCTCGCGCCCAGTGATCCGGCGAAGGTCAGGATGCGGTCGTGCGGGGTGTCGATGGTGACGGCGGCGCTCCGGGCGGCCAGGCGGAGGCGGGTGGGGGCGGTGAAGGCGTCGTCGCTCCACAGGTTGCGGTGGGCGGCGCCGGCGGCGGGAGTGCTCAGCGCGGTCGCGAGCGTCCACAGGCCGGCGCCGCGCAGGTGCGGGCGGTGCAGCAGGTCCAGCCAGACCCCGACCGGACGGGGGCACCACGGGTCGTGGACCAGCACGCCGAGGGAGATCTCATGGTGCGGGCCGAGCGTGCTCTCGCGGTGGTCGTGGACGTGGAGCGCGACCAGTGACCGTCCGCCGGCGCGGACCGGGACGGCGCCGTCGGCATCGCCGAGCACGGCCGCGGCCGCGGCGGCGTCGGTCGCGAACCACGCCGTGAGGGTCGCCGCGTCCGAGGTGCGCGCGGGCAGTTCCACCGGGCCGTCGGGAGTGGGCGCGGCGCGGGAGGCGACCGTGAGGAACGGGAAGCCCGCCGGTCGCCGCGCGTCGTCGTAGAGCTGGTAGAGCCGGCGCCGGACGACGGGGCCGGTGTAGGGCGCGAGCTGCCGTTCGATGTGCGCGCGGGCCTCGGGGAGGGCGTGCTCGATGTCTGCGGCGTAGTGCTCCAGGCTGTGGCAGGCGGGGAACAGGTGCGTCGGATCGGTGTAGTCCACGACGTACCGGCCGGGCCGCTCCGCGAAGCAGTTCCCGGCGCCCTGCCCGTCCAGGCTGGGGATGATGTCGTGCTGGTTGGTGACGCTGGCGACCCAGGTGGCGGGGTCCGCGGGCTCCTTGAAGTCGATCGGGGAGCCGATCGCGATGACGTGGGTGAGGCGGTAGCGCGCGTTGAGCGCGGCGTCCCGGCTCAGGCTCATGACCGCCGCGCCGCCGGCGCTGTGGCCGATCATGGCGAGGTCGGCGCCGGCCGGGATCCGGTGGTCGGCGAGGGCCTTGGCGAGGGAGCGGCTGTAGGGGCCGCTGTCCTGGACGGTGCTGCTGAACGCGCCGAGCAGGTCGGCGGGCGAGGCGTCGTCGGGGACGCCCATCCGCATCCCGGGTGCCAGCAGGACGTACCGCTCGACCCCGTCGGGACCGCGCACGGTGAGCACCAGCGCGCGGCCGGTCGGCCCGATCGCGCGCAGGTCGCCGAGCAGGCCGAGCAGCGACGCCTCCCGGCAGAACCGCGCCGCCTCCCGCGGGGACGGCTCGGTGCGCACGGCGGCGCCGAAGCCGCGGTCCAGGCGCGCGATGGCGCGGTTGCTCAGCCCGGTCAGCGGGTCGGCGGTCGCGGCGCCCATGCCGGTGGCGATGAGCCAGGCGGTGCGGTCGTTCAGCGGGTTGCGGTCGAGCAGCGCGCGCAGCGCGAGGACCTCGCTGAACACGGGCGACACGGCGGTCAGCGCGCCCGCCGCCCCGCGCTTCCCGACGAGGTCGCGCAGTGCCCCGGCCATGCCCGCCCGGCCTTCGCCGGCCGCCTCGATCAGGCGGCTGACCAGCGGATCGCCGGTGAGCGCGGGGTCGGTGCGGGCGACCGCGGCGATCCGCAGCCGCAGCGACGTGGTCATGACCGCGACCGGCAGGCTGGACGTGCCCGCCAGGCCGCCGATCTTCGCGCCGAGGACGCCGAGCACGCCGCCCGACGGGGCCCAGCCGAGCCCGGCCGGGTCGGTGATCGCGCGGACCAGCGCCCGCTGCGCACGCCACCCCTCCCGCGGCGCGCGGCACGCGGCGGCGGCGACCTGCGGATCGCCGAGCGCCGCCGTGGCGTGCGCGGACGCCTCGCGAAGCGCGTGCGCGATCTCGGCCAGCTCCCGCGCGGCGGCGCTCGGCGATCCGC
>NZ_SMJW01000123.1 GCF_004348335.1 Actinomadura bangladeshensis | reverse complement strand
CTCCCACCCCGTCACCGACCCGCTCGGCCTGGCCGCGGGCGAGCCGCTGCCGGACGAGCACTTCCCCCGCTTCCCCGGACCCCGTGGATGACCGCCCGGCGGACCGGGCCGGCCGGCGGCGGCGTCCTCGAACGCGCGCGCCGCGGTTCGGAGGGTGACGGGGCATGAAGCGGTCGTGGGAGGGCAGGACTCGGCGCGATCAGACCGGTGGCCGAGCCGCCGGCCCGTCCCCCCGAGGATCACGAATTGGCCGATCGAGATACGGGCAAGAGCGAAGACCCCCGCCCGCACGGCACGCCGTCCCCCGGCGAAGAGGAAGTCCCGAGCACGCCGGCCGAGATGCCGCCGCGTTCGTGGTGGCGGGCGGCCAGGCGGACCGTCGGCGAGTTCAAGGACGACGACATCAACGACTGGGCCGCCGCGCTCACGTACTACGCCGTTCTGTCGATCTTCCCGGCGATACTGGTGGTGGTGTCGCTGGTCGGGCTGGGCGGCGAGTCGCTGTCACGGGACCTGGTCACCAACGTGGGCGAGATGGCGCCCGGGTCGGTGAAGCAGGTGCTGGTGGACGCCCTCACCGAACTCCAGCGCGGGCGGACCGGCGCCGGCCTGGTCGCCGTCGTCAGCCTGGCGGCGGCGATCTGGTCGGCGTCGAAGTACGTGGGCGCGTTCATGCGGGCGTCCAACGCCGTCTATGACGTGCCCGAGGGACGTCCCATCTGGAAGACGCTGCCGATCCGCATCGCGGTCACCCTCGTCACGCTGGTGCTGCTGGCGGCGTCGGCGATCGCGGTGGTCGTGTCCGGGCCGCTCGCGCAGAAGGCCGGCGACCTCATCGGTATCGGGTCGGCCGCCGTCACCGCCTACAACATCGCCAAATGGCCGCTGATGCTGGTGATGGTCAGCTTCCTGTTCGCCTTGCTGTACTGGGCGTCGCCGAACGCGAAACAGGGGTTCCACTGGGTCACTCCGGGCGGAATCCTGGCGCTGGTGCTGTGGCTGGCGGCCTCCGCGGGCTTCGCCTTCTATGTCGCGAACTTCGGCTCGTACAACAAGACCTACGGCAGCCTGGCGGCATTGATCGTCTTCCTGGTCTGGCTGTGGATCAGCAATATCGCGATCCTGCTGGGCGCCGAACTCAACGCCGAACTCGAACGCGGGCGCGCCATCGCCGCCGGCCTGCCGGCGTCGCAGGAGCCCTATGTCGAGCCCCGCGACACCCGCAAGTTCGACGAGGACGAACTCCGCGACAACGACCTGAACGACGTCAAGGGAATCTGACCGCCGTCACCAGGCGGCTGCCTCTGTGCCTGTATATGCCGTTGTGACGGCTCCCTCATATGTGCCCGCGGGAACTTCGGCAGGGCCGACCGCGGATAATGGCGATGAGCGGGTCGTGCGCGTTCTGGCGAGTGGCAGGCAGCGCCTTGCCGCTCGTGCCGTCGACTCCCTTGCTGCGTTCGTGCTGGTCATGGCTGGACTGTCGCCGGTCTATGTATTCGGTCTGCTCTTTGATGACGCCTCGTTCCCATGGATGACGTGGGTCGGCATTCCGACGGCGTTCCTCGGTGTCTTCTCCATGGTCCTGGTGCGTGTCGGGGGAATCGCGCGGTGGGGGTGCACGCTCGGCCAGCGCGTCGCCGGGATCCGGGTGGTTCGCCAGGAGGGCGGGCTCCAGCCGCCGGGTTGGCGCCGGTCGTTCAGGCGGTACGCGCTCCCGCGGAGTTCATCGTCCATCCCGCTGATCACCGATCCGTGGGAGCAGACGCACGATCGGCGGCTGGGGCAGTGCCTGCACGACCGGCGCGCCCGGACGGTGGTCGTCCGGGCGCAGGCGCCGCCGGTGCCGGCGGAGTCCGGCGGGCTGGCGGTGCTGCGGTCCTCCGGGCCCGGCACCGCGGTGTCCGGTGATCATGTCCGGCGCTGGGAGAGGCGGGAGCGCGGGCGGCGCATCGCGATCGGGTCCGCCGTAGGAACCGTCGCGGCGGCCGTTCTGGCCGCCCCGGTCGCCGTGGTACTCAAGCCCTCCGGGCGGCCTTCCACCGGGGATCCCGCATTCGAGGTCAACACTTTCTACGACGACGACCTCCATTTCGAGAACGCCTTCGGGGGGCGCTCCGCGACCTATGACCGCACGGCCGCCAAGGTCCTGGACGACGAGGAGGGGTGCCTCGCCGGTGCGATGAACGAGCGGGCGCGAAGCGTCCTGCGCGGGGCCGAGTGCGAAGGCCGGATCGAGATCGCGTTCAAGAGCACGGAAGGTGTCCCGGTCAGCAGCCATGTCCTCAGATTCCCGGACGCGGCCTCCGCACACCGGGCCGGACGGGCTCTGCATTCACGTCCCTACGCTCAACACCATCCTCTGGTTGTGAGCGCGGCGGTTCTGGTAAGGATGTGCGGACGTTGAAGGAGAGATCAGTGCATCCGAACGGTCAGCAGGTCGTGTTCGCCGCACCGCGCAAAGCGTGGCGCTGGATCGCCGCCGGGCTTTTCCTGGTTTCCGTGGTGCTGCTCGTCGTGGTCCTGGCGGCATCCCCCGACCTTGGCTCGGGTTTCGGCCGCGCGCTGTTCATCCTGCTGATGGAATCGGTCTTCACCCGGCGGACGGAGGGTGGGGAACTGCTGCTCTGCGTGAGGCCGGCGGAGGCGGCGGCCTTCATCGCGCGAGCGCCGAGTGAGCGGCAGGACGGAATGCGGTCGAACCTCGAGACGTACGAGGCGCCGCTTTTCATCAACGTGAGCGCGTTCTGGCAGGAAACGGCCGATGAGCTGGCGGCGGCGATCACCCGTCTCACCGCCGGCCGCCTGTCTCTCGCGGCCGGCGGCTGACGCGGCCGGTCAGGAGGGCGGGGGCGCCACTCGGGCGGCGAGGGCCTTCTTGCTGATCTTCCCTACGGGGGTGCGGGGGAAGGTGCCGCTCTCCTCCAGGCGGTCGGGGAATTTGTAGGCGGCCAGGCCGCGGGTGCGGAGGAACTCCTTGATCTCGCGGAGGCCAGGGGCCTTCTCGCCGTCCCTGATGACGAGGAAGGCGCACGTGCGCTCGCCCATCATGGGGTCCGGGATGCCCACCACGGCGGCGTCGTGGACGGCGGGGTGCGCCAGCAGGTGGCTCTCCAGCTCTTCGGCGGAGATCTTGTCCCCGCCCCGGTTGATCTGGTCCTTCTCGCGGCCCTCGACGATCAGGTGGCCGGACGGCAGTTGCCGGACGAGGTCGCCGGTCCGGTAGAAGCCGTCCGGAGTGAAAGAGCGGGCGTTGTGCTCGGGGGCGCGGTAATAGCCGCGCAGGGTGTAGGGGCCTCGCGTCAGGAGTTCGCCCACTTCCCCGGGGGCCACGCGCTTGCCGTCTTCGTCCACGATCCGGATCTCGTCCGCCGGGGAGAGCGGGCGGCCCTGGGTCTGCTCGACGAGATCGGCGGTGTCGTCCAGGCGGGTGTAGTTGAGGAGGCCCTCGGCCATGCCGAAGACCTGCTGGACCCGGCAGCCGAGGGTGCCCGGCACTTCGGCGGCGCGTTCGGCGGCGAACTTGGCGCCGCCCACCTGGAGGAGTTCTAGCGAGGAGATGTCCTCGTCCTGCCAGGTGACCGCGTCCAGCCAGAGGAGGGCGATCGGGGGGACGACCGCGCAGACCGTGGCGCGTTCGCGCTCGATCAGGGGGAAGGCATCGTCCGGGGAGCCGGAGGGCGACAGGACGACCGTGCCGCCGACCGCGAAGACGCCGAGGACGCCGGGGCAGGCGAGCGCGAAGTTGTGGGCGGCGGGCAGGACGACCAGGTAGACCGTGGACGCGGTGAAGCCGCAGACCTCGGCGCTGGCCTCCAGGTTGTAGACGTAGTCGCGGTGCGTCCGCGGGATCAGTTTCGGCAGGCCCGTCGTGCCGCCGGAGAGGAGGAAGACCCCGACGTCGGACGGCGCGGGGCCCTCGATCGCCACCGGGTCGGCGGCGATCGCGGAGAGGGCCGTGAACTCCTCGGGCTCGCCGTCCACGATCACGTGGTCCACGGGAAGGGTGCGGGCCATCGCGCGGTAGTCGAAGTCGCCGTCGCGGTCGGCGCAGATGTAGGCGCGGGCCTCCGACAGCTCGCAGAGGTAGCGGATCTCGCTTTCGCGGTGTGCCGGGAGGGCCAGGACGGGCGCGGCGCCGAGGCGCACCAGGGCGAGGAAGACCACGACGAACGACGCGGTGTTGGGCAGCTGGACGACCACGCGGTCACCGCGCCGGATGCCCAGGGAGAGGAGGCCCGCGGCCATCCGGGAGGCGCGGGCGTCCAGGTCGGCGTAGGTGACGCGGTCGTCGCCCGCGACGAGGGCGGTCTTGGACGGGTCGCCGCGCAGGACGTCGCCCAGGACGCGGTCCGTCCAGTAGCCCTCCGCCTCGTAGCGGGCGGCGAGGTCGTCCGGCCAGGGGGTGAAGCCGTCCGCGCTCATCGGCCGGCCATCTGGGCGGGCGCGCCGGGGACGGGCTCGGAAGGGTCGGCCCCCAGCGCGACGATGCGGTCGGCTGCGTCCACGTGGACGACGTGGACCTGCTCGCCCTCGACGATGTCGGCGGCGGCCGTGAGGTCCGCGCCGATGGTCGGGGAGCCCACGTAGTGCAGGTCCGCCTGGGTGACGGTCGCGCGGTGGATCTTTCCGTTCATCAGCGTCCGCTGCACCGGTTCGCCCTCTTCTCCACGATCAACTAAGGCTAGGCTTACCTTAGCTATTCCATCGGCTGAGGAGAACCCCGAGGATGCTCCGGCGACTGGCCATGGACATCGGTCCGCTGCGCGACAGCAGGCCGTTCCGCAACGTCTTCATCGCCCGCACGGTCTCGGTCTTCGGGATCGGCATGCTGGCCGTCGCCCTCCCGGTGCAGGTCTACGACCTGACGGGGTCCACCGTGCACGTCGGAGGGGTCTCCGCCGGGGAGGGCTTCGCGCTGCTGGCGGGGTTCCTGTGGGGCGGCGTGCTCGCCGACAAGGACGACCGCCGGCGGCTCATGCTGCGCGCCCGGACGGCCGCCGGCATCGGGTTCGTGCTGCTGGCGCTGAACGCGTTCCTGCCGTCCCCGTCGCTCGCCGCCCTGTACGTCCTGGCGGCGTGGGACGGCCTGATGACCGGCATCAGCATCACCGCGCTGCTGGCCGCGACGCCCGCGCTGGTGAAGCCGGACAAGCTCGTCGCGGCGGGCGCGCTGAACGCGCTGACCGTCCGGCTCGGGTCGATGGCGTCGCCCGCGCTCGGCGGCGTCGTCGTGTCCGCGTTCGGCGCCGGCTGGAACTACGCGGCGGCGGCCGCGGGCACCCTGGGCACGATCGGGCTGCTGACCGGCCTGCCGACGCTCAAGCCGGAGGCCGAGGAGGTGCCGGTGAACCCGCTGAAGGCCATCGGGGACGGGTTCCGGTTCGTCGCGTCCCACCGGGTCGTGGGCTCGCTGATGCTGCTCGGGCTGCTGTTCATGGTCGCGGGCGGCATCCCCGTGCTGATGCCCGCGTTCGCGGCCGAGAGCCTGGACGGCGGCGCCACCACGGTCGGGCTGCTGTTGGCGGCGCCGGCGTGCGGGGCGGTCCTGGCGTCCGTCACGAGCGGGTGGGCGGGCACGTTCCGCGCGCCCGGCCTGGCGCTGCTCGCCGCGTCCGTCACCGGGTTCGCGTCGCTCGCCTGCCTGGGGCCGGCCCGCCATCCGGCGCTCGCGGTCGCGATCCTGTTCGTCTTCGGGTTCGTCCAGTCGATCGAGGAGATCCTTAGGTACGGGCTGATCCAGAGCCACACGCCCGACTCGCACCTGGGACGCGTCAACGCGCTGTGGGCGGCGCAGGAGACCGGCGGCGGCGCCGTCGGCTCGCTGGGGGCCGGGGCCCTGGGGCGCTATCTCGCGCCGGGCGCCGCCATCGTCCTGTTCGGAACGGTCAGCGCCGTCCTCGCCCTGGTCCTGGCGCTGACCCTCGGCGGGCTCCGGACGGCGATGATGCGTCCGGAGCCCGAACCGGGCTGATCATCCGAGGCGGGCGGTGAGCTCCTCCTCGGTCATCGCCTCGACCTCCAGCCAGATGGCGGCGACGGCCTCCAGGCGTCCCGGCGCCTCCTCCAGTTCGGCGAAGCGGCGGCAGACGCGCGCGACGGTCCGCTCGGCGAACAGCACCCGGACCGGCAGCGCGGTCGTGTCAAGCGCCTCCCGCAGCCGCGCGACGACCGTGGTCGCGAGGACGGAGTCGCCGCCGAGGGCGAAGAAGTCGGCGTCCGCGCCGACGCGCTCCCTCCCCAGTACGTCGGCGACGATCCGGGCCAGGACCTTCTCCAGCGACGTCGCCGGTTCGGCGTAGTGCGCCTCGCCCTTCTCGGCGGCGGCCAGGGCGGTGAGGGCCGTGCGGTCGACCTTGCCGTTCGCGGTGAGCGGCAGTTCCTCGACGGGGACGAGCAGTTCGGGGACCATGTGCGGCGGCAGGAGGCCGCGGGCGCGGGCCAGCACCTCATCGGGGTCGCCCGACGCCACGACCGCGGCGGCCAACCTGCCGCCGGCCAGCAGCGCGACGGCCCGGTCCACGGACGGATGGTCCCGCAGCGCGGCCTCGACCTCGCCCAGTTCGATCCGGAAGCCGTGCACCTTGACCTGGTGGTCGCGGCGGCCGAGGAACTCGAGCGTGCCGTCCGGCCGGTAGCGGGCGAGGTCGCCCGTCCGGTACCAGCGCACGCCCTCGTGGACGACGAAGCGGTCGGCGGTGCGCTCCGGGTCGCCGACGTAGCCGTCCGCGACGCCGGCGCCGCCGATCCACAGCTCCCCCGCCACCCAATCGGGACGGTCGCGGCCCAGCTCGTCCACGACCCGGCACGCGACCCCGCGCAGCGGCACCCCGTACGGGACGGCGCGCCAGCCGGACGGCACCTCCACCGCGACCTCCTGCACCGTCGAGTGGATCGCCGTCTCCGTCGTGCCGCCCAGCGCGGCGAACCGGCATCCCGGCGCGCGCTCCTCCAGCAGTGCAGGCAGGTGCGTGCCCACCCAGTCGCCGCCCAGCAGGACGAGCCGCAGGCTCTCCGGGCGGCCCGCGTGCAGCAGCATCTCCAGCACGGACGGGACGCAGTTGAGCACGCTCACCGACCAGCGGCGCACCAGCTCGGCCCAGCGGGCGGCGTCGCGCCGCTCGTCCTCGTCCGGCAGGACGACCGCGCCGCCCGCCGACCAGGGCGCGAACAGGTCGAACACCGACAGGTCGAAGTCGAGGGCCGACACCCCGAGCGTGATGTCGTCCTCCCCGATCGCGAACCGCTCGACGAGGTCGCCGATCGTGGCCATCGCCGCGCCGTGCGGCACCTCGACGCCCTTCGGCTCCCCGGTCGACCCGGACGTGAACAGCACGTACGCGACCTGGTCCGGGCGGACGGCGACGGGTCGCGCCAGCGGCTCGGCCTCGGCGATCCCGTCCGCGGTGAGCGACGCGGCGACGCCGGCGCTCGCGCGGATCCTGGCGCGGCGGGCGTCCGGCTGCTCGGGGCCGATCGGGACGTAGGCGGCACCGGCCGCGAGCACGCCGAGGACGGCGGCGGCCTGCGCGGGGCCCTTCGGCAGCTCGATCGAGACGCGGTCGCCGGGCCGCACGCCCGAGGCGACCAGCCCGGACGCGATGCGCAGAGCACGGGAGGCCAGTTCCCCGTAGGTCAGCGTGCCGTTCTCGCCCCAGTGCAGGGCCGGGGCGCCCGGACGGCGCCGGGCATGCTCGAAGAAGCCCTCGGTCAGCGTCGCCGGCGGCGGTGCCGGGGTCGCGTTCAACGCGTGCCGGACGCGGAGCTGGGACGCGGGGGCCGCGACGCCCAGCGGCACGGACCAGTCGGCGCCCGGCGCGCCCAGCCGCGTGATCGCGGACGTGTACGCGCCGAACATCGCCTCGGCGACGCCGTCCGGGAAGGCCGGGACGCGCACGTCCCAGTTCAGCAGCAGCCCGCCGGACACCTCGGTCACCTGCGCGTCCAGCAGCACCTGCGGCCCCTGCGAGATGATCCACTCCGGCTCCCCGAAGTGCTCGCGCACGCGCTCGCCGAACAGCTCCCCGAGGTTCAGCGCGCTGGTGTACACGATCGGGGCCAGCACCTGCTCGCCGCGCAGCCGCGACAGGTCGCGCAGCACCTCCAGGCCCGAGTAGTCGCCGTGCGCGCCCGCCGTGTGCAGGTTCGCCTGCAGCCTCCGCGCCCGCTCGGCGAACGGCAGGTCCTCCGCGAGGTCGGCCTCCAGCATGATCGACCCGGTGAAGTCGCCGACGACCGCGTCCACGTCCGGGTGGACGGGCTCCCGGTGGAACAGCGGCAGGTTCAGCAGGAACCGCGGCGTCGCCGACCACGCGCCGACGACCTCGGCGAACACGGCCGCCAGCGCCATGGCCGGGGTGACGCCCTCGGCGTGCGCCCGCGCGGTGAACCGGTCCTTCTCCTCGGGCGGCAGCCGGTGGTGCCTGCGCTCGACCCGGTCGCCGGGCTCGGGCACGACGGGCAGTTCGGGCGGTCCGGGCAGGTCGGCCAGCCGCTCGGCCCACCACCGCCGGTCCTGCTCCCGCGCGGAGGCCCGCGGGTCGTCGGCGAGGTAGCGCGCGTAGCCGTAGCGGATCGGCGCGAGCGC
Organism: Actinomadura bangladeshensis; assembly: GCF_004348335.1. Lineage (GTDB taxonomy): Bacteria > Actinomycetota > Actinomycetes > Streptosporangiales > Streptosporangiaceae > Spirillospora > Spirillospora bangladeshensis. The sequence continues at coordinate 15,105 of NZ_SMJW01000123.1, read as the reverse complement.
CTCCCCCTCGTACAGCGCGGCGAGGTCGGCGAGCATGACGCGGTAGCTCATCGCGTCGGCCGCGACCATGTCGACGTCCAGGTGGAGGCGGGCGGTGCCGCCGGGCAGCAGGCTGAGGCGGGCGTCGAAGACGCGGCCGTCCTCGATCGGGAGGCGCTGCCCGGACATCTCGGCCCGGATCCGCGCCAGCTCGGCTCCGGCATCGCCCGCGCGCAGGTCGTGGACGGTCACGGCGGGGCCGGGGCGGTCGGGCAGGATCCGCTGCGTCCCGTCGTCCGCCACGGCGACCCGCAGCATCGGGTGCCGCCGCACCAGCGCCCGCACGGCGTCCTCGAACCGGGCGGGGTCGATGGCGCGGCCGTCCAGTTCGACGTACAGGTGCGCGGCGACCGAGCCGAGCGCCTGGCCGGAGTCGCGGCCGATCCAGTACGCGTGCTGCATCAGCGCCAGCGGGAACGGACCGGCGGGCTCGATGTCGGCCGGCTCCGGCGCGGGCGGCCCGGCGCTCACCTCCGCCTGGCCCTTCTCGGCGAGCAGCTCCCACCACTCGGCGAGGGTGGGGCGCTCGGCCAGCTCGGCGAAGCGGATCTCGATGCCGCGGCGGCGCAGCCGGCCGGTCAGCCGCATCAGCCGGATCGAGTCCATCCCGAGCTCGATGAGGTTGTCGCCCGCCTCCGCGCGCTCGCCCAGCACCTCGGCCAGCGCGGTGTGCAGCTCGTCCCAGGTCAGCACGGAACCCCTCTCAAATTAGGTAAGGCTAACCTAATTCAGGAGGTTTTCGCGGTCAACGCCCGCCGCCGCCCGGCCGGGACGATCAGCGGCGGCTCGGTCCGCGACCGGGTCGTCACGTCGTCCCCTTCCGCCCGGTGGTGGACAGCAGCCAGGCCAGGTACACGCCGCCGAGGACGCCGGTGACGACGCCCACCGGCACCGCGACCGGCAGATGGAGCGAGACGAGGTCGCTGCAGGCCAGCAGCGCGGCACCGGTCAGCGCGGCGGGCAGCAGCTGCGCGCCTGGGCGGCGGGTCAGCCGGCGGGCGAGCTGCGGCGCGGCCAGCGCGACGAACGGGACGGGCCCGGCCGCCGCGGTCGCCGCCGCGGCGAGCCCCACCCCGGCGACCGTGAGCAGCGCCCGCGTGCGCTGGACCGGGACGCCGAGCGCCCGCGCGGCGTCGTCGCCGAGCTCGCCCATGCCGAGCGGGCGGGCGAGCAGCAGCGCCACCGGCACCAGCACGGCCAGCGCGACCGCCAGCGGGACGGCCTGGTCCCAGTCGCGCCCGTTCAGGCTGCCGGTCAGCCAGAACGCGGCCTCGTAGGCCTCCCGCAGCTCGGCGCGGGTGATGAGGTAGGAGTTGAGCGCCTCCAGCATCGCCGCCGCCGCGACGCCGATCAGCACCAGCCGGACGCCGTGCACGCCGCCGCCCGGCCGGTAGGCGACCAGGTAGACGGCGAGGGCGGTGAGCACCGCACCCGCGACCGAGGAGACCGTGATGGCGAGCGCGCCGCCCCCGAAGACGAGGATCTGCAGCAGCGCGCCGGTCGCCGAGCCGGTGGTGAAGCCGATCAGGTCGGGGCTGCCGAGCGGGTTGCGGGAGATGCTCTGGAAGATCGCGCCGCTGAGCCCGAGCGCGAGGCCCGCGAGCAGCCCGGTCACCGCGCGCGGCAGCCGCAGCGTCCGCACGATGAACTCGGTGGCGCGGTCGCCCTGCCCGAGGACGGCGCGCACCACGTCCGGCGGGGAGATCGGGAACTCCCCCGAGCCGACGACCAGCACCGCGGCGGACGCGGCGACCGCCGCCAGCACCCCGCACACCAGCGCCGCCCGCGGCTCCCACCGCAGCGAGACGCCGCCCGCCCGCAGCACCCTCATAGGTCGCGCGTCCTTCCCCGCCGGACCATCACGGCGAACAGCGGCGCGCCGAGGAACGCGGTGACGATGCCGGTCTCCAGCTCGCCGGGCGTGACGACGCGGCCGATGATGTCCGCGCCGAGCAGCAGGACGGGCGCGAGCAGCAGCGAGTACGGCAGGACGAGCCGCTGGTCGGGCCCGGCGGCCGTCCGGACGATGAACGGGACGGCGAGCCCCAGGAACCAGATCGGCCCGGCCGCCGCCGTCGCCGACCCGCACAGCAGCACCACGGCGAGCGCGCCGAGCGCCCGCGTCCGGCCGGGGCGGGAACCGAGGGCGCGGCCCGCGTCGTCGCCCATGGCGAGCGCGTTGAGCGGGCGGGCGAGCGCCAGCGCCAGGACCACGCCCACCAGGACGAACGGGAGGACGCGGTAGAACACCGACATCTCCCGGCCGCCGAGCGAGCCGACCTGCCAGAACCGGAAGCCGTTGAAGGTGCCGGGGGCGAGCAGCATGACGCCGGCCGTCATCGCGCTGAACGCGGCGTTGACGGCGGCGCCGGCGAGGACCAGCCGCGCCGGTGACGCGCCGCCCCGGCCGCGCGCGCCGATCATGTAGACGAGGGCGGCGGCGCCCGCCGCGCCCGCGAACGCCGCCCAGACGTAGCCGAGCACGTCGTCCGCGCGGGTCGCGCCGATGACGAGGACGACCGCGAGGGCCGCGCCGCCGTTCACCCCGAGCAGCCCCGGCTCGGCGAGCGGGTTGCGGGTGAGGGCCTGCATCACCGCCCCGGCCAGGCCGAGCGCCATGCCGACGGCGACGCCGAGCAGGGTGCGCGGCAGCCGCAGCTCGTGGACGATCAGCTCCGGCCGCGACCCGCCGTCCGGCGAGAGCACGCCGGGCAGGACCCGCCCGAGCGGCACGTCCCCGGCCCCGATCGCGAGGCTGGCGACGACCGTCGCCAGCAGCACGGCCGCGAGGACGGGGAGCCAGAGCCTGCGCGAGGCCCGTCCCCCTTTCACCGGAGGGTGCGGCGGGGCGGTCCGCGCGGGCGACGACACGAGGTAAGGCTAGCCTAAGCTAACTTCCCCTTCAAGGTCATCCCCGTCGCACGCCATTCAACAATACATGCGTATGGTATACATTCATATTGGAGATTGAACGCTTGTATTGGAGTCATGCATGGCGGCGGAGAGGGACCCCGCGGCGGAGGATCTGACGGCCCGCGCCCGCATCCGGGACGCGGCGCTGCTGCAGTTCGCCGAGCGCGGCATGAAGGGCGCGACGTTCCGCGGGATCGCCGAGGCCGCCGGCGTCTCGGTGGGGCTCGTCCAGCACCACTTCGGGTCGAAGGACGAGTTGCGGGAGGCGTGCGACGCCTACACGCTCGACACGGTCCGCCGGCTCAGCGACGCGAGCGGCGGCGCCGGCGACCCCGGCTTCCAGGCGTGGGCGGAGCGGCTCGGCCTGCCGGTGCGCCGCTACCTCGCCCGCGCGCTCGTCGACGGGTCCGCCGCCGCGGCCCGGCTGTTCGACGACCTGGTCGGCACGACCGAGCGGTACCTCACCGACCCGCCGCCCGGGTTCGACACCCCCGACACCCGCGACCCGCGCGCGTTCTCCGCCGCGATCGTCGCCATGACCGTCGGCGTCGAGGTGCTGCACGAGCACGTGTCGCGGGTGCTCGGCGCCGACACCTTCACCGCCGAGGGCTCGCTGCGGCTGCGGCGCGCCCTCCTGGAGGTGTTCGCCGGGCGGATGCTCGGCCCGGAACTCGCCGAGCAGGGCCACGCGGCCCTGGACGCCTACGAGGCCGCACTCACCAAGGAGCGGAACGATGGATGACGTCGTCGAGGCCGAGGGCCTGGTCAAAACGTTCGGCCGGACGCGCGCCCTGGACGGGCTCGCCCTGTCCGCCCGGCGCGGCGAGGTGCACGGCTTCCTCGGCCCGAACGGCGCCGGGAAGTCCACCGCGATCCGCGTGCTGCTGGGGCTGGTGCGCGCGGACGCGGGCACCGCCCGGCTGCTCGGCGGCGACCCCTGGCGCGACGCCACCGCCCTGCACCGCCGCATCGCCTATGTCCCGGGGGACGTGACGCTGTGGCCGAACCTGACCGGCGGCGAGGTCATCGACCTGCTCGGGCGGCTGCGCGGCGGCCTCGACGCCGCGCGCCGCGCCGAGCTGCTCGGCCGGTTCGAGCTCGACCCGAAGAAGAAGGGCCGCGCCTACTCCAAGGGCAACCGCCAGAAGGTCGCCCTCGTCGCGGCGTTCGCGTCCGACGCGGAGCTGCTGATCCTGGACGAGCCCACGTCCGGGCTCGACCCCCTCATGGAGGAGGTCTTCCAGGAGTGCGTGCGGGAGGAGCGGCGGGGCGGCCGGACGGTGCTGCTGTCGAGCCACATCCTCAGCGAGGTCGAGGCCCTCTGCGACCGCGTCACGATCATCCGCAGGGGCCGGACGGTCGAGACCGGCACGCTCGCCGGCCTGCGGCACCTGACGCGCACGTCCGTCCACGCCGAGCTCGCCGGGCCGCCGGACGGGATCCCGCTGCCCGGCGCGCACGACGTCCGCATCGACGGGACCTCCATCACGTTCGAGGTCGACACCCCGCACCTGGACGCCGCGCTCCAGCAGCTCACGCGGATCGGCGTCCGCGCCCTGACGAGCCGCCCGCCCACCCTCGAAGAGCTGTTCCTGCGCCACTACGAGGACGACCTCGCCGGGGAGGCGGCCTCATGACCGCGACGACCCTGCGCCCGCCGGCGCGCGCCGCCCGCCGCGACGGCGGCCTGTCCGGCGCGGGCCCGCTGCTGAAGCTGTGGCTGCGCCGCGACCGCATCATGATGTCCGCCTGGATCTACGGGCTCACCGCCTACGTCTCCAGCAACGCCTACAGCTTCGGGCGCGAGTACGACACGCCGGAGGCCCTCGCGAGCTTCACGCGCGGCATCAACGACAACCCGGCCACGCGGGCGCTCTACGGGCCCGTCCTGAACGGCGGCACGGCCGACGGGCTCACCGTGTGGCGCGTCGGCGCGACCGGCGCGGCGTTCACCGCCGTCATGTGCGTGCTGCTGGTCGTCCGGCACACGCGCGCCGAGGAGGAGACCGGGCGGCTGGAGCTGGTCGGCGCCGCCGCCGTCGGCCGCCGTGCGCCCCTGACCGCCGCGCTGCTCGCGGCCGCGACGGCGGCCGCGACCCTGGCGGCCGTGGTCACCGGCGTGCTGGTCCTCTTCGGGCTGCCCGCCGCCGGCGCGGCCGCGCTCGGCCTGTCCTGGCTCGGCAGCGGGCTGGTGTTCGCCGGTGTCGCGGCGGTCACGGCGCAGCTCGCCGAGACCTCCCGGACGGCGAACGGCCTCGCGTTCACCGTGCTCGGAGCGGCGTACCTGCTCCGGGCCGCGGCGGACGCCGGCCCGGCGCACCGGCTCTCGTGGCTGTCGCCGGTCGGCTGGGCGCAGCACGTGCGCCCGTGCGCGGGCGAGCAGTGGGCCGTCCTCCTCCTGCCGCTCGCCGCGTCCATGCTGCTCATCGCCGTCGCCTACGCGCTGACCGGACGCCGCGACCTCGGCGCCGGACTCCTGGCCTCCTCCCTCGGCCCGGACACCGCCGCACCCTCACTGCGCAGTCCGCTCGCCCTGTCCTGGCGGCTGCAGCGCGGCACGCTCCTCAGCTGGTCCGCCGGGCTCCTGGTGTACGGGCTCGTGGTCGGCGGCATCGCGGCCGGGGCGGGCGACCTGGCCGGCGGCAACGCGGCGATCGCGGACGACATCCGCCGCCTCGGCGGCCGGCGGGACCTCACCGACGCGCTCCTCGCGACCGCCATGGGCATCATGGGCCTGTTCGCCGCGGCCTACGCCGTGCAGGGCGTCCAGCGGCTCCGCGCCGAGGAGGGCGGCGGGCGGCTCGAACCCGTCCTCGCCACCGCCGTCGGCCGCATCCGCTGGGCCGTCTCCGGCCTCGCGGTCACGGCCGTCGGCACGGCCGTCCTGCTCGCGCTCGCCGGCACCGCCGCCGGCGCCGTCCACGGCGCCCGCACGCACGACCTCGCCGGCCAGCTCCCCCGCCAGCTCGGCGCCGCCCTCGCGCAGCTGCCCTCCGTCTGGGTCATCGCCGCCGCGGCGTTCCTGCTCTTCGCCGTCCTCCCCCGCGCCACGTCCGCCGGCTGGGCCGTCCTCACGATCTGCCTGCTGCTGGGCCAGGTGGGCCCCCTCCTCGACGCCCCGCAGGCCGTCCTGGACGTCTCGCCCTTCACCCACACCCCGAAACTCCCCGGCGCCGAGTTCTCCGCTCTCCCCCTGGCAGCCCTCACCGCCGCGGCAGCCGCCCTGGCGGCGGCGGGCCTGACGGCCTTCCGCCGCCGCGACATCGGCTGACGCTAGGGGTTCGGGTGGTCGGGGTGGGCCAGGAGCCAGGTCCAGATCTCGATCGGGTCCTCGGCGGTGTGGTGGGCGCCGCAGTGGCAGATGCCGGTGAGGGTGTCCGAGCCCGGGGACCATTCGACCCGCAGGCGGCCCGAGCTCATCGGGCCGTCTGCCGCTGCAGGATGCGGCGGGCGGCCAGGCCGCCGGTGTCGATGTTGATGGACAGCTCCTGGTAGCCCTCCGGCTCGGACGCGATGACCTTCTCCAGGATGTTCAGCGCCTCGACGTCCTGGAGGACGACCGTGCGGTTGCTCTCGGCGAGGAACTTCGAGACCTTCTCGTCGCCGAGGGCGAAGTCGCGGGCGACGAGCCAGAAGTCGTGCGTGCTCGTCTCCGTCTCGGGGGTGATGGCGTAGCCGATCTCGACGTGGAACGCCTTGGAGTCGTCGCCGTCCGGGCCGGGCTCCACTCCGGTGGGGGCGATCCGGCTGTGCAGGAGGTAGAGGCACGGCGGGTAGTACTCGATGTCCTGCCAGCGGTCGATGCGGCCCTCGATGCCGGTCGACTCCGAGTAGAAGGACGGGCACTCCACGTCCTTCATGCGGCGGCTCACGTAGACGATGCCCGCCTCCTCGTCGACCTCCGTGTTGATCGGGGTCTGCGCCACCTCCGGCGTGCCGATGTAGCCGGCGTGCAGGTACGTCTCGTGGGACAGGTCGAGGAGGTTGTCGACCAGCAGGTCGTAGCGGGCCGCGAGGGGCTCCATGCCGCGGACGGTCGTGTAGTCGGGCGAGTCGAACCAGGTCGCGCGCGGGATCGCGGTGGGGTCGCCCTCGCCGTCGCCGATCCAGACCCAGACGAACGAGTCCTGCTCGACGACCTGGTAGGCGGGGACGCGGGCGGTGCGCGGGATGCGCGTCTGGCCGGGGACGGCGACGCACACGCCGTCGGGCGCGTAGGTGAAGCCGTGGTAGCCGCAGACGATCCTGTCGCCGTCCCGGTTGCTCTCCGAGAGCGGGAAGCGGCGGTGCACGCAGCGGTCGGCGAGCGCGACCGCCTCGCCGGCCCGGGTCCGGTACATGACGAGGGGCTCGCCGCAGATCGTCCGGGCGAACAGGCCGTCGCCGATCTCCTGGCTGTAGGCGGCCACGTACCACTGGTTGCGCGCGAAGACCATGGGGTGTTCCTCCGTGATCGATGGGGTCACGACGACCTTCGCGGGGGGACGGTGACGGGGGCCACACCGATTCCGTTGGACGGAAGAACCCGGTCAGCGGTTGTGCAGCGCCGTCTCCGGTGGGCGCAGCGCGCGGGGCGCGCCGAGGGCCCGGGAGATGCCGCGGGCGCTGGCGCGGACGACCGGGATCAGCGCCCGCGCGTCCCAGCCGTCGGACGGGACGACGATCGCGACGGCGGCCACGACCCGGTCGTCCGGGCCGTAGACGGGCGCGCCGACCGACAGCGCGAACGTCTCGACCTGGCCGTCGCTGATCGCGACGCCGGTTCGCCGGACCTCGGCGAGGACGCGCCGCAGGTCCGGCCCGGTGGCGATGGTCCGGTCGGTGAAGCGGCGCAGCGGCCCGGCGATGGCGCGCTCCTGCAGCGCGGTGTCGGCGTGCGCGAGCATCGCGAGGCCGACGCCCGTCGCGTGGGCGGGCCACCGGCCGCCGACGCGGGACAGGACGTGCACGGCGTCGCGGGCGGAGATCCGCTCGATGTAGACGACGTCGAGGCCGTCCAGGACGGCGAGGTGGACGTTCTCGTGCGTCGCCTCGTACAGGTCCTCCAGGAACGGCATCGCGGCGGCGCGCAGGGCGGGCCCGCGCGGCGCGAGCGCGGCGACCTCGAACAGCCGCAGCCCGATCCGGTACAGGCCGTCGGCGTCGCGCTCCAGCGCGCCCCAGGCGGCCAGCTCGCCGACGAGGCGGTGCGCGGTGGACAGCGGCAGGCCCGCGCGGCGGCTGATCTGCGTGATGGTGAGCGCGGCGCGCTCGGCGGAGAACGCCTCCAGGATGTCCAGGACGCGGCTGGTCACCGTGGGCCGCGTCCCGGTGCCGCCGCCGGTGCCCGTCATGGGTCGCCGTACTCCTCGCGGAGCCGCGCCTTGAGGATCTTCCCCGCGGCGTTGCGGGGGATCTCCGCGGCGACGGCGGCCGACTTGGGGATCTTGTAGCGGGCCAGCCGGCCGGACAGGGCGGCGAGCACCTCCTCCGGGTCGACGTCCGCGCCGGGCCGCGCGACGAGGACGGCGCGGCCGACCTCGCCCCAGGCTGCGTCCGGGACGCCGAAGACCGCGCATTCGACGACGTCGGGCGCGGCGGCGAGGATCGCGTGCTCGACCTCGGCCGGGTACACGTTCTCACCGCCGGAGATGATCACGTCCTTGATGCGGTCGACGATGAACGCGTAGCCGTCGCCGTCGAGGCGGGCGGCGTCGCCGCTGCGGAACCAGCCGTCGCTGAACACGGCCGCGGTGTCGTCGGGACGCCCCCAGTAGCCGCGCATGACGTGCGGCCCCCGCACGACGATCTCGCCGGTCTCGCCGACCGGAACGTCCGCCATGTCGGGGCCGACGACGCGCACGTCGCTGAAGAAGTGCGGCACCCCGGCCGAGCCGGCCTTCGACACCGCGTGGGCGGCGTCGAGGAACAGCGTGCCGGGGGCGGCCTCGGTCATGCCGTACCCCTGCAGGAACGTCAGGCCGCGCCGCTGGTAGGTCTCGATGAGGGACGGCGGCACCGGCGCGCCGCCGCAGGTGAGGATGCGCAGCGAGGACAGGTCGGCCTCGGCCCAGCCCGGCTCCCGGGCGACCCGCTCGAACATCGTCGGCACCCCGAACATGAACGTGATCCGCTGCTCCTCGATCATAGAGAGCGTCGCGGCCGGGTCGAACACGGCGGTGAGCACGCACGTCCCGCCCTTGAGCAGGACCGGGAGCGTGAGCATGTTGAGCCCGGCGGTGTGGAACAGCGGCGCCGACACGAGCGCCACCTCGCCCGCGACCAGGTCGTGGTCGATGAGGACGTTGACCGCGTTCCAGGTGATGTTGCCGTGGGTGAGCGTCGCGCCCTTGGGCCGCCCGGTCGTCCCCGACGTGTACATGATCATGCAGGGGTCGTCGAGCGCGACGGGCAGGTCGAGCGGGTCGTCGTCCTCGCCGGCCAGGAGCTCTTCGTAGGCGTCCAGCGCGATGTGCTCCCGGACGGGTGCGGCGCCGCGGACGCCGTCCACCAGTTCGGCGTGCGACGGCCCGTAGACCAGGACGGACGTGCCCGAGTCCGCGAGCTGGTAGGCGATCTCGGGCCCGGCGAGCCGCGTGTTGAGCGGGACGAAGATGCCGCCGAGCATGCCCGTCGCGAACAGCGTCTCCAGGAACGAGGGATGGTTCGGGCCGAGGTAGGCGACCCGGTCGCCGTGCCTGATCCCGAGGCCGCGCAGCGCGCGGGCGAGGCGCGCGGTGCGGCCGAGCAGCCCGGCGTAGGTGAGCGCCGCCCCCTCGTGGACGAGGGCGGCCGCCCCCGGTGTCTTGCGGGCGCGGCGCGCGGGCCACGACCCGAGTCCTTCGTTGCGCATGCGCGTCACTCCTCCGTCGGTTCCGGGGCCCTGCGGCGATCCCACCACGCGGCGGCGGACGGCACGAGCCCCTTGGGCATGAACAGCACGACCACGATGAGCAGCAGCCCGTAGACCGCGTAGGACAGGACCGTGGGCGCCGACGCCGGCATCCCCTCCCGGGTGCCGATGTCGTTGAGCAGTTGCAGGAGAAGCGTGATCGCGGTGGCTCCGGCGAGCGCGCCCCAGATCGTCCCGGCGCCGCCGACGACGACCATCACGACGTACTCGAACGACAGCAGGACGGGGAACGAGCCGGGCGCGACGTAGCCGATGTAGAAGGCGTAGATGCCGCCCGCGAGCCCCGCGAACCCGGCGGACAGGCTGAACACGGTCTGCTTGTAGACGGCGACCGGCACCCCCGACGACGCGGCGGCGACCTCGCTGGTCGCCAGCGCCCGCAGCCCGCGCCCGGGGCGGGAGGTGACGATGTGCCGGGTGATCAGCACGACCAGGCCGAGGGCGCCGAGCGCCAGGTAGGCGTAGGAGACCTCGCCCGCGAACTCGTATCCGGCGACCCGCAGGCGCGGGACGCCCTGCAGGCCGATGTCGCCGCCCGTCCAGTCCTGCCGTCCGACGAGGCTGAGCAGGATGAGCTGGATCGCGAGGGTCGCGAACGCGAGCTGGTGGCCGCGCAGCCGCAGCAGCGGCACGCCGACGAGCGCGGCGCACGCCGCCGCGACGGCCGGGGCGAGCAGCAGGCCGAGCCAGGTCGGCAGGCCGTGCGTCGCGGTCAGCGCCGCCGTGTAGCCGCCGATCATGGTGAAGGCCGCCTGGCCGAGCGACACCTGCCCGGCGAACCCCATCAGCATCGACAGCCCGACGACCACGGTCGCCGACAGCAGGAGCAGCACGTACACCGACACCTGCGTCGCGGGCAGCAGCACCGGGGCGAGCAGCGCGAGCACGGCGGCGGCGGCCGCGGCGAGCATCCCGGCGGAGGGCCGCCGCCGCGCCGCGGGGGCGGCCACCGGCGGGGGCTTGCGGACGGACACGCTCATCGGGCGGCCTCCTCCTGCAGCGCGGTCCTCCGCGAGGCCCGCACCATCATGATCGCCAGCATCAGCGCCAGCGCGACGACGGTCTGGTAGGACGCCTCGCCGTAGCCCGCGACCATCGCCTCGGCGATGCCCAGCGTCAGCGCGCCGGCGAGGGCGACGACCGGGCGGTTCAGGCCGCCGAGCACCGCCGCCGCGAACCCGTTGGTGATCAGCAGGACGTCGCTGTTGTAGGAGATCGGCTGCAGCGGGGTGAGCAGCACCCCGGCGAGGCCCCCGAGCATCCCGCCGAGCGCGAACGCGACCAGGCCCATCTTCAGCGGGTCGATGCCCATGGTGCGCGCCGCGTACGGGTTGGACGCGCACGCGCTGAGCGCCTTGCCCGGGTAGGTGCGGCCGAAGAACAGCGCGAGCAGCGCGAACACGGCCGCCGCGACCCCGATGACGAGGAACGACTGCTTCTGGACGTGCGCGCCGAACAGCGTGACGGCGCCGCCGAGCCCGGCGTGCGAGCGCGGGCTGTCGCCCCAGATCATGATCTCCACCGCGTACGCGAGGAACCCGACCCCGAGCGTGACGATCAGCGCCGACTGCGGGGACGTACCCCGCTTGCCGGTCGCGGTGATCCCGACCGCGAGGCCGATGGCGCCCGCCACGGCGACGGCCGCCGCCTCGGCGGCACCGTGCGGCAGCCCGGCCGACAGCAGCGAGCCGGCCGCCATCCCGCCGACGACCGCGAACATGCCCTGCGCGAAGTTCACCACCCGGGTCACCCGGTGGATCGCGACGAGGCCGCTCGCCAGCAGCGCGAAACCGCAGCCGACGGCGATCCCGGAGACGAGGTACTGCAGGAACGCGCTCACCTCTCCCCCTCCCCGCCGGCGGGTCCGCCGAGGTAGGCGTCGGCGAGGTCCGAGCCCGCCGCGAGGTCGGCGGCGGTGCCCTCGGCCCGGATGCGGCCCGCCTCCAGGACGTAGCCGCGCCCGCACAGGTCCAGCGCCAGCCGCGCGTTCTGCTCGATCAGCAGGACGGCGAGGCCGCGTTCGGCGTTCAGCGCCCGCAGATGCTCGGCGAGGTCGGCGGTGACGAGCGGCGCCAGGCCGAGCGACAGCTCGTCCACGACGATGACGTCGGGGTCGGCCATCAGCGCCCGCCCGAACGCGACCATCTGCTGCTGCCCGCCCGACAGCGACCCCGCCCGCCGTCCGCGCAGCTCCGCGAGCTGGGGCAGCACCTCGTACACGCGCGCGGTGTCGCGCGCGCCCTTGGCGCGGCGGCGGCGCCAGGCGCCGAGGGCGAGGTTGTCCTCGACGGTCAGGTCGTCGAACATCTGCCGCCCTTCGGGGACGAGCCCGGCCCGCCCGCGCAGCTCCACCCGTCCCGCCGCCGGGCGCAGCACGCCGAGGACCGCGTTGACGAGCGAGGTCTTGCCCGCCCCGTTCGGGCCGATGAGCGCGACGAGCTCCCCGGCGCGCACGGTCAGCCCGACCCGGTCGAGCGCGGTCGCCGTCCCGTACCGGACGACGAGGTCCTCCACCTCGATGACGGCGGCGCTCATGCGGCCTCCTCCCCGAGATAGGCGGCGATGACGGCGGGGTCGGCGCGGATCTCCCCGGGGGTGCCCTCGGCGATGAGGCGGCCGAGGTCCAGGACGGCGACCCGGTCGGCCAGCCGGGCGACGAACGCGACGTCGTGCTCGACGAGCATCATCGTCAGCCCCTCGGCGCGCAGGCTCTCGACCAGCTGGGCGAGGGCCTCCCGCTCGGCCGCGCGCAGCCCGGACGCCGGCTCGTCCAGCAGCAGGAGCCGGGGGCGCGCGCACAGGGCCCGCGCCACCTGCAGCGACCGCTGCTGGCCGAGCGGCAGGACGTCGGCCGAGCGGTGCGCCCAGTCGCGCAGCCCGACCCGGTCGAGCGCGGCCAGCGCGTCCGCGCGGATCGCTGCCTCCTCGCGGCGGTGGGCGGGCAGCCGCAGCGTCGCCGACAGGAAGCCGTGCCGGGTGCGGGCGTGCGCGCCGACCATGACGTTCTCCAGCGCGGTCATCCCGTGGAAGAGCCGGGCGCCCTGGAAGACGATCGCGATGCCGAGCCGGGCGCGCGCGTGCGGCGGCAGCCGGTCGATCGGCCGCCCGCCGTAGGCGAGCGTGCCGTGGTCGGCGGCGAGGTGGCCGCTGATCAGGTTGAACAGGGTGGACTTGCCCGCGCCGTTCGGGCCGATCACGGCGCGGGTCTCGCCCTCGGCGACCGTCATCGCGACGTCGCGGACGGCGTAGACGCCGCCGAACGCGCGCCCGACGGCGCCGATCTCCAGCAGTGCCGTCATCCGGCCGCCTTCGCGGTCTCGGCGAGCTGCTTCACCGACCATTCGGTGGGGACGAGCTTGCCGTCCTTCACCTGGTTCATGGAGATGTCGGTCGGCTTCAGGCCGGAGTGGTCGGTCTTGGAGTAGGTGTACTGCCCGCAGGGGGTGACGAGGGTGAGGCTTTCCAGCGCGTCCCGGATCTTCTCCCGGTCGGTGCCGGCCTTGTCGATCGCGGCGGCGAGCAGCTTGACGCCCGCGTAGCCGTCCATCGCGAACTGCGGCGGCTCGTAGCCGTACTTCTGCTCGAACGGCCCCGACATCTCCTCCACCGACTGCTTCAGCTTCCCGTCCGGAAGGTGGTCGGCGACGACGCCGATCGCGGACTGGACGTACACGCCCTCGGCCGCCTTGCCGACGGGCTCGAGCCACAGCTTGCTGGCCTGCGAGCCGGTCATGAACAGCGGCAGCTTCAGCCCGGACGAGGGGTACTGCTTGGCCAGCGTGACGCCGGGCGGGCCGCTCGCCCAGGCGACGAGGGCCTGCGCGCCCGAGTCGCGGACGTGGGTGAACAGCGGGCTGAAGTCGGAGGCGGTCGTCTCGAACGTCTCCTCCTTGACGATCTGCACCCCGTTCTGGCCCGCGTACTTCTGCATCCCGGCGAAGCCGGCCTTGGCGTAGGCGCTCTTGGTGTCGTAGGCGACCGCGATCTTGGTGATCTGGTGCGCCTTGAAGTACGACAGCATCGCCTCGGCGTAGGTGGAGGAGATCGCCGGGACCACGAACGTGTACTTGCGGATCGGGTTCACCTGCTCGTCCGCCGGGCTCAGCGAGATGTAGGGGATCCGCTCCCGCTCGGCGAGCGGCTCCACCGCGAGGCCGACGTTGGAGAACGTCGAGCCGATGATCGCGGTGACCTTCTCGGACTTGAGCTTGTTGAAGTGCAGCACGCCCTGGTCGGGGGCGGTCCGATCGTCGAGGGTGATCAGCTTGATCTTCCGGCCGTCGATGCCGCCGGCGGTGTTGATCTGCTCGACGGCGAGCTCCACGGTCTTCTTCGCCTCGCCGCCGAGCGGCGCGTAGTTGCCGGTCAGCGACTCGATGAAGCCGATCTTGAGGGTGGAGCCGCCGCCGGACCCGCCGGACGAGCCGCACGCGGCGGCGGCGAGAGCGGTGGCGGCCAGAAGCGGGGCGAGTTTGCGCACTTGGGACCTCCCGGGGTGGGCGTGCCCCGAAGTTAGGCGTATTCTTCACGACAGTCAATGATTTGCCCAACATCAGCGCGGCGGCGGTCCGGGCGGCCCCGGTCCCGTCGTTACGCTGGCGGGATGACGGGAGCCGAACGGGTGAGTGCACACAGCGCGGCCGGGTCAGTGTCGTCCGACGAGCCGTCCCCGAGACTCCGGCCGCAGTCGCTGATGCTGACCTACCTCGGCAACTACGTGCTCGGACGCGACATCGCGGTCTTCTCGGGCAGCTTCATCGACACGTTCGCCCGGCTCGGCGTGGGCGAGCACGCCGTCCGGTCGACGCTGACCCGCATGGTCCGCCGCCGCCTGCTCGCGCGGCACCGCGAGGGCCGCCGCATGCACTTCGGGCTCACCCCGAGGTCGGAGGGCATCCTGCACGACGGCGAGGACCGCGTCTGGCGGCGCGGCGTGCTCAACACCGACTGGGACGGCAGCTGGACCGTCCTCGCGTTCTCCATGCCCGAGTCGTGGCAGCGCGTCCGGCACGACCTGCGCGCCCGGCTGACCTGGGCCGGGTTCGGGTCGCTCGGCAACGGCACCTGGATCGCGCCGTCCCGGGTGGACGTCCGCCCGATCGTCGCGGGCCTCAACCTGAACGGGCACCTGAAGGTGTTCGCGGGCCCGGCCGAGGAGCCGACGGACGTCCCGCACATGCTCCGGGAGGCGTTCGACCTGGACGGGCTGGCGAACGGCTACCGGGCGTTCCTGGACCGCTGGGACCGCCCCGCCCCGCTCC
>NZ_SMJW01000122.1 GCF_004348335.1 Actinomadura bangladeshensis | reverse complement strand
GGGTTACCGGACACCGTGCCGCGCCCCCAGCCGCCCGGCTTGAAGATCCACCCCCACCACGTCGCCAGGTAGGTCACCACGCCCACCACGACGAGCTGCACGAACGCCGGCACGGCCTCCAGCAGCAGCGTCCCGGTGAAGGGGGCCCGCACCCCGGCCGCGCGCCGGGCGCCGTAGTCCCACAGGACGACCATCAGCCCGAATGCGGCGACGTAGAAGATCCCCGTCCACTTGGTGGCGCAGGCGAGGCCGAGGCAGATCCCCGCCGCCCACCGCCAGCCGTGCGCGAGGAACGGCCCGTAGACCGAGGTGTCCCCGCGCTCGATCTTCCCCGCGAGGACGCGCCGGGACCGGTCCCGGTCGTTCACCAGGCACGCGAACCCGGCGAGGATCCAGAACATCACGAAGACGTCCAGCAGCGCGGCCCGGCTGGTCACGAACGCCAGCCCGTCCAGCGCGAGCAGCAGCCCGGCGGCGCAGCCGAGCAGCGTCGACCCGGTCATCCGGCGCGCGACCCGGCACAGGATCAGCACCGACAGCGTCCCGGCCAGCGCCGGCATGAACCGCCACCCGAACGGCGTCGCGCCGAACATCCACTCGCCGATCGCGATCATCCACTTGCCGAACGGCGGATGCGCGACGAACGCGGGCCCGTTCGCCCAGATGTGCGCGTCCGGGTCGGCGATCAGCAGCTTGTCGGCGTTCTCGACGGTGTTGTGCTCCCAGCCGAACTTCAGCAGGGCCAGCGCGTCCTTGGCGTAGTAGGTCTCGTCGAAGACCACCGCCTTCGGCGACCCCAGCCGGTCGAACCGCAGGTACCCGGCGAGCACGGTGACCAGCAGCGGGCCGAGCCAGGACAGCAGCGCGCTCCCCGGAACGGCGGGCGCCAGCCACTCCCGCAGCGAGCCGCCCCGCCGCCGCATCGCACCCACCGAGGCGGGAACCAGATCCGTCGTCGCCATCCAGTCATCGTAAGGGTGCGCGGCGGCGCGGACCCCGGCCACCGCTCGCCCTGGGAGACTGAGAACGTGACTGGGACTCTGGTGCTGGCGGCGGCGCCGCTCGGGCGGGCCGAGGATGCTTCGGTGCGGCTGCGGGAGGCGCTGGTGGACGCCCCGGTGATCGCGGCCGAGGACACCCGGCGGCTGCGGCGGCTGGCGGCGGACCTCGGGGTGGAGCTGACCGCGCGGATCGTGGTCTACAACGACGTGACCGAGCGGGCGCGGACGGCGGGGCTGGTGGCGGAGCTGGCGGCCGGGCGGGACGTGCTGGTGCTCACGGACGCGGGCATGCCGGGGGTGTCGGACCCCGGGTACCGGCTGGTGCGGGCGGCCGTCGCCGAGGGGGCGCCGGTCACGGTGCTGCCGGGGCCGTCCGCCGTGACGACCGCGCTGGTGGTGTCGGGGCTGCCCACCGACCGGTTCTGCTTCGAGGGCTTCGCGCCGCGCAAGCCGGGGGAGCGGGCCCGCCGGTTCGGGGCGCTCGCGGACGAGCCCCGCACCATGGTGTTCTTCGAGTCGCCGCGCCGGCTCGCCGCCACGCTCGCGGCGATGGCGGAGGCGTTCGGCGCGGACCGCCCGGCCGCGGTGTGCCGGGAGCTGACCAAGACCTACGAGGAGGTCCGGCGGGGGACGCTCGGCGAGCTGGCCGCGTGGGCGGACGGCGGGGTGCTCGGCGAGATCACCCTGGTCGTCGGGGGTGCGCCCGAGCGGGCCGGGCTGACCGAGCCGGCCGAGCTGGCCGCCGCCGTCGCCGCCCGGGAGGAGGCGGGCACGCCCCGCAAGCAGGCGATCGCCGAGGTCGCGAAGGAGAACGGTGCCCCGAAACGCGCGGTTTACGACGCCGTTGTCAAGGCCAGGAAATAGTCACCGGCATCGGAGCGGTCCAACCGGTTCATTCGGGGAATGACTCAGATCGGTGACACGTGGCGGGGGCAGTCTGTGCTCGGCGGAGCCACCATGGAACTGGGGGCGCGGGACGCGCGAGACGGTCGCCGAGGAGGTGAGTGCCGTGCAGGATGCATGGTCGAGCCACGAAGTATGGGTCTTCGAGTGCCTGAGCTGCGCGACGACCTGGAGCGAGGAGTTCGAGGTCCGGCACGCCGGAGACGGCCACGGCAACGAGGCCGTCGTCTACGAGCGCCGGGGCCAGCCCTGCATGACGCCCTGGATGGACCGCCTCTGCCCGAACTGCCAGAGCCGGAACGTCAAGGCGCTGTCGGCGATGCGGGGCAAGGAGGCGGAGATCCCGAAGGCGCGCACCGGCAGCGACGTCGCGATGGTCTTCCACCTGCGCCGCATGCACGCCTGGTGACGCGCCGGCGGGATCACTTCGCCGCGACCTCGGGGACCTTGGCCTCGATCTCCGGCACGTCCGGCGCCGGAGCGTCCTTCGCACCGGGCCGGCGGCGCAGCCGCCGGGTCCAGCCGGCGACGGTCGCGCGGACCTCGAGTGTGAACGCCGTCCCGGCCGCGAGCGCCGCCAGCGGGACGGCCGGCAGCACGTACCGGTAGTCGAACTCGGCGGTCGCGGCGGGCGCGAGCAGCAGCCCGGTCGCGAGCGTCCACGGCAGCAGCGCCTCGCCGCCGAACCGGCGCCACAGCGGCACCAGCCCGGCCAGGCCGAGCAGCAGGATGCCGCCGAGCATCGTCCCGCGCAGGTAGAAGACGTCCTGGTAGCCGCGGACGACGCCGGCGAACGGCTCCACGACCTGCGTCTCGGCGTTGCCCCGCTCGTACGCCTTGGCCTCCTGGGAGGCGACCCCGCCGCCCGGCATGTGCCAGTCGGGCAGCTTGCGGCTCTTGCTCTCGAACTCGTACTGCGAGTACGTGGCCGGGTCGGGGAAGACCGTCCGCTCCCACCGGAAGACCCGGAAGAAGTCGTGCGCGACGACCTGGAGGTAGTCGCCGGGCTGCGCGATGATCGCGCGCTTGGCGAAGTCGTTGGCGAGCGCGTTGTTCTCCGGGCTGAACCGGGTGCCGGTGTAGCGGTTGAGCGGCGACTGCCGGTTCCAGATGCCGTCCTGGGAGTTGGGCAGCCGGTTCGCCGGCTCGGTGCACAGCGGGTACTCGCGGACGGGCAGGTCCTTCATCTGGTGGCAGTCGGCGAACTTGTAGACCCGCGCGTACAGGAAGATCCCGTTGCTCTCGGTGATCGCGACCTTGCCGCCGTCGACCTTGTACCAGCCCATGTACGCCACCACCGGCAGCATGCACGCCGCGAGCATGATCGCGATCGGCCGCCAGCCGGCCCGCCGGATGAGCAGGTACACCAGCACGCCGAGCAGCACCGGCATGCCGACCGAGCGGGTCAGCCACGCCATCCCGACGATCAGCCCGACGGCCGCGGCGATCTTCCAGGACGGGCGGTCCCGCCACAGCAGCAGCGTGACCGCGCTCATCACCAGGAAGGTGAACATCGTGTCCGACAGGACGAGGTGCTCCAGCTGGATCTGGTAGGCGTCCAGCAGGCCCGGCGCGGCGGCGAGCGCCGCGCCCCAGCCGGGCAGCCCGAACCTGCGCCGCAGCAGCGCGTAGACCATCACGCCCATGGCCAGCCCCATCAGGTGCTGGATCGCGGCGACGAGCGCGAAGCTGTGGAACGGCTTCAGGACGTAGAGGAGGAAGGCATAGCCGTCGGGACGCAGCGGGTGCGGATAGGGGTCGGTGGCGACGTGCAGATAATCGAAGCTGTCGTTGAAGAACATCACCGGCTGGTAGCCGAGCATCGCGATGAGCCGGAGCAGCGCGGCTGTGGCAATGATCACACTGAACACCGGATGCCGGCGCGCCAGCGTCCACAGCCCACGCGCACGCCGCTTACCACCCGAAACCGCCGCATCTCCGGCGGTTCCCGCATTATCCGGCGTGGCGCCGCCCTTTCCGCCGGCCTTCCCGCCGGACCCGCGGCCCTTCTTCAGGACGGTCGCAGTGGTGGATTCCGGGCCGTCCGCATCACCTTTGCCAGAATTTGCCGGAGTGCTCGTCCGGCCGGGCGTGTCGGCCTTCGCGGGTGTGCCGCCCGCCATCGCGCCGGGCCCGGGGGCCTGCGCGGGCCCGCCGACCTCAGCGGACGCGCCGCCGGCGGCCGGTCCGGCGCCGTCCGGCGCGGAGCCGGGTCCTGTGTCCAGCGCGGTGCCCTGCGGCGATTCCCCCGCCACTGCCGCACCTCCCCTTCGGTGTCCCGCCCCCGGTCCGGTGGCACTGCTGCTCGTTCCGGCGACACTGCGTTCTCCGGCGCGCGTCACAGCCGTCCCACCCTTTCCGGGCCGCCGTGCCCGTATGCTTGACGTCCTAGCCTGCCGCCCGCGACCGTTCCGGAGAGGGTTTTTCGGTTGCAAGTGGGCAACACGATACGGGTGCTCTTGACGAGAGCGGCCATCATGACCCGTCCTCGGCAGGCATCATGAACGACGACGGGCCGCCCCGCGGAACAACTGAGATTAGTGGAAAACACCGCAGACGGTCACCAGGGGTAACGAAGGAGCTCGCGTGGAACTCTCCGTAGTGATGCCATGTCTGAACGAGGCCGAAACGGTCGAGACCTGCGTCCGCAAGACCATCGGCTTCTTCGAGGACAACGGCATCGACGGCGAGGTGGTCATCGCCGACAACGGCAGCACCGACGGCAGCCAGCAACTGGCCAGGGACGCGGGCGCGCGGGTCGTGCCGGTGATCGACAAGGGCTACGGCAACGCCCTCATGGGCGGGATCCGGGCCGCGCGCGGGAAGTACGTCGCCATGGGCGACGCCGACGACTCCTACGACTTCACCACCCTCGGCCCGTTCCTGGACGAGCTGCGCGACGGCGCCGACCTCGTGATGGGCAACCGGTTCAAGGGCGGCATCGCCGACGGCGCCATGCCGCCGCTGCACCGCTACCTCGGCAACCCGGTGCTCAGCTTCGTCGGCCGGCTGTTCTTCGGCAGCAAGATCGGCGACTTCCACTGCGGGCTGCGCGCCTTCGACAAGGACGCGATCATGCGGCTCGGCCTGCAGACCGGCGGCATGGAGTTCGCCAGCGAGATGGTCGTCAAGGCCACGCTGCAGGGCTACGACATCCGCGAGGTGCCGACCACGCTGTCCCCGGACGGCCGGTCCCGGGCCCCGCACCTCAACACCTGGCGTGACGGATGGCGTCATCTGCGCTTCCTCATGCTCTACAGTCCCCGCTGGCTCTTCCTTATCCCCGGATTGGTCTTCATGACTCTCGGCCTCATCGCCGGGATCGCGCTGTCGACCGGCCCGGTCACCGTCGGGGAGATCGCCTTCGACGTCGACACCCTGGTCGGCGCGTCCGCCGCCCTCGTGATCGGCTTCCAGGCGGTGCTGTTCGCGCTGCTCACGAAGGTCTACGCGATGCAGGAGGGGTTCCTCCCGCACGACCGGCGCGTCCAGAAGATCATCGACTGGTGGAGCCTGGAGCGCGGCCTGCTCATCGGCGGCCTGCTCGCCCTCGCCGGCCTCGGCGGCCTCGTCGCGTCGCTGCTGCACTGGCGGGTCAACAACTTCGGCGAACTGGACCCGCGGCACTCGCTGCGCATGGTCGTGCCCGCCGCCACCGCGCTCGTCATGAGCTTCCAGGCGATCTTCGCCTCGCTGTTCGTCAGCATCCTCGGCATCCGCCGCCGCCAGCACCCGCCGCTCGTCGACCCGGCCGAGGAGGCCGCGGGCGTCGTGGACGCCGCCGCCCACAAGGCCAGGCGCGCCGCCGAGCACGGCGAGCAGGCCGAGCAGGCCGAGCAGGCCGAGCAGAGCGGCAAGGCCGAGAAGACCGGGAAGACCGAGAAGAAGGTGTCGGCCGGCACGGGCGACGCCGCCCCGGCCGAGGACGGCGACGGCACGTCCGGGCGCTGACGCCCGCGCCCGTACTGAGAAGCCCCCGAGCGCTTCCAGGCCGCGGTCGGGCGCCCCGTCCCCACTGTGACAGGCTTGTCCAGCAATGGATCTTCGTTCACCGACCCGTCGCGCGCGGCGCGGCGCGCGCCGATGAGCGCCCGTCCCCCGGCGGGCGCGCAGGCCGCGGCGCGGTCCGCCGTGCGGCCGCCGGTCGCCCCCGCCGAGCGGCGCGACGCCCCGACCCGGGCCGGGCGCCGCCGCTGGGCCTGGCTGTTCGTGCTCGGCTGGGCGGCGCAGGTCGCGCTGCGGCTGTGGCTCGGCTCGGGGCAGACGATCCCGGTGGCGACGCCGGACGAGTCCGGATACCTGTTCGCCGCCCGCGTCCTCACCGGCGGCCCCGACGCCGACATGTCGTTCGGGACGGTCTACCGGGGCGGCTACCCCCTGCTGCTGCTCCCCGCGGCCTGGCTCGGCGACGGCCCCGTCGCCGTCTACCGGGCCGCGCTCGTCGTCAACGCGCTGATCAGCGCGCTGATGCTGCCGCTCGGCTACCTGCTGCTGCGCCGGCTGCGGGTGCGGCGGCGCTGGTCGTATGTGTTCGCGCACGTCACCGCGCTGCTGCCGTGCGTGCTGTTCTACTCCGCGTTCGTGCTGACGGACGCGATCCTGCCGGTCCTGTTCACCGGCTGGCTGCTGCTCGCCCACGCGTGGCTGACCGCGCCCGCGAAACCGCTCGGGCACCGCGTGTCCGTCCGGGCGCTGCTGTGCGGGGCGGGGGCGTCGCTGCTCGTCGCCTACGCCGCCACCTGCCATACGCGGGGCGCGATCCTGCTGGCCGTGCAGGCGGCGCTGATCCTGGCCGCGCCGGTGTTCCGGTGGCGGTCGTGGCGGAACGCGTCCGCCGCCGCGCTGGTCCTCGCCGCGGCGACGGCCGCGGGGATGCTGCTGAACCGGTCGCTGCTGCCGCACATGTACCCGTACGGCGACAACGACCTCGGCGGGAACGTCGTCCGGCGGCTGACCACCCACGACGGGTGGGGCTGGATGCTCTCGCTCGGCACCGGGCAGGTCTGGTACCAGGCCGTCGCGACCGGCGGGATCGCGGCCGTGGGCCTGCTCGCGGTCGCGGCCGCGGTGGTCCGGCCGCCGATCATGCTGCCGGGCTCGCCGGGGCGGACGCGGGCGCTGGGCCTCGCCGTCCTCGCGATCGTGGCGGGCATCGCGTTCGCGACCTCGGCGGCGCTGCCCGTCGAGTACCGCATCGGCAACTACGTGTACGGCCGCTACCTCGCCTGCATCACCCCGGTGCTGTTCGCGGCCGGTGTCGCCGTGCTGACGCGGGCCCCGGCCCGGACGCTGCTGCGGGCGGCGCCGGCGGCGGCCGCGCTGACCGTCGCGGCGGCGTGCGTCGTCCAGTGGTACGCGGGCGACCTGCTCAGCCGGTACACCTTCACGGCCTACGACTTCCCCGAGACGTCGCTGCTCACGTGGGACTGGACGTCGTTCCGCCTCTGGCACGCCACCCTGGCCGGCCTCGTCCTGCTGGGGCTGTCGGTGGCGGTCGCGCGGCTGCGCCGGCACGGCCCGCTGCTGCTCGCGGGGCTGCTCGCCGCCGTCGCGGTCGCCATGTGCGCCACCGCGATCGACCGGATCGCGCAGCCGCTGGTGCGCGCCGAGACCGCGCACACCGATCTGCGGGACCGCGTCGACCTGCGTGCGCAGCGGTCCATCGCCGTCGACTGGAACGTCCCGTGGACGCTGCGGCTCTCGCAGTTCTACTGGGCCTGGTGGAGCGACGGCAGCGTCTTCGACGCCCGGTGGACCGCCCCGCCGCAGAACGTCGACATGGTCGTGCTGGCGTGGCCGAAGGACGTCCCCGCCACCGCGTCCTGGCCGAAGGGCGCCCCGCCCGGCTGGCACGTCGCCGACAGCCGCCGCACCATCCAGGGCGACTGGGTCGCCTGGACCCGATGATCCTCGGCTGAGTTACTCCTCAGGAGGAAGGGGCGGCGGGTTCCACAACTGCAGGACGCCGTCGGAGGAGCGCCACATGAGCGTCCAGCCCTCGGCGGGGGACGGCCGCCAGCCGCCCGCGATCTGCGACTCCATGCCGCGCCACCGCGTGTAGAGCATCGGGCCCTCCATCGCGTCGCGCGGGATCTGCGGCATGTAGTGCGGCCAGTCGCGGATCTCGCCGCGCCAGACCGGATCGCCCCACATATCGCGGGTGTAGAAGGTGAGGGTCTGCGCGAGCCGCCGGTCGGCGGTGATCAGCGTGATGCCGCGGTGGTCGCCGAGGTAGCCGCGCAGCTCGTTCCACGCCCTGTCGCGCGGCAGGTCCGGGACGGCCTGGACGGCCGCGACCGTGTACCACCCGCCGAGCGCGACCGCGAGGACGGGCACCGCGACGGTCTTCAGCCGCCACCGCGACACCCACTGGGCGGGCAGCATCCGGAACATCAGGATCAGCGACCCGAACCCGCCCGCGAGCAGCGCGGGCAGCACCGCGAACCAGTACCGCTGCAGCCAGGCGCGCAGCGAGATGCTGTTCGGGTCGAGGACGCCGGAGAACAGCGTCAGCGGCACGGCGAGGGTGAAGAACCACACCAGCACCAGCGCGAGGCGCCGGTCGCGGGTGACGGCCCATCCGATGATCGTGAGGGCGAGCGCGGCGGTGAAGACCAGGCCGAGCGGGTTCCAGTCGTGCATGGCGCGCAGGAAGGAGCGGGCGGCGAGCTCCCGGGTCACGTAGTCGCGGGACTGGCCGCCGTGCTCGGCCGCCGACATCAGCCCGGCGAGGGGGCTGCCCCACACCAGCTGGTTGTGCACGAAGTTCAGCAGCAGGATCGCGAGCATCGGCGCGCCGACCGCGACGTTGCGCCGCCACGGGATCCGCAGCAGCGCCAGGTAGGCCGGGATCGCGAGGAACAGGAACGCCAGGAACTCGCGGACGAGGAACGACGCGCCGAGGCACACCCCGGCGGCGAGCAGCAGCCGGGTCTGCGCCCGCCCGGTCCGGCGGCTCGCGACGACGAGGCCCGCCATCCCGATCGCGAACAGCCCGGCGCCCGGCATGTCCGGCAGCATCACCCCGGTCGACCAGGTGATCTCGTGGCCGAACGGGTTCGTCATCGTGAAGAACGGGTGGACCAGCAGGACCGCCGCGGAGGCGAGGCCCGCCACGTCCCCGAACAGCGACCGGACGACCAGGTACGTCCCGGTGAAGAACAGGATCCCGCCGAGCGCGGCCACGGTGAAGTAGGCGGCCTGGCCGGGCCCGAGGACGTCCTGGACGAGCCGCGCCGGCAGCACCAGCCCGATCCGGGTGACCTGGTGGGGGACCTCGTCGAACGGCCACTGGGTGAGCGGGATGTCGGGCCAGTCGCGGGCGGCGAGCCACACGTAGTACGGGTCGAAGTACAGCGGCGGCACCATGGTCGCCCACTGGGCCAGCACCGCGGACGCCGCGACCAGCAGGGACAGCCACACCACCCGGCGCGTCCGGCGCACCCGGCCGAGCACCCGCGCGGCGCGGCGGCCCCGGGGCGGCGCGTCCGGTCCGGCCTCGTTCGGCGACCGGCCGAGGGCCTCGTCGGACGTGGTCTGGGCCATGCCTGGGCTCCCCCGCCTCCGCTGATCAACCTGCCCCGGAACCCGGACCAGGTTACTCGCGTGCCGCGGCCTCCGTGACGCGACTACCCTTGATTGCATGTCCTCGTCAAGCCGTCACATCTTGACCGCGCCCGCCTGGCCGTACGCCAACGGGCCCCGTCACATCGGGCACGTCTCCGGATTCGCGCTGCCCGCCGACATGTTCAGCCGCTACCAGCGGATGGCGGGCAACAAGGTCCTGATGGTCAGCGGCACCGACGAGCACGGCACCCCGATCCAGGTGCAGGCCGACAAGGAGGGCGTGACCGCCCGCGCGCTGGCCGACCGGTACAGCTCCGTGATCGCCGAGGACCTGCACGGCCTCGGCATGACCTACGACCTGTTCACCCGGACGACGACGCTGAACCACTACGCGGTCGTCCAGGAGGTCTTCAAGGGCCTGTACGACAACGGCTACATCTTCCCGACCAAGACGATGGGCGCGATCTCGCCGTCCACCGGCCGCACCCTCCCGGACCGCTACATCGAGGGCACCTGCCCCATCTGCGGCTACGACGGCGCGCGCGGTGACCAGTGCGACAACTGCGGCAACCAGCTCGACCCGATCGACCTGATCAACCCGGTGTCGCGGATCAACGGCGAGAAGCCGAAGTTCGTGGAGACCGAGCACTTCATGCTCGACCTGCCCGCCTTCACCGAGGTCCTCGGCCGGTACCTGCGCGGCAAGCAGGGCCAGTGGCGGCCGAACGTGCTGAAGTTCGCGCTGAACCTGCTGGACGACATGCAGCCGCGGGCGATCAGCCGCGACCTCGACTGGGGCGTGCCGATCCCGCTGGACGGCTGGCGCGACAACCCGGCGAAGAAGCTGTACGTGTGGTTCGACGCGGTCGTCGGCTACTTCTCCGCGTCGGTGGAGTGGGCGAGGCGGTCCGGCGACCCGGAGGCGTGGCGCGCCTGGTGGCAGGACCCTGAGGCCCTGTCCTACTACTTCATGGGCAAGGACAACATCGTCTTCCACGCCGAGATCTGGCCGGCGATGCTGTTCGGCTACAGCGGCCAGGGCGACAAGGGCGGCACGCCCGGCTCGCTGGGCGCGTTGAACGTCCCGACCGAGGTGGTGTCGTCGGAGTTCCTGACGATGGAGGGCAAGAAGTTCTCCTCGTCCCGCAACGTCGTCATCTACGTGAAGGACTTCCTGGAGCGCTACGACGTCGACGCGCTGCGCTACTACGTCGCGGTCGCCGGCCCCGAGAACCAGGACACCGACTTCACGTGGGCGGAGTTCGTCCGCCGCAACAACGACGAACTGGTCGCCGCGTGGGGCAACCTCGTCAACCGGTCGGTGAACATGGCGGCGAAGAACTTCGGCGCGATCCCGGACGCCGGCGACCTCACCGACGCCGACCGGGCGCTGATGGAGCGCAGCCGCACCGCGTTCGCGGCGGTGGGCGCCGAGCTCGGCCGGTCCCGGTTCAAGAACTCGATCACCGAGGCGCTGGACGTCGTCCGCGACGCCAACCGGTACCTGTCGGACCAGGCGCCCTGGAAGCTCAAGGACGACCCCGAGCGGGTCAAGTCGATCCTGCACACCGCGCTCCAGGTCGTGGACGACGCCAAGACGCTGCTGACGCCGTTCCTGCCGAACTCCTCGCAGAAGGTCTACGAGATGCTCGGCGGCGAGGGCGTGTGGAGCGGCATGCCGAGGCTGGAGACGGTGTCGGAGGAGGGCGGGCCCGACTACCGGGTCCTCACCGGCGACTACGCGACCGAGGCGCGCTGGGAGTCGGTGCCGATCAAGCCGGGCGTGCCGCTGGCCAAGCCGGCGCCGCTGTTCAAGAAGCTCGACGCCTCCGTGGTGGACGAGGAACTCGCCAGGCTGGAGAACACGTGACCCGAGACGGGGACGGGCAGGCCGCACGGTCCTACCCGCCGTTGCCCGAGCGCCTGCCCGTGGACGTCTTCGACAGCCACTGCCACCTCGACATCGTCGAGACGCCGGTCGACGAGCAGGTGAAGGCGGCGAAGGCGGCGGGCATCGCGCGGATCGTCACGATCGGCTGCGACCTGCCGTCGTCCCGGTTCGCGGTGGAGGCCGCCGACGAGTTCGACGACGTGTACGCGGCGGTCGCGATCCACCCGAACGAGACGACGGGGATCTCCGACGCCGTCCTGGAGGACGTCGCGCGGCTCGCGGCGCATCCGAAGGTCCGCGCGATCGGCGAGACCGGCCTCGACTACTACCGCGACTGGGCGCCGAAGGACGACCAGCACCGCTCGTTCCGCGCCCACATCGCGATCGCGAAGCGCACCGGCAAGGCCCTGGTCATCCACGACCGCGAGGCCCACGACGACGTGCTGGCGATCCTGGCGGAGGAGGGCGCGCCGGAGAAGGTGGTCTTCCACTGCTACTCCGGCGACGCCCGGATGGCCGAGGTCTGCGCCGAGCACGGCTACCTGATGAGCTTCGCCGGGAACGTCACGTTCAAGAACGCCGAGCCGCTCCGGGACGCGCTGCGGGCGGCGCCGCTCGACCTCCTGCTCGTGGAGACCGACGCGCCGTTCCTCACCCCGATCCCGCACCGGGGCAAGCCCAACGCGTCCTACCTGATCCCGCACACGGTCCGCGCGATGGCCGAGGTGAAGGGCGTGGACGTGGCGGAGTTGTGCACGGCGATCGCCGCGAACGGGGAGCGCGTCTTCGGCCCCTGGTAGCCCCGGCGGCGAGTCCGGCAGCGCGGGGACGCAGCGTGCCGGACGGTGCTTCTGGGGGCGAAACGGTGCTTCTGGGGGCGTTGAGGTGGCGGAGCACGGGCGGGTGCCTCTAATCTCTGGCCCATTGAGCGGGCGCCCCCGAGCCCGGCCCCCTGGAGGAAAACCCCCGTGCTTGCGAACACAGTCCGTCGTACAGCCATGCTTCCGGCCGTCTCCGCCGTGCTGGCCACGGCGATGCTGGCCACGGCGTGCGGCGGCGACGGAGCGGGCCCGAAGGGCACCTCGCCGGTCGCGGACGCCCCGAAGACCAGCGCCCCCGCGCCGCGCAAGATCGTCCTCGTGGTCGACGGCAAGAAGACCGAGACGATGACGACGGGCGCCACCGTCCAGCAGGTCCTCGACCAGGCGGGCCTCGCGCTCGGCCCGCACGACCTGATCAAGCCGGCCGTCGACCAGCCGCCGGGCGACGTCATCAAGATCCTGCGGCTGCTGTCGGAGCCGAAGCTCAAGGTCGTCAAGACGCCCGCCAAGACGATCCGGAAGAACAGCTCGTCGGTGCCGCCGTGGAGCGAGAAGGTACTGCGCGAGGGCAAGTCCGGCATCAAGATCGTGAAGTGGGCCTACGTCCGGCACAAGGGCAAGAAGGTCCCGAAGATCATCGCGCAGAAGGTGAAGCGCAAGCCGGTCGCGCGGGTCCTCGCGGTCGGCCCGAAGTCCGCCGCGACCGGGTCGGCGGCGCGGCTGAACTGGGCCGGGCTCGCCAAGTGCGAGTCGGGCGGCAACCCCAAGTCGGTGAACCCGGCCGGGTACTACGGCCTCTACCAGTTCTCCATGGCCACCTGGGGCTCGGTCGGCGGCAAGGGCAAGCCGTCCGACGCCAGCGCGGGCGAGCAGACCTACCGCGCCCAGCTCCTCTACAACAAGGTCAACGGACGCTGGCAGGGCCAGTGGCCCAACTGCGGCAAGTTCCTGTTCTCCTGACCTCCTCCCAAGCTGGAACAATCGACGGATGGGGGAGACGCGGGGATTGCTCGGGCCGGCGGACGTGCGGGAACTGGCGGCGCGGCTCGGCATCCGGCCGACCAAGACGCTCGGGCAGAACTTCGTCATCGACGCCAACACCGTCCGGCGGATCGTCCGGGCCGCCGGGCTGTCGGAGGACGACGCCGTCATCGAGGTGGGGCCGGGGCTCGGGTCGCTGACGCTCGCGCTGCTGCCGGCAGCGCGGCGCGTCGTCGCGGTCGAGATCGACCCGGCGCTCGCCGCCGAGCTGCCCGCCACGGTCGCGGCCCGCGAGCCGGATCTCGCGGGGCGGCTGGAGGTCGTGCACGCCGACGCGATGAAGATCACACGGGTGCCGGGCCCGGAGCCCACGGCGCTCGTCGCGAACCTTCCCTACAACGTCGCCGTCCCCGTCGTCCTGCACCTGCTGGCCGCGCTGCCGTCGCTGCGGACCGCGCTGGTCATGGTGCAGGCCGAGGTCGCCGACCGGATGACCGCCGCGCCCGGCTCCAGGATCTACGGGGTGCCGTCGGTGAAGCTCGCCTGGTACGGGGATGCGCGCCGCGCCGGGGCCGTCGGCCGGGCGGTGTTCTGGCCGGCGCCGAACGTCGACTCCGGGCTCGTGGCGTTCACCCGCCGCGACCCGCCGGCGACCGCGGCGTCCCGTGCGGAGGTGTTCGCGGTGGTCGACGCCGCGTTCGCGCAGCGCCGCAAGACGCTGCGCGCCGCCCTCGCGGGCTGGGCGGGGTCCGCGCCCGCGGCCGAGGAGGCGCTGCGCGCCGCCGGCGTCGATCCGCGGGCCCGGGGCGAAGCGCTGGACGTGGCCGCCTTCGCCCGTATTGCCGAGTATGGTCCTTCACGCCGGGGAGATCGGTCCCCGACCCCCTAGGCGGGCGCTTCCCCGGGGGGACGGCCCCAGCGGGGCGGCACAACACCAGCACGAGCCGGAGGTCGATGTGAAGGCGCGTTCGCGGACGGCGCGGACCAGGGTGCCCCGCAGGGGGATGCGGGCGCCGCTCGTGGGGACGGCGCTGCTCGCGACCGCGGGCATGGTCGCCACGGTGGCGGCCGGCTGCGGGGACGGCGCGGGCGCCGCCCCGAAGATCACCACGACGGCGCGGGCCGGGGTCGCGCCGGTCCCGCCGCAGCAGGGCGCCTACTTCGGGGCCTGGGTGCCGCCGGACGAGGGCCGGGGGCCGTCGGCGTCGCCGAGCCCGTCCGGATCACCGTCGGGCTCGCCGTCCGGCCGGGACGCCGGCAAGCCGGGCATGGCGCCCGTCGCCCGCTTCGAGCAGCAGCTCGGCCGGCAGCTCGACATCGTGCAGAGCTACCGGGGCTGGAAGAGCGAGTTCCCCGGCGACCTGGAGAAGTCCGTCGCCGACGGCAACCGGTACCTCCTGCTGACCTGGGGCGGCGCCGACACCCGGGAGATCGTCCAGGGCAAGTACGACGACCTCATCGCCAAGCGCGCCCGCGCCGTGAAGGCCCTCGGCAAGCCGGTGTTCCTGCGCTGGTCCCGGGACATGGACCGGTCCGCCGCCCAGAAGCGCGTCCACTCCCCGGACGACTTCGTCGCCGCGTGGAAGCACCTGCGGGAGATCTTCAAGCAGCAGAGGGTCGACAACGTCGCGTGGGTGTGGTGCCCCACCGCGCGCGGGTTCGGCGGCGCCGACGCCGGGTCCTTCTACCCGGGCGACGACCAGGTCGACTGGATCTGCGCCGACGCCGAGCCCGGCGGTGACTACGACTACCGCGACCTGTCGGAGTCCGTGAAGCTGTTCATGCAGTGGGCCCGCAAGCACAAGAAGCCCATCATGATCGCTGAGTTCGGGGTGCCGAAGTCCTACGGCACGCGCCGCGCCGAGTGGCTCCGCGGGGCCGCCGAGACCCTGCAGGACCCGCAGGTCAAGGCCGTCGTGTACTTCGACTCCGACGAGCAGGCCGCCAACGCCCGCGACAAGCGGCACGCCTACTCGGTGACCGGCGACAAGCACGCGATGTCCGCGCTCCGCGAGCTCGCGACCACCCCGTACTTCAACCCCCGCAACCTCCCCGTCACCAGCGGGGGGTAGCGGTCCCGTAGGGTTTCGACCGTGAGCGCAGTGACCGTACGCGTCCCCGCCAAGGTCAACCTTCAGCTCGGCGTGGGGCCGATTCGCGACGACGGCTACCACGACCTCGTCAACGTCTTCCACGCCGTCTCCCTGTTCGACGAGGTGACGGCGGAGCCCGCCCGGGAGCTCGCGGTGAGCGTCCAGGCGGCGCCGCACTCGCGGGTGGACGTCGCCGGCGTCCCGACCGGTGACGGCAACCTCGCCGCGAAGGCGGCCCGGCTCGTCGCCGCGCGGCTCGGCGTGCAGCCCCGGGTCGCGCTGCGGATCCGCAAGGCGATCCCGGTCGCGGGCGGCATGGCGGGCGGCAGCGCCGACGCCGCCGCCGCGCTGGTCGCCTGCGCCCGGCTCTGGGACGACCGGGAGCAGCCCGTCCTGTCCCGGGACGACCTGATGGAGATCGGCGCGGACCTCGGCAGCGACGTCCCGTTCGCCGTCCTCGGCGGCACCGCCGTCGGCGTCGGCCGCGGCGAGCGGCTCACCCCCGCCCTCACCCGCGGCACCTTCCACTGGGTGTTCGCCACCGCCGACGGCGGCCTGTCCACGCCCGCCGTCTACGGCGAGTGCGACCGGCTCCGCCTGGCGGCGGGGGAGACGGCGGCGTGGCCGGCGGTCTCCGCGGAGCTGATGACGGCGCTCGCCACCGGCGACGCCAAGGGGCTCGGCGGCGCGCTGTCCAACGACCTGCAGCCCGCCGCGCTGTCGCTGCGCCCGTCGCTGCGCCGCACGATCGACGCGGGCCGCGACCTCGGCGCGATCGGCGCGCTCGTCTCCGGCTCCGGCCCCACCTGCGCGTTCCTCGCCGAGGACGCCGAGGACGCCGCCGACCTCGCGGACGCGCTGCACGGCGCGGGCGTCGCCGAGCAGATCGTCCGGGCGTCCGGCCCGGTCCCGGGCGCGACCGTCATCTGACGTACGGCGGTTCGTGACGTACGGCGGTTCGTGACGTACGGCGGTTCGTGACGTACGGCGGTGGTGACGTGCGGTGGCGTGCCCACGGCGCTAAGTAGGTGCGCTCGGCACACAAGCGAACCTCCCGCCCGCGACGGACGTCCTACTCTCCGTGACAGCGATTCCCTGCCGCACCGATCCCTCCGGCGAGGTGGAGCGATGACGATTCTGTCCGGGCTGCTCGGGCTGGTCGCGATCGCCATGATGGCGACGCTGGCCGTGCTGGCCGTGCGCCGCGACCGTGACATACGCCACAACGCGCCTGGCGCGACCCTCCGGAACGCTACTGTGCGGGGCCGTGCCGGTGATCGATCCACGCCGCCGGCCGTCCGCTGACCCGTCCGACACGGGAGGCCGGTGATGGAGACGAGTTCCGGAGGTCTGAGCATGGTGATCCTGCTCGTGCTGCTGCTCGTCCCGGTCCTGCTGATCGGGGCCTTCGTGCTCGTCGTGGTGCTCGTCCTCCGCAAGTCGGGCGGCTCGGGCACGCCCCCCGCCTACGGCCAGCCCGGGTACGGCCAGCCGGGGTACGGCCAGCCGGGGTACGGCCAGCCGGGGTACGGCCAGCCGGGGTACGGCCAACCCGGCTACGCCCAGCCCGGATACCCGCAGCCCGGGTACGAGCAGGCGGGGTACTCGCAGCCCGCCTACCCGGAGCCCGCGCCGCCACCGCTGCCGCCGGCCGGAGCCGCCCCGTCGGGGGAGCCGGAGACGCCGTCCGACGACCGGCCGGAGACGTCCGGGAGCTGATCGGCGCGGCGGGCCGTCCGAGCGGTGCGGCGGGGGCAATAGGGTTGACGGTGCCGTGAATCTGATCAACCTTGAGAACGTCGCCAAGGCCTACGGGCCCAAGCCGCTGCTCGACGCCGTGTCCCTCGGCCTGGACGAGGGCGACCGCGTCGGCGTCGTCGGCCGCAACGGGGGCGGCAAGAGCACCCTCGTGTCCGTCCTGGCGCGCGAGACCGAACCCGACGCCGGGCGCGTCACGCACGCGCGCGGGCTGCGGCTCGGCTACCTGACCCAGCGGGACGCGTTCCCGGAGGGCGCCACCGTCCGGTCCGTGGTGCTGGGCGACCGCGCCGAGCACGAGTGGGCGGGGGACGTCCGCGTCCGCGACATCCTCGCCGGGCTGCTCGCCGACCTCGACCTGGACGCGCCGCTCGCCGGGATGTCCGGCGGCGAGCGCCGCCGCGTCGCGCTGGCCCGGCTGCTCGTCCCCGAGTCCGACCTGCTGATGCTGGACGAGCCCACCAACCACCTCGACATCGAGGCGATCGACTGGCTCGCCCGGCACCTGAAGGGCCGCAAGGTCGCGCTGCTCGTCGTCACGCACGACCGCTGGTTCCTCGACGAGGTCACCGACCGGACGTGGGAGGTCGTCGACGGCCGCGTCGAACGCTACGAGGGCGGCTACTCCGCCTACGTCCTCGCCAAGGCCGAACGCTCCCGGATCGCCGCCGCCACCGAGGCCAAGCGGCAGAACCTGCTCCGCAAGGAGCTGGCGTGGCTGCGCCGCGGCCCGCAGGCCCGCACGTCCAAGCCCAAGTTCCGGGTCGACGCCGCGCAGGCGCTCATCGCCGACGAGCCGCCGCTCCGCGACTCGGTCGAGCTGACCCGGTTCGCGACCGCGCGGCTCGGCAAGACCGTCTACGACATCGAGGACGTCACCGTCGACCTCGGCGGCAAGGAGCTGTTCTCCCGGATGACGTGGCAGCTCGGGCCCGGCGACCGGGTCGGCCTCGTCGGCGTCAACGGCAGCGGCAAGAGCACCCTGCTCCGCCTGCTGGACGGGGCCGTCCAGCCGGTGTCCGGGACGGTCGTGCAGGGCAAGACCGTCCAGCTCGCGCACCTGTCGCAGAACCTGGAGGAACTGGACCCGACCCGGCGCGTCCTGGAGTCGGTCGAGGAGATCCGCCGCCGCATCACCGTCGGCAAGCGCGACTGGACGGCGAGCCAGATCCTCGAACGCCTCGGCTTCGCCGGGGACCGGCAGTGGACGCCCGTCGGCGACCTGTCCGGCGGGGAACGCCGACGCCTGCAGCTCCTCAGGCTGCTGATGGGCGAGCCGAACGTCCTGCTCCTGGACGAGCCCACCAACGACCTCGACATCGAGACCCTCACCGAAGTCGAGGACCTCCTCGACGGATGGCCGGGCACCCTCGTCGTCGTCAGCCACGACCGCTACTTCCTGGAGCGCATCACCGACCACGTCGTGGCGCTGCTCGGCGACGGCCGCGTGTCGATGCTGCCGGGCGGCGTCGACGAGTACCTCGAACGCCGCGCCGCCGGGACCGCGCCGAAGCCGGGCGCCGCGCCCTCCGCCGCGAGGCCGGCCGATCGGCCCGCGGCGGCGTCGGCGCCGCCGAAGGCCAAGGGCGGGCAGGACTGGAAGGCCCGCAAGGAGCTCGACCGCCTCGAACGCCGCCTGGACAAGCTCGCCGGGCAGGAGGCCGAGCTCCACGAGCAGCTCGCCGCGCACGCCACCGACTACGCCAAGCTGCAGGAACTGGACGCCCGGCTGCGGGAGATCCAGGCCGAGGCCGCCGGCGTCGAGGAGGAATGGCTGATGCTCGCCGAGGATCTCGGCTGACAGGACCGCGGCTGGAGTATCCGGTCCGCGGCGGGCATGATCCCCCAATGACGACTTGGATCATCAAGACGGACGCGCCCGGCGACGGCCCGCGGCTCGCCGTCAAGGACGCCATCGACGTGGCCGGGCTGCCCACCACTGCGGGCTGCGCGGCCATCGCCGAGCGCGCCGAGGCGGCCGCCGCGGACGCGCCCGTCGTCGCCTCCGCCCGCGCGCGGGGCGCCCGCATCGCCGGCAAGGCCAATCTGAACGAGCTGTGCATGGCCGCCGACGGCGTCAACCCGTGGTCCGGTACGCCGGTGAACCCGCTCGACCCGTCGCGGGTGCCGGGCGGGTCGTCCAGCGGCTCCGCCGTCGCCGTCGCCACCGGCGAGGCCGACGTCGCGTTCGGCACCGACACGTCCGGGTCGATCCGCATCCCCGCCGCGTGCTGCGGCATCGCCGGGCTGAAGACCACCAACGGGCGCGTCTCGGTGGAGGGCGTGCACCCGCTGTCGCCGACCCTGGACGTCGTCGGGCCGCTGGGACGCGACGTCGCCGCCGTCGTCCTCGGCATGGATCTGATCGAGCCCGGGTTCACGCCCGTCCCGTATGACGCGTCCCTGCCGATCGCGCGGCTCCGGGTGCCCGGCGTGGACCCGGCGATCGACGCGGCCGTGGACGACGCGCTCCGGCGCCTCGGCCCGTTCAGCGAGGTCACGTCCGCGCACTACGAGGAGGCGGCCACGGCCAACGGCGTCATCGTCAGCGTCGAGGGCTGGGAGCAGAACGGCCACCTGCTCGGCGAACCGGACAAGCTGAGCGGGCGCATCCACCGCCGCATCCAGCACATGAAGGACGTGCATGAGGCCGGGATGCTCGACTGGGCCCTCGGCTTCCGCACGTCGTTCCGGGCGGAACTGGACGCGATCCTGGCCCGGCACGCCGCGATCGCCCTGCCCGTGCTGACCTGCGTGGCCCCCGAACCCGACGAGGCGGACGAGTCCGACCTCCTGCTGACCACGCTCACGGGCCAGGCCAACGTGGCCGGGCTGCCCGCGTTCGCGCTCCCCGTGCCGCTGCCGGGCTCGCACCTGCCGGCGTCCGTCCAGCTCATCGGCCCGGCCGGGGGAGAGGAGCGGCTCTGCGGGCTGGCCGCCGCCCTGGAGGCCGCGTCGGCCTAGTCCCGGTCGAACGGGACGAGGAGGGTGCGCAGCAGGTCGGCCAGCGCCGCCCGCTGCTCCGGGCTGAGGCCCTCCAGGATCCCCTGCTCGCGTTCGAGCAGGTCGGCGAACGCGGCGTCGACGCGCGTCAGGCCCGCCTCGGTGAGGCGGACCTGCACGCCGCGCTTGTCCTGCGGGTCGGGGTGGCGCTCGACCAGGCCGGCCGCCGCGAGCCGGTCGATGCGGTTCGTCATCGTGCCGGACGTCACCAGCGTCGCGCGCAGCAGCCGCCCCGGGCTCAACTGGTACGGCGCGCCCGCCCGGCGCAGCGCGGTGAGCACGTCGAACTCCCACGACTCCAGGTCGTGCGCCACGAACACCGCGCGGCGGGCGCGGTCCAGGTGCCGGGCCAGCCGGGACACGCGGCTGAGGACCTGCAGCGGCCGGACGTCCAGGTCCGGACGTTCCGCGTTCCACGCCTCGACCAGCCTGTCGACCTCATCGCGCATCCCGCCAGCCTACCTGTCTCGATATCGAGACACACGCCCCGATCACGCCCCGCCTCGTTGACCTGCGGCGTGTTGTTGCTTCCGACGCGCTCATACCAACAACACGCCGCAGGTCAACGAACCAGGACTCTTGACATCAAGATAAGGGCCAGGGCATGCTGTGTCTTGATGTCGAGAGAAAATGCGGCCGAGTGGGATCCCGCGCAGTACGGGGTCTTCGGCGACGAGCGCGCGCGGCCCTTCGCCGAGCTCGTCGCCCGCCTCGGCGCGCACCTCGGCGGGGACGCGCCGGCCCGGGTCGCCGACCTCGGCTGCGGCAGCGGCGAACTCACCGCCACCCTCGCCGCCCGCTGGCCCGGCGCCGTCATCGAGGCCCTCGACAGCTCACCGCAGATGATCGGCGAGGCCCGCAGGCACGAGATCCCCGGGCGGCTCTCCTTCCGCGTCGGAGACGTCACCGCCTGGAGGCCCGGCGGGCCCGTCGACCTCATCGTCTCCAACGCCGTCCTGCACTGGGTCCCCGAGCACCTCGACCTGCTGCCCCGATGGGCGGACGCGCTGGCACCCGGCGGGCGCCTCGCCTTCCAGGTCCCCGGCAACTTCGGCGCGCCCAGCCACGTGCTGCTGCGCGAACTGGCCCGCTCCGACCGGTGGCGCGCCAAGCTCGGCCACCTGCATCGGGACGCGCCCGTCCTCGACCCGGCCGGCTACCTCGACCTCCTCGCCCGGCACGGCTGCGCCGTCGACGCGTGGGAGACCACCTACGCGCAGGTGCTGCACGGCGACGACCCCGTCCTGGAATGGGTCAAGGGCACCGCGCTCCGGCCCGTCCTGTCCGCGCTCGACACCGGCGAGACCGCCGAATTCCTCACCGACTACAGGGACCGGCTCCGCCGGGCCTACCCCGCCGCGCCCTACGGCACCGTGTTCCCCTTCAGGCGGATCTTCGTGATCGCCACCCGGAACACCACCTAGACGGGATGCCGCCCGTCCGCCCGAGGGAAGCGACTCGTTCCCCTGCGGTGTGCCAACTCGGACGGGAGGGCGGCGTCCGCAGCTCCCGGACTCGCGACCCGAGCCCGGCGACCCCTGGCCGGTGGCCGCCCGGACGAACTCCGGCGGCCACCGGTCGTCACGTCGACGGGTCGGCGATGCCGTCCAGATCCCGGCGCGCCCGGCGCCGCTCCCGCTCCGCCCGCGCCGCGGCCTTCTCCTCGGCCTTCTCCGCCTTCGCCGCGGCCTTCTCCGCCGCCCGCTCCCGGCGCTCCTGCTCCTTGCGGCGCCGCCGCGGGTCCAGCGACGGCTTCGGCTCCAGCGCCGCCAGGCCGTTCCACGCGAGGTTCACCACGTGCGCGGCGACCTCCTCCCGGCGCGGCTTGCGGACGTCCAGCCACCACTGGCCCGTCATCGCGACCATGCCGACCAGCATCTGCGCGTACATCGGCGCGAACTTGTCGTCGTAGTCGTGGCGGTCGAACTCCTGCGCGAGGACGTACTCCACCTCGCCCGCTATCTCGCTCAGCAGGCTGGCGTAGCTGCCGGTGCCCGTCCCGCCGTGCGAGTCGCGGACGAGGATCCGGAACCCGTCCGGATGCTCCTCGATGTACTCCAGCAGCGCCAGCGCGGCCTTCTCCAGCTTCCCGCGGTAGTGGATCGCCGAGTTCAGCGCGTCGGTGACCAGCCTCAGCAGGCGCTCGAACTCCCGGTCGACGACGACCGCGTAGAGCCCCTCCTTGCCGCCGAAGTGCTCGTACACCACGGGCTTGGACACGCCGGCCGCCGAGGCGATCTCCTCCACCGAAGTGCCGTCCAGGCCGCGCTCGGCGAACAGCGAGCGGCCGATGTCGAGGAGCTGCTCGCGGCGTTCCTTGCCGGTCATCCGCTTTCTGCGCGGTCTGGGAGCGGGATCTGTCACGGGATCAATTGTGGCGGTCAAACCGCCTGCTTCGTGCGTTTCGCCGCCAGCCTGTCGCTGTTCGGCCACCGGACGTCGTACGCCCAGCCCGCCTTCTCGAAGCCCTGGATGATCCGGGCGCTGATGTCGACCTGCCCCTTCAGCACCCCGTGCCGCGCGCACGTCGGGTCGGAGTGGTGCAGGTTGTGCCACGACTCGCCCAGCGACGGGATCGCCAGCCACCACACGTTCCGGGACTTGTCGCGCACCTCGAAGTCCTCGCTGCCGAAGGTGTGGCAGATCGAGTTGATCGACCACGTCACGTGGTGCACGAGCGTGATCCGGACGAACCCGGCCCAGAACAGGGCGGTGAGGAAGCCCATCCAGGACATCGTCACCAGGCCGCCGATCGCCGCCGGGAGCAGGAACGAGACCGCCACGAGCCCGGGGAACGCCATGTGGATGCGCCTGATGTCGGGGTCGTTCAGCAGGTCCTTGGCGAACCGCTGCTTGGACGTCCGGTTGGCGTCGAACAGCCAGCCGTAGTGCGCCCACACCAGCCCCTTCGCCAGCGCCTTCCAGTCGTCGCCGAACCGCCACGGCGAGTGCGGGTCGAACTCCTTGTCCGAGTGCTTGTGGTGCCGCCGGTGGTCGGCGACCCACGTGATCACCGGGCCCTCGATCGCCATGCTCCCGGCCAGCGCCATGAAGATCTTCAGGCCGCGCTTGGCCTTGAACGACCCGTGCGTGAAGTACCGGTGGTAGCCGACCGTGATGCCTCCCGCCGACAGCAGGTAGAACACCGCCGTGAGCACGACGTCCGTCCAGCCGAGGAACCGGCCCCAGGCCAGCGGTACCGCCGCGAACAGCGCGAGGAACGGCACGCCGGTGAACACCGCGATGAGCACCCGTTCCGCGCTGCCCCGCGCCTCGGGGTTGATCTCGGGCCGCGGTCGCCGTCGAGGAGGAGTTTCCACGGTTGGAGCCGTTGCCATGCGTCACCACTTCCTGTGACTAGGGGATCCTTACCTACGCCAACGTAACCTACGCAACCGTAAGTTGGACAGGGTCGAACGATGATTCAAGGGAGAAACTGCCCCTCCAGCCACAAAGACCCTCCTGCGTCCCGCCGGTCGCGAGACACCGAGAAAGTGCCTCCCGCCTGCCGTGACCGCCGGCCCCGCGCCGCCGACTCCCTCGCCGGCCTGCCGGTGGGGGACGCGTCCGACCAGTTCTTCCTGCTGGCCAACCGGTGCGTCGCCGCCGAAAGCGGTGTGCCGCCCGCGCCGTGACACTGGACGGACGACACGGAGATGGCCTGCTCCGTAGTGGACGTTCTAAACCGATTCGGACAAATCGGCCAGGACGCACCGGCCGCGGCCGTCGCGGACCGCACGGACCTCCGCCGCGGGTGGTTCCGCGACACCCGGAATCGGGTGGGTTTCCCTGCGCGGGTGTCGGTATCGTTGGGCCGTCGGTTCGGGTCGTGCCCGAATCGTCCGCTTTGATCCGGCGTGGTGTAATTGGCAGCACAAGGGTTTTTGGTGCCCTTAGACAAGGTTCGAGTCCTTGCGCCGGAGCTGTCTGGAATGTCCCCTGCGGGGTGCGCGGGGTGGGGGACGGG
>NZ_SMJW01000121.1 GCF_004348335.1 Actinomadura bangladeshensis | reverse complement strand
CCGACCACCCTCTGCCACCAACCCCAACACCCCGGCCGCACGACCCCCGAAGTCTCGCGATCACGGGCCGCCGCACCTGCCGCACAGCGGGCCCCGTCGGGCCTTGGGCCGCGGATGCGGGCGCACCGACATCAGCCGCCCCCGCAACCACGCAACAACCCCGACCGTCGCGATCGCGACCGAAGGCAGGTTCGAGCGAAGCGAGAACCTGATCGCGCAGCGAGCCGCTAGGCGAGTCGGATGCGATGCAGCGATCGCACGTGTTTTTCGACGATGGAGGGCCCTCTAGGGCCCGAAGGAGGAGAAAAATACAATCAATGCGCAGCGTCCTGCCAGGTCCGGCCGGTGCCCATGGAGACGCTCAGGGGGGCGCGGAGTTCGTAGGCGCCGGCCATCTCGGTGCTGACGAGGGTCTTCAGGGTGTCGAGTTCTCCGCGGGCCACTTCGAAGACGAGTTCGTCGTGGACCTGGAGGAGCATCCGGGACGCGAGGCCGGCGGCGCGGAGGGCGCGGTCGACGTTCAGGCTGGCGACCTTGATGATGTCGGCGGCGGAGCCCTGGATGGGGGCGTTGAGGGCCATCCGCTCGGCCATCTCGCGGCGCTGGCGGTTGTCGGAGTTGAGGTCGGGCAGGTAGCGGCGGCGGCCGAGGATGGTCTGGGTGTAGCCGTCCTGGCGGGCCTTGCCGACGATGTCGCGCAGGTAG
This sequence comes from Actinomadura bangladeshensis, assembly GCF_004348335.1. Taxonomy (GTDB): domain Bacteria; phylum Actinomycetota; class Actinomycetes; order Streptosporangiales; family Streptosporangiaceae; genus Spirillospora; species Spirillospora bangladeshensis. The sequence goes on along the minus strand of NZ_SMJW01000121.1, from coordinate 23,318 downwards.
TCGCGGACGCCGCCGAACTGCTCGAAGTACTCCTCCATGAGGCCGCGCGCCTCGTCCGGGGAGATCCGCAGCTGCTGGGAGAGGCCGTAGGCGGACAGGCCGTAGGCGAGGCCGTAGTTCATGGCCTTGATGCGGGCGCGGAGCTCGGAGTCGATCTGCTCGGGCGGCAGCCCGAAGACGCGGGACGCGGTGATGGTGTGGAAGTCGGCGCCGGAGCCGAACGCCTCCAGGAGCGCCTCGTCCTCGGAGAGGTGCGCCATGATGCGCAGTTCGATCTGCGAGTAGTCGGCGGTGAGGAGGGACTCGTAGGGCTCGCCGACGACGAACGCCTCGCGGATCTGGCGGCCCTCGGCGGTGCGGATCGGGATGTTCTGCAGGTTCGGGTCGGTGGAGGAGAGCCGTCCGGTCGCGGCGATCATCTGGTTGAACGTGGTGTGGATGCGGCCGGCGTCGTCGAGCATCGGGATGAGCGAGTCGACGATGCTCTTGAGCTTGGCGACCTCGCGCCAGCGGAGGATGTGCTCCAGGACGGGGTGGCCCTCCTTCTCCAGGAGGGTCGTGAGCGCCTCGGAGTCGGTGGTGTAGCCGGTCTTGGTGCGCTTGGTCTTGGGCAGGTTCAGCTCGTCGAACAGCACCTGCTGGACCTGCTTGGGCGAGCCCAGGTTGAACTCGCGGCCGACCGCGTTGTGGGCCTGCTGCTCCTGCTCCTTGACCTGGCCGCCGAGGGACGCCGACAGGTGCGCCAGATGGTCGGCGTCCACGGCGATGCCCGCGCGCTCCATGTCGGCCAGGACGCCGACGAGCGGCAGTTCCACTTCGTGCAGCAGGCGGGTGGCGCCGCGCTTCTCGAGGTCCTGGTCGAGGATGTCGGCCAGTTCGGTGACGGCGCGCGCGCGGACCGCGAGGGCCTCGGCGGCCTCCACCTCGCCGGAGCCGTCCAGGGTGAGCTGGCCCGAGTCCTCGGTCTCGCTGCGCAGTTCGCGGTGCAGGTAGCGCAGCACGAGGTCGGCGAGGTCGAACGTCCGCTGACCGGGGAGGGCGAGGTAGGCGGCGAGCGCGGTGTCGCTGGTGACGCCCTCCAGCCGCATGCCGCGCGCGGCGAACGCCAGCATCGGGCCCTTGGCCTCGTGGATCGCCTTCGGGCGCGCCCGGTCGGCTAGGTAGGCGGCGAGGGCGCGCTCGTCGTCCTCGATCAGCTCGGCCGGGTCGAGGTGGACGGCCGGGCCCTTCTTGGACGCGAGGGCCAGCGCGGTGATCTCGCCGGTGCCGCGGCCCCACGTGCCGGTGACGGCGATGCCGAGCCGGTCGGCGGCGTTGGCCTCCAGCCAGGCGCCGAGCGCGCCGGGCTCCAGGGTGCCGAGGTCGACCTCGAAGCCCTCGTCGGCCTCCGGCTCGGCGGCCGACAGCGACGCGTAGAGCCGCTCGCGCAGGACGCGGAACTGCAGCGAGTCGAACAGGGTGTGGATCTCATCGCGGTCCCACTGGCCCATCGACAGCTGCGGCGGCGTCAGCTCCAGGCCGACCTCGGTGTCGAGCTTGTTGAGCTGCTGGTTGCGCAGCACCCCGGCGAGGTGCTCGCGCAGGTTGTCGCCGGCCTTGCCCTTGATCTCGCCGACCCGGGCGACGAGGGTGTCGAGGTCGCCGTACTTGGTGAGCCACTTCGCGGCGGTCTTCGGGCCGACGCCGGGCACGCCGGGCAGGTTGTCGCTGCTCTCCCCGACCAGCGCGGCCAGCTCCCGGTACCGCTCGGGCGGGACGCCGTACTTGGCCTCGACGGCGGCCGGGTCCATCCGGGCGAGCTCCGACACGCCGCGCACCGGGTACAGGACGGTGACGTGCTCGTTGACGAGCTGGAACGCGTCCCGGTCGCCGGTGACGATCAGCGTGTCCAGCCCGGACTCGGCGGCCTGGACCGACAGCGTGGCGATGATGTCGTCGGCCTCGAACCCCGCGACCGACATCCGCGGGATGCGCAGGGCGTCCAGCACCTCGAAGATCAGGCTGACCTGGCTGCGGAACTCGTCGGGGGTCTTCTGCCGCCCCGCCTTGTACTCCACGTACTGCTCGTGCCGGAACGTCGGCTCCGACCGGTCGAACGCCACCGCGATGTGGGACGGCTGCTCGTCGCGCAGCACGTTGATGAGCATCGAGGTGAAGCCGTACACGGCGTTGGTCGGCTGCCCGTCGGTGGTGGAGAAGTTCTCCACGGGCAGCGCGAAGAACGCCCGGTAGGCCAGGGAGTGCCCGTCGAGCAGGAGGAGCCGGTCACGCTTGTCAGGGGTCGCTGGTGTCGTCGCCACACGAGGACTCTAGTCTGCGCGTACGACAGTTGTGTGGAGGCGTAAGTGACTGACACCAGCGGGATGTCCCCGCAGGAAGTGGCCGCGAGGCTCGGCTCCGGCGAGGAGTTCGACGGGCACGGCGACCTGGCCAAGGCCATGGGCGTGGAGTACCTGGAGGTGTCGGCCGAGCGCGTCGTGGGCCGCATGCCGGTCAAGGGCAACACCCAGCCGTACGGGCTCCTGCACGGCGGCGCCTCCTGCGTCCTCGCCGAGACCCTCGGCTCCGCCGGGTCGGCGATGCACGCCGGTCCGGGCCGGATCGCCGTCGGCATCGAGATCAACGCCACCCACCACCGGTCCGCGACCGAGGGGTACGTGACGGGCGTGGCGACGCGCGCGCACGGCGGGCGCACCCTCGCCACCTACGACATCGTCATCACCGACGAGCAGGACCGGCGGGTCTGCACCGCCAGGCTCACCTGCATGCTGCGGGACGCCCCCTCCGGCGGCTGACGCGGCGGCCCGCCGTTCCGCCGGCCGGTCCCGCGCGATCCGCGCTTTCTTTGCGATGCGCGGCCCGGGGTCTGTAGCGTGGATCGGAACGGCCCGGGATCACCGAGTAGACAACGTACGCGCCCGGGGAAGGTTCGTACGGCCCCAAAGGTGATCCCGGGTCAACGCATGTCCGGGCACTCCCCGGCCCAGGGCCGACACCGGTGTAGATCCGTCACCGGTTGCGGTTGGGTTGCGAAAGGGGATCGCCGGTTCATCCCGTCCCCGATCGGCCGTACGTTCCGGATCATGCGCCACCGTGACACGCGCACCCGTCCGCCCGCCGCGCTCGCCCTCGCCGCCGCCCTGCTGCTCGCGGGCTGCTCCGGCTCCGGCGCGGCCGCCACGTACGAGATCCCCGCCGAGAAGGCCCGCGGCGGCGAGTCCGTCCTGCAGGGCAGGACCGGGCAGAGCGCCGACATGCGCTTCACCGTCATCGGCCTCAGCGACGCCATGACGGACGTCATGGGCACCCACGCCGCGATGGACGCCAAGGGCGCCTTCACCCGCGTCCGGGTCCTGGCGGTCAACACCGGCCGCGACATCCAGGTCTTCGACACCTGGAAGCAGCGCCTCGTCGCCACCGACGGGCGCGCCTATTCCCCCGACGTCAACGCCACCATGATCAAACGGCAGCCGGAGCGGATCTCCGTCGGAGCGTCGATGCGCGTCGAGTTCGACCTGTGGTTCGACATCCCGCGCGGCGCCCGGGCGAAGGCGGTCCGGCTCATCGGCTCCCCGCCGGTCGGCTCGGTCAGCGACCCCGCCCCCGCCGAGATCGCACTCCGCTGACGCGTCCCGGCCCGGACGCGGAAGCGCCCGCCGGGCCGGACGAACCGGACCCGGCGGGCGCGACGCCGCGGAACGAGTACCGCTACTTGCTCTCCCCCGCGCCGTCCGCCGGCTCGGCGGACCCCGCGGACCCCGCCGCTTCCGCGGACTCGGCGGGCTCGGCCTTCTCGGCGGGCTCGCCCTGCTCGGCGGCGGCCTCGGCCAGGTCGCCGCCCAGGTAGGCCGCGCGGACCTGCGGGTCGTCGAGGAGCTCCGCCGCCGGCGCCGACTTCACCACGCGGCCCGTCTCCAGCACGTACGCGCGGTGCGCGATCTGGAGGGCCTGCTGGGCGTTCTGCTCCACGAGCAGCACCGTCGTGCCGCGCCGGTTGATCTCCTCGATGATCGAGAAGATCTGCTGCACCAGCATCGGCGCGAGCCCCATGGACGGCTCGTCCAGCAGCAGCACCTTCGGCCTGGCCATCAGCGCCCGCCCGATGGCGAGCATCTGCTGCTCGCCGCCGGACATCGTGCCGCCCGCCTGCGACTTGCGCTCGGCGAGCCGCGGGAACAGCTCGTAGGCCTCCGCCAGCTCCTTCGAGACGTCGTCGTTGCGGGAGTAGGCGCCCATGAGGAGGTTGTCCTCGACGGTCATGCCGGGGAAGATGCCGCGCCCCTCGGGCGCCTGCCCGATCCCGGCCGTCACCCGCTTGTGGCCCGGCATCTTGCTGATGTCCGCGCCGTCGAACCGGATCGCGCCGGACGTCAGGTTCCGCAGACCCGAGATCGTCTTCAGGGTCGTCGTCTTCCCGGCGCCGTTCGCGCCGATCAGCGTGACGATCTCGCCCTGGTCGACGGACACCGAGATGCCCTTGAGCGCCGCGATCTTTCCGTAGTGGACGTGAATGTCGTCGATCTCAAGAAGCATCGGCCGGAGCCCCCAGATACGCCTCGATCACCCGCGGGTCGTTCTGCACCTCGGCCGGCAGGCCGTCGGCGATCTTCTGCCCGAAGTCGAGCACCGCGACCCGGTCGCTGATCCCCATCACCAGGCTCATGTCGTGCTCGATGAGCAGGACCGTCACCCCGGTGTCGCGGATCCTGCGGATCAGGTCCTGCAGCGCGACCTTCTCCGCCGGGTTCATGCCCGCCGCCGGCTCGTCCAGCAGCAGCAGCTTCGGCTTGGTGGCCAACGCGCGGGCGATCTCCAGCCGCCGCTGGTCGCCGTACGGCAGGTTCTTCGCGGCCTCCTCGGCCCGGTGCGAGATCCCCACCAGCTCCAGCAGCTCGCTCGCGAGCTCCCGGCCCCGCCGCTCCTCGCGGTGGAACCAGGGCAGCCCCAGCGCGGCGCCGGCCAGGCCCGTCCGGTGGTGCGCGTCCGCGCCCACCAGGACGTTCTCCAGCGCGGTCATGTTGTGGAACAGCCGCACGTTCTGGAACGTCCGGGCGACGCCGAGCTTCGTCACCACGTAGCGCTTCTTGCCGTCGATGCGCTTGCCGTCGAACACGACCGAGCCCTCCGACGGCCGGTAGACGCCGGTGGTCACGTTGAACACCGTCGTCTTGCCGGCGCCGTTCGGGCCGATCAGCGCGAAGATCTCACCCTCGCGGATGGTGATCTGCACCTTGTTGAGCGCCACGACGCCGCCGAACCGCATGACGACGTCCCGCAGCTCCAGGACCGGCCTGCGCTCGTCCGTCCCGCTCACTTGCCCACCTCCGCGGCCTCGGACTGTCCCGGCCCGGCGACCTCGGCGCCCATCGCGCCCATGCCGCCGCCGCCCTCCTCCAGTTCGGCCTTGCGCCGCCGCGAGGGCCACAGCCCCTCCGGACGGAAGATCATCATCAGCACGAGCGCGCCGCCGAAGATCAGCATGCGGTACTCGTCCAGGAAGCGGAACCGCTCGGGCAGCCACGCCACCACGAACGCGCCGAGGATCGCGCCCGGGATGTTGCCCGAGCCGCCCAGCACGACCGCCGCCAGGATCAGCGCCGACACGATGAACTCGAAGTTCGCCGGCAGGATCGACGTCTGCTTCGCGGCGAACACCACGCCGCCGCTGCCGCCGATCGCCGCGCCGATCGCGAACGCCGCCAGCTTGAACTTGAACGTCGGGACGCCCATCAGCTCGGCCGCGTCCTCGTCCTCGCGGATCGACGCCCACGCCCGGCCGACGCGCGAGGCGTCCAGCCGCCGGACGAAGATGATCGCGATGATGATGAACAGCAGCAGCAGGTAGTAGTACGGCCGCGTGTCCAGCAGCCCGTACTTCAGCGGCTGCACGCCGAAGATCTCGAACTCCGACAGCGTCGGCGGGTGCGGGATGCCCTGCACGCCGCGCGGGCCGTTCACGAACGAGCTGTTGTTCGCCGTCCGCTTGACGATCTCACCGAAGCCGAGCGTCACGATCGCCAGGTAGTCGCCGCGCAGCCGCAGCGTCGGCGCACCGAGGATCACGCCCGCCAGCGCGGAGAACAGGATCGCGAGGACGAGCGTCTCCCAGAAGCTCCAGTGGTACCGCACCGCGAAGATCGCGATGGTGTAGCCGCCGACCGCGTAGAACGCCACGTAGCCGAGGTCCAGGAGGCCCGCCATGCCGACGACCACGTTGAGGCCGAGGGCCAGCAGCACGTAGATCGCGATCTGGTCGCTGAGCATCGACGGCCAGCTGGCGCCGCTCGGCGCCATGAAGCTGCCGATCGCCTCGCTCGGCAGGAAGATCGCGCCGACGATGAGCAGGATGTACACGGCCCAGCGCTGCCAGCCGGGGGCGCCCGCCCACCAGTCGCGCAGCGGGTCGAGGGACAGGCCGGAAACGCGCCGGCCCGATGTGCCGTTGGTCTTCTTCGTAAGGTTCATGCGCGCGCCTGCTGGAGGGACTCACCGAGGATGCCGGTGGGACGGAACATCAGGACCAGGATCAGCACGGTGAACGCGACCACGTCCCGCCACTGCGAGCCGAACAGGCTGGAACCGTACATCTCCAGCAGCCCGAGCACGAAGCCGCCGGCCAGGGCGCCGCGGATGTTGCCGATCCCGCCGAGGACCGCCGCCGTGAACGCCTTGATGCCGAGCAGGAAGCCGACGAAGTAGTTCGTCTGCTCGAAGCGCAGGAAGTACAGCGCCGCCGCGACGCCCGCCATGACGCCGCCGACCACGAACGTCACCGACACGACCCGGTCGATGTTGACGCCCATCAGCACGGCCGTCTCCGGGTCCTGCGCGGTCGAGCGGATGCCGCGGCCGAGCTTCGACCGGTTCACGAACTGGTCGAGCGCGATCATCATCAGCACCGCGCCGACGAAGATGATCAGCTTGTCGTTGCTGATCTGGATCGGCCCGAAGTCCACCACGTTCGTCAGCTGCTTGAAGTGCTCGTCGACCGGGAGCCGGCCGCCCTCCTCGGAGGTCCCGAACACCCGGTGCACGACCACCGTCGCGAACAGCTGCTGGATGAAGATCGATGCCCCGATGGCCGAGATCAGCGCCGCGAGTCTGGACGCCCCCCGTTTGCGGAGCGGCCGGTACGCCGTCACCTCCAGGAGCATGGCGCTGCCGGCGGTGACCGCGCCGGCCACCACCGCGGTGAGCGCCACCACCCCCACCAGGGCGATGCCGCCCACGGTGCCGACGCCCAGCGAACGCACCGTCCACAGGGCCGCGAAGGTACCGACCATGAAGATGTCGGCATGCGCGAAGTTGATCAGCCTCAGCACGCCGTAGACCATCGTGTACCCGAGCGCCAGCAGCGCGTAGATCGCGCCGAGCGCCAGGCCGTCGATGGTCGACGGCCAGAATTGATTGATGAAGTCGTCGAGCACCTTTGGGTCGCCTTAAATCGAAGAAGGAGCGGGAGCGCTGTAGCGCTCCCGCTCCCGCGCCATCAGGGGGTCTCGTCAGGGGCGCTGGTGGCGCCTAGGAGACCTTCGCTTCGCTGGCCTTGCCGAGCAGCGGCAGCTTGTCGCCCTCCACCTCGTAGACGTAGATGTCCAGGGTGGCGAGCTCGCCGTTCTCGGCGAACTTGATCTGCTTGCCGACGCCCGCCACGTCGATGGACTTGAGGTAGTCGTTGATCTCCTCGGGCTTGGTCTTGCCGGCCTTCACGGCGTCCACGAACGCGGTCGCCGCGTCGTAGCCCTCCGTCGAGTAGATCGCGACCTCGGAGCCGAACTTCGCCTTGTAGTCGTCGGCGAACGTCTTGGCCTTCGGGTTGGTCTTACCGGTCGGGTCGATGAGGCAGCCGCAGCTGACCAGCGTGCCCTGGGCGTTCTTCTGGCCGGTGCCCTCGATGAGGCCGGTGGCGAGCGAGCCGTCGCCGGACATCATCTTGCCCTGGTAGCCGCCCTCGCGCAGCTGCTTGAACAGCCGGCCCGCGACCGCGTAGTAGCCGCCGAAGTACACGAAGTCGGGCTTGAACTCGTTGATCTTGTTGACGGTCGAGGAGTAGTCGGTGCCCTTGTCGTCGACCGCGTCGCTCTGCGTCTGGGCGCCCTTGGCCTTCACGGCCTTCTCGATGGCGTCCGCGAGGCCCTTGCCGTAGTCCTGGTTGTCGGAGACCAGGAAGACCTTCTTGGCGCCGGAGTTCATCACGAACTCGGCGACGCCGGCGCTCTGCGCGGCGTCGTCGGCCACCACGCGGTGCCAGAACTTCCAGCCCTTCTCGCCGAGCGTGATGTTCGTCGCCGACGGCGAGACACTCGGGATCTTGGCCTCTTCCAGGATCGGGCCCACGCTCTGCGACTCGCCCGAGAAGGCCGGGCCGATCAGGCCGGCGATCTTGTCGTTCTTGACCGCGCCCAGCGCCAGCGAGGTCGCCTGCTCCGGCTTGCCCTGGCTGTCGTAGGTCTTGAAGTTGATCTTGACCTTGGGGTTCGTGGCGTTGTACTGCTCGATCGCCAGCTGCGCGCCCTGCTTGGGCGGGATCACCAGGCCCGAGTTCTCACCGGTCAGGTCGCCCATGAACCCGATCGTGACCGAGTTTCCGTCACTGCCGGACTCGTTATCGTCGCCACCACACGCCACGGCGCTGAGCGCGAGCGCCGCGCTCACCGCCACCGCGCCGGTGATCCTCATCATGTTGCGCCGCAAGGTGCCCAACCTTTCCATCCGGATCCGGGAGGGGATCGGGTACGAGAACATGCCCCGACACCACCCTCGGCGAGGGAAATCGGTCAGTCGGGGACCAGCTATGTCGTACACCGTCGACCCACCCCAGAACAGGACCCCCGGATCGAAGGGTTACTCGTTCGTTACGCCGCTGTATCCATTCGACACCCGCACTTGCCAGGGACGATTACACTGAGTGACGATCACGGGCAGTCCACGGCCCATGGTTGGACCTTGACAGCGCACCGCCCGGGCGTCCCCCGGGACGTCAGCCCGCGGCGGGCTGGCCGCTCCCGCCGGACGCGCCCGCGACGACCGCCTCGGCGACGGCCCGCATCGTGAGCCGGCGGTCCATCGAGGTCTTCTGGATCCAGCGGAACGCCTCCGGCTCGGACCAGCCGTGCGCCTGCTGCAGCAGCCCCTTCGCGCGGTCGACGACCTTGCGGGTCTCCAGCCGCTCCTGCAGGCCCGCGACCTCCGCCTCCAGCGCCCGCAGCTCGGTGTACCGGCTCACGGCCATCTCGATCGCGGGCGCGAGGTCGGTCTTGGTGAACGGCTTGACGAGGTAGGCCATCGCCCCCGCCTCCGTCGCCCGCTGGACGAGCTCGCGCTGGGAGAACGCGGTGAGGATCACCACCGGCGCGATCCGCTCCGCGGAGATCCGCTCGGCCGCGGAGATCCCGTCCAGCACCGGCATCTTCACGTCCAGGATCACGAGGTCGGGCTTCAGCTCGCCGGCCAGCCGCACGGCGGTCTCCCCGTCCCCGGCCTCCCCGACGACCTCGTAGCCGTCCTCCTGAAGCATCTCCTTCAGGTCCAGCCGGATCAGGGCCTCGTCTTCCGCGATCACCACTCGCCGCGTGCTCTCCACGAGCAAGACCCTACCGAAACCCGCTACCCTGGTCCCCACGAGGGCACCCCACCGTCCCCCGGTCTCGCACCACACGCGAGAATGTCCAGATTATTCTGACAAATGCCCCGATAGCCCAATAGGCAGAGGCAATGTGCTCAAACCACATCAAGTGTGGGTTCGAATCCCACTCGGGGCACTTCTTCTAGATCCGGCGCGCGGGACCGCCCAGCCGCGCGGGCGAACCCGCGTCATCCGGCCGGGCGGCCCGGGGCCGGGCCGGCGGGGCATGCCGTCTGACGGGCATTTCGCGTCACGCGATTCGCGATTCGCAACCGGCCAGAGGCGAGACCTCCGCGCCAGGCCGTTCGTACCGTGCTCACGCTGCTCGACGCGCCCACGATGGTCGGCCGACGGATTTCCACGCCCGCCTCTTCGACTGCTTTCTCAGCAATGGCCGCATCGGTCCCGTGGGCGGACGGCAAAAGAACGGACGCCATTCGGAGCGTCCATGCCGATGCCCGGCCGGTCTCATCGAGCGGTGCGCGGCGGCGGCCGGTGACGTCCGGCCGGAGAACGGCGGTCCGGGGCGGGGCGGTGTTCGGAGTGAAGTGGAAATGAGATCCGGTGGTGATGCGTGCCCGGTGGGCAAGGTCGCGCCCGCGGAGCACGGACGCCCGGGTGGGGGCCGGGCACCGCGCGGGGTGCGTGTCGCGCGGTGCCCGGCGGGGTGGGTGGTCTCAGTGGTGGACGGCGATCGCGTCGCCGATGCTGTGGACGCGCAGGGCGTTGGTGGAGCCGGGGGTGCCGGGGGGCGAGCCGGCGACGACGACGACCTTGTCGCCCTTCTGGACGCGGCCCAGTTCGAGGAGGGCCTGCTCGACCTGGCCGAACATGGCGTCGGTGTGGTCGACCTGGGGGACGATGAACGTCTCGACGCCCCAGACGTGCGCGAGGCGGCCGCGGACGGCGGGGACGCTGGTGAAGGCCAGCAGCGGGATCGGCGAGCGGTAGCGGGACAGGCGGCGGGCGGTCTCGCCGGACATCGTGAAGGCGGCGAGGGCCTCGGCGCCGACGATGGCGCCGACCTCGGCGGCGGCGCGGGCGATGGCGCCGCCGACGGTCTCGGGCATGCGCTCCAGCGTGTGGGTGGCGTGCAGGACGGCCTGCTCGGCGGTCTGCACGATGCGGCTCATCGTGAGCACGGACTCGATCGGGTACTGGCCGACGCTCGTCTCGCCGGAGAGCATGACGGCGTCGGCGCCCTCGAAGACGGCGTTGGCGACGTCGGAGGTCTCGGCGCGGGTGGGGCGGGGCGCGGAGATCATGGATTCGAGCATCTGGGTGGCGACGATGACCGGGCGGGCCTTCTCGCGGCAGAGCTCGATGGCGCGCTTCTGGACGATCGGCACCTGCTCCAGGGGGAGCTCGACGCCGAGGTCGCCGCGGGCGACCATGATCCCGTCGAAGGCCGCGACGATCTCGGGCAGGCGCTCGACGGCCTGCGGCTTCTCGATCTTGCCGATGAGGGGGACGCGGACGCCCTCCTCCTCCATGATCTGGTAGCAGATGTCGGCGTCGGCGGGGGTCCGGACGAAGGACAGCGCGACGAGGTCGACGCCGAGGCGCAGGGCCCAGCGCAGGTCGGTCTCGTCCTTCTCGGTGAGGGCGGGGACGCTGACGGGGACGCCCGGCAGGTTCAGGCCCTTGTTGTCGGAGATCATGCCGCCGACGGTGACGGTCGTCCGGACGCGCGTGCCGTCGACGTCGACCACCTTGAGCGCCACGCGGCCGTCGTCGATGAGGACGGTGTCGCCGGGGCTGACGTCGCCCGGCAGGCCCTGGTAGGTGGTGGACACCTCGCGGCGGGTGCCGGGGACGTCGTCGGTGGTGATGGTGAACTCGTCGCCGAGCGTGAGGCGTACGGGCCCGTCGGGGAAGCGCCCGATGCGGATCTTGGGGCCCTGCAGGTCCGCGAGGATGCCGACGCCGCGCCCGGTGGCGTCGGCGGCCGCCCGGATCCGGTGGTAGACCTCCTCGTGGACGGCGTGCTCGCCGTGGCTCATGTTGAGGCGGGCGACGTCGATGCCGGCTTCGACGAGGGCGTTGATCTGCTCGGTGCTGGAGCAGGCGGGACCGATGGTGCTGACAATCTTCGCTCGACGGGTCACGTGCACAACCGTACTTAGTTACTGGTTGGTACGGATATTCGTGCAGGATATGGTCGCCCGCGGTTCACCGATTGGTCTAGGTCAGAGGTCTAGACCACATGTGGCCCCGGTCAGCGCTTGAACGCCTCGACGGCGGCCTGGCAGAACGCCTTGAGGTCGTCGGGCTTGCGGCTGCTGACGAGGACGTTGGGGCCGTCCTCGCAGATCTGGACCTCCTCGTCCACCCACGTGGCCCCGGCGTTGCGCAGGTCGGTCTGGAGGCTGGGCCAGGACGTCATCGTGCGCCCCCGGACGACGCCCGCCTCCACGAGCGTCCACGGGCCGTGGCAGATGACGGCGACGGGCTTGCCCGCGTCGAAGAACGACTTGGCGAACGCCACCGCGGCCGGGTCGGTGCGCAGGAAGTCGGGGTTGGCGACGCCGCCCGGCAGGACGAGCCCGCCGAACTCGGTGTGGTCGGACACGTTCACGGTGGTGTCGACGGGAAACGTGTCGCCCTTGTCCAGGTGGTTGAACGCCTGGAGCCGGCCCGACTGGGTGGAGACGAGGCGCGGGTTCCCGCCGGCCTGCTCGACGGCCGTCCAGGGTTCGGTGAGCTCGACCTGCTCGGTGCCCTCGGGGGCGCACAGGAAGGCGATGCTCGTGCCCTGAAGATCGTTCGACATGTTTTCTCCCGGTTTGCTCGCTTTCTCTGTGCCCCCTGCCCGGAAGGGCCGGTGGTATGCAGGAGGCATGAGTCACACCGTCCTCCAGCCCCCACCCACCACCAACCAAAGGACGAGCTCCGCTCGAACCGTCCTCCAGCCCCCACCCACCGCCGACCAGAGGACGAGCTCCGCTCGGCCCCTTTATGGCGAGTACCCGGCGGCGGGGCTGGCGTGCGCGTGGACCGCGGAGCTGCCGCACGGCGCCGAGCCGTTCGTCCAGCGCGTGGTGCCGGACGGCTGCGTGGACCTGATCTGGTCGGAGGCCGGGATCCTCGTGGCGGGGCCGGACACCGGGCCGATCCCGGCGACGATGCGGCCGGGCGAGGCGGTGGTGGCGGCGCGGTTCCGGCCGGGGACGGCGCCGCCGGTGCTGGGCGTCCCGGCGGACGCGATCCGGGACGGGCGCGTCCCCCTGCGGGACCTGTGGGGCGCGGACGCCGACCGGCTGGCGGAGGCCGTGGCGGGCGCAGACGACCGGCGCGCGGCGCTGGTCGCGGCGGTGCGGGAGCGGATGGGCCCGCCGGATCCGCTGGTCCCGGCGGTGGTCGCGGGGGTGGCCCGCGGCTCGGTGCGGGACGTGGCGGACGGGCTGGGCATCGGCGAGCGCCAGCTGCGGCGCCGGTCGCTGGCGGCGTTCGGGTACGGGCCGAAGACGCTGCAGCGGGTGCTGCGGTTCCAGCGGGCACTGCGCCTGGTGCGGGCGGGCGAGACGCGGGCCGCGGCGGCGTACGCGGCGGGCTACGCCGACCAGGCCCATTTCGCGAACGAGGTGCGGGACCTGGCCGGCGAGCCCGTCGGCAACCTGCTGTGAGTCAGGGCTTCAGCCTGCCGTAGGCGCGGAGCGTCAGCAGGCTTTCCACGGTGGTGAAGCCGCGCCATTCGGGCCGGGTGATGGGCGTCCAGCTGGGGAAGCCGATGTCCCAGCCGCCGTCCTCGCCCTGGGCGTCGATGAGGGCGTCGAGTCCCGCGTCGACGGCGTCATCGGTGAACAGGCGGCGGCCGTACCCGTCCGGACCGGGCGCGAAGTCGAGGACGTCCTGATGGTCGCTGTGCGCGGCGGACGCGAGGGCGTCCCGGACCCGGGCGAAGGCGGCCTCGGCGCGGTCGCGGTCGGGGACGTGGTCGAGGAACGTCAGGATGGCGAGGACGTCGTACGGCCCGGGTTCGGTGCCCGGGTCGTCCAGCCGGCGCCAGCAGAAGCCGGTGGCGGGCCCGAGCCAGGGATGGCGCGACCCGGCGCGGTGCAGCATGCCGGCGAGGGTGGCGGTGGGATTGATGCTCGCGGGCGGGTCGTCGGGCGTCTGCCACCAGGGCCCGTGCGGGGTGTCGCGGACGCTCGGCAGCACGAACGGCACTCCCCCGCCGTCCCGCGTGATGGACGCCAGGTAGTCGCCCACCCGCCCGACGGCCGGGTCGTCGTCCGCTCCGGCCTCGTGCAGGATCTGGAGGGCGTGCTGGGCGGGGACGGGCTGGCTGCCCTCCCCGCGCAGGTCGGGTTCGAGGGCGTGGCCGTAGCCGCCGTCGGGGTTGGCGTAGGCGCTCAGCGCGGCGAGGACGGGCGCGGCGGGGCCGCCGCGGAAGTGAAGCGCGAACCGGTGCCGGTCGATGAGGCGGGCGTTGTGCCGCATGAACTGCTCGGCACGGGCGAGGCCGGTGGCGTTCAGGACGTTCATGGAGTCCACGGTAGGGCGGCCGCTTCCGGCCGGTCTTGGAGGAAACGGACGTCCGGCCGATGGTGGGACGCGGGTGGGCCCGGCCACCCCAGCGGTGGGTGGCCGGGCCCCTGATGTCCCGCGTGCGGGGTGTGCGGGAGCGCGCGGCCCACCGCCGCCGTGCCGGGACGGTGCCGTCCGGGCCCGGCGCGTGAACCCTGGCGGGACCGTAGCCGACCTGCCCCCAAGACCACAAGGGCCCCCGGAGCGGGACCCGTCCCCCAGGTCACGGCCGTTCCCACCGGGCCCTCGGGTGTGGTCTGCTGTGCGTCATGAGTGATCCGCTTGACGAACGTGACATGGCCGGGGAGCCGCTGGCGGTGGTGGCGCGGGAGGCGGGGCCGTATCTGGAGAGCCTGCGCGACCGGCTCGTCCACGACGGGACGCAGGACGCGCTCCTGGACGAGCTCGACGGCCCGCTGCCCGCCGCGGGGGACGGCGCGGTGGCCGCGGTCGAGCGGCTGGTCCGGATCGGGACGCGGGCGGCGACGCACTCGTCCGGCCCGCGGTTCTTCCATTTCGTGGTGGGCGGGTCGACGCCGGCGGCGATGGCGGGCGACTGGACGGCGTCGCTGCTCGACCAGGCGGCCGGGCTGTGGCCGACGTCGCCGTTCGCGGCGCGCGCGGAGACGGCCGTGCTGCGGTGGCTGAAGGAGCTGTTCGGGCTGCCGGCGTCGTTCGGGGGCGTGCTGACCCCGAGCGCGACGCTCGCGCACGTGACCGGCCTGGCCTGCGCGCGCTACTGGTGGGCGGACGCTCACGGCGTCGACGTGACCTCGCGGGGGCTGGCGGGCCTGCCGGTCATGCCGGTGTTCAGCAGCGGGCTGGTGCACGTCAGCACCCGCAAGGCGCTGCAGATCCTCGGCTGCGGCCGGGACACGCTGCGCACGTTCGCCCGCGACGACGCCGGCCGCGTCGACCTCGGCGCGATGGACGCCGCGCTGGCGCGCACCGGCGGCCGGGCCGTGGTCGTGGCGAACCTCGGCGAGGTCAACACCGGCGACTCCGACCCGATCGACGACCTCGCCGACCTGGCCGAGCGGCACGGCGCGTGGCTCCACGTGGACGGCGCGTTCGGCATGTTCGCCGCGCTCAGCCCCCGGACCGCGCACCTCGCGCGCGGGGTCGAGCGGGCCGACTCGGTGACGGCGGACGGGCACAAGTGGCTGAACGTCCCGTACGAGAGCGGGTTCTCGTTCGTCCGGGACCGGGACTGGCTGAGCCGCGCGTTCGGTGCGTGGGGCGCGGCGTACCTGCCGGACGCCGACGACGAGCGGATCAACTACAACATGCTGGGCCCGGAGTCGTCCCGGCGGGCGCGGGCGCTGCCGATCTGGGCGACGCTGCGCGCCTACGGCCGCGACGGCTACCGCGAGATGGTGGAGCGCCACCTCGACGTGGCCGCCCACCTCGGGGACCTCGTCGAGGCGGCGCCCGACCTGGAACTGCTCGCCCCCGTCCAGCTGTGCATCGCGTGCTTCCGCTACCGCCCGGACGGCGTCCCCGAGGAGCGCTTGAACGACCTCAACGCGCGCCTGGGCGAGGCGCTCCTCGCGGACGGCCGCGTCTACGCGGGCACGAGCACCTACCGCGGCATGACGGTGTTCCGCCCGGCGCCCCTCAACTGGCGCACGACGAAGACCGACGTAGAACGCCTGGTGGACGTCCTCCGCGAACTCGGCGCCGCTCTGAAGGACTGACCGCGCAGGGGGTTGGAGGGGCGGTCTCGTCGAGTTCGTCGAAGGGCCGGCCCCGGCCCTGGAGGAGTGCTCTCCCCCAGGGCCTCCGCCGTGCCGTGCTCAGGCGATCGGGCGCGCCGTGGGCGGGATCGGGTAGGGCAGGTCGGTGCGGCCGGTGAGGTAGGCGTCGACGCCGCGGGCGGCGGCGCGTCCCTCGGCGATCGCCCAGACGATCAGGGACTGGCCGCGGCCCATGTCGCCGGCGACGAACACGCCGTCCACCGACGTCGCGTAGTCGCCGTCGCGGGCCACGTTGCCGCGCTGGTCGAGGTCCACGCCGAGCTGCTCCAGCAGGCCCTCGCGCTGCGGGCCGAGGAAGCCCATCGCCAGGGTGACGAGCTCGGCGGGGATCTCCCGCTCGGTGCCCTCGATCGGCGCGAACCGGGTCTCCGGGCCGCCGACCTCCACCAGCTTCAGCGCCCGGACGCCGCCGTCCGCGTCGCCGGCGAACTCGGTGGTGGACACCGCGTAGACACGGTCGCCGCCCTGGTCGGCGAGCTCCTCGTGGGCGCTCTCCATCTTGAACAGCATCGGGTACGTCGGCCACGGCTGGGCGTCCGGGCGGGCCTCCGGCGGCCGCGGCATGATCTCCAGCTGGGTGACGGACGCGGCGCCCTGCCGGATCGCGGTGCCGATGCAGTCGGCGCCGGTGTCGCCGCCGCCGATGACGACGACGTGCTTGCCCTTCGCCGAGATCGGCGACTCGTCGTAGTCGCCCTCCTGCACCTTGTTGGACGGCGGCAGGTACTCCATCGCCTGGTAGACGCCCTTGAGCTCGCGTCCCGGGACGGGCAGGTCGCGCCAGGCGGTGGCGCCGCCCGCGAGGACGACCGCGTCGTAGCGGTCGCGCAGCTCGTCGGCGGTGATGTCGACGCCGATGTTCACCGAGGTCTTGAAGGCGGTGCCCTCGGCGCGCATCTGGGCGAGGCGCCGGTCGAGGTGCCGCTTCTCCATCTTGAACTCGGGGATGCCGTAGCGCAGCAGGCCGCCGACGCGGTCGGCGCGCTCGTACACCGTGACGTCGTGCCCGGCGCGGGTGAGCTGCTGCGCGGCGGCGAGGCCCGCGGGCCCCGAGCCGACGACCGCGACCGTCTTGCCGGTCTTCACGGCGGGCGGCTGCGGCCGCACCCAGCCCTCCGCGAACGCCCGGTCGATGATCTCGACCTCCACCCGCTTGATCGTCACCGGCTCCTGGTTGATGCCGAGGACGCAGGCGCTCTCGCACGGGGCCGGGCACAGCCTCCCGGTGAACTCCGGGAAGTTGTTGGTGGCGTGCAGCCGCTCGACGGCCTCGTGCCAGTCCTTGCGGTAGACGAGGTCGTTCCACTCGGGGATGAGGTTGCCGAGCGGGCAGCCCTGGTGGCAGAACGGGATGCCGCAGTCCATGCAGCGGCTCGCCTGCTTCTCCAGGCGGTCGTTGCCGAAGTCCTCGTAGACCTCGGACCAGCTCCGGATCCGCACGTCGACCGGGCGGCGCTTCGGGAGCTCCCGCCGGACGGTCAGAAATCCCTTCGGGTCAGCCATTCGGGAAGTCCCCCTCTCTCAGCTCTGCGCGGCGGCCATGACGGCCTCGTCGACGTCGCGCCCCTCGGCCTCGGCCTTGGCCATGGCGTCCAGGACGCGGCGGTAGTCACGCGGCATGATCTTGGTGAAGCGGGTCGCGGCGGCGTCCCAGTCGTCCAGCAGCCGCCGGGCGACCTGCGAGCCGGTCTCGGCCAGGTGCCGCTCGACCAGTCCCCGGACGAACTCGGCGTCGCCGGGGTCGAGCGGTTCCAGGTCGACCATCTCGCCGTTGACCCGCTCGGGCACGAGGTCCAGGACGTAGGCGATGCCGCCGGACATCCCGGCCGCGAGGTTGCGCCCGGTCCGGCCGAGGATGACGGCGCGGCCGCCGGTCATGTACTCGCAGGCGTGGTCGCCGACGCCCTCGACGACGGCGGTCGCGCCGGAGTTGCGGACGCAGAACCGCTCCCCGACGATCCCGCGCGCAAACAGCTCACCGGACGTGGCGCCGTACAGGATGACGTTGCCGCCGATGATCTGCTCCTCGGCCGCGAACCCGGCGTCCGCCGGCGGCCGCAGGGTGAGGCGCCCGCCGGACAGGCCCTTGCCGACGTAGTCGTTGGCGTCGCCGACGAGCCGGAGCGTGATGCCGCGCGGCACGAACGCGCCGAACGAGTTGCCGGCCGACCCGGTGAAGGTGACATCGATGGTGCCGTCCGGCAGGCCGGCGCCGCCGTGCCGCTTCGTCAGCTCGTGGCCGAGCATGGTGCCGACCGTCCGGTTGACGTTGCGGATCGGCAGCTCCAGCTTCACCGCGTCGCCGAACGCGAGCGCGCCCTCTGCGAGCTGGATCAGCGTGTTGTCCAGGGCCTTCTCCAGCCCGTGGTCCTGCTCGGCGGTGCGCCGCAGCGACGCGCCGTCCGCCACCTCGGGGGCGTGCAGGATCGGGGTCAGGTCCAGGCCGGACGCCTTCCAGTGGTCGACGGCCTCGCGCATGTCGATCATGTCGACCTGGCCGATCGCCTCGTCCAGCGACCGGAACCCGAGGGCCGCCAGGTACTCGCGGACCTCCTCGGCGATGAACTCGAAGAAGTTCACCACGAACTCGGGCTTGCCGGAGAACCGCTGCCGCAGCACCGGGTTCTGGGTGGCGACGCCGACCGGGCAGGTGTCCAGGTGGCAGACCCGCATCATGATGCAGCCCGACACCACCAGCGGCGCGGTCGCGAAGCCGTACTCCTCGGCGCCGAGGAGCGCGGCGATGACGACGTCGCGGCCGGTCTTCATCTGCCCGTCGGTCTGCACGACGATGCGGTCGCGCAGCCCGTTCAGCAGCAGCGTCTGCTGCGTCTCGGCGAGGCCCAGCTCCCACGGCGCGCCGGCGTGCTTCAGCGACGTCAGCGGGGACGCGCCGGTGCCGCCGTCGTGCCCGGAGATCAGCACGACGTCCGCGTGCGCCTTGGAGACGCCCGCCGCGACCGTGCCGACCCCGACCTCGGCGACGAGCTTGACGTGCACGCGCGCCGCCGGGTTGGCGTTCTTCAGGTCGTGGATGAGCTGCGCCAGGTCCTCGATCGAGTAGATGTCGTGGTGCGGCGGCGGCGAGATGAGGCCGACGCCGGGCGTGGAGTGCCGGGTCTTGGCGATCCACGGGTACACCTTGTGGCCGGGCAGCTGGCCGCCCTCGCCGGGCTTGGCGCCCTGCGCCATCTTGATCTGGATGTCGTCGGAGTTGGTGAGGTACTCCGAGGTCACGCCGAACCGGCCGGACGCGACCTGCTTGATGGCGCTGCGCCGCAGGTCGCCGTTCTCGTCCGGGGTGAAGCGGGACGGGTCCTCGCCGCCCTCGCCGGTGTTGGACTTGCCGCCGAGGCGGTTCATCGCGATCGCGAGGGTCTCGTGCGCCTCCGCCGAGATGGAGCCGTAGGACATCGCACCGGTGGAGAACCGCTTGACGATCTCCGATACCGGCTCGACCTCCTCGATCGGCACCGGCTCCCGCTCGCCCTCCTTGAGCCTGAACAGCCCGCGCAGGGTCATCAGCTTCTCGGCCTGCGAGTCGACCTTGGAGGTGTACTCCTTGAAGATCTCGTAGCGGCGGGTGCGGGTGGCGTGCTGGAGCTTGAACACCGTGTCCGGGTTGAACAGGTGCGGCTCGCCCTCGCGGCGCCACTGGTACTCGCCGCCGACCTCCAGGGTGCGGTGCGCGAGCTCGTTGCCGCCCGGCGGGTAGGCGCGGGCGTGCCGCTGCGCGACCTCGCGGGCCAGCACGTCGAAGCC
This sequence comes from Actinomadura bangladeshensis, assembly GCF_004348335.1. Classification (GTDB taxonomy): domain Bacteria; phylum Actinomycetota; class Actinomycetes; order Streptosporangiales; family Streptosporangiaceae; genus Spirillospora; species Spirillospora bangladeshensis. Next base: position 3,644 of record NZ_SMJW01000121.1, on the reverse strand, counting down.
GACGCCGCCGAGCCGGGACGTGGTGCCGGTGAAGCAGCGGGACACGACGTCCGCGCCGAGGCCGATCGCCTCGAAGATCTGCGCGCCGGTGTAGGACGCGACCGTGGACACGCCCATCTTCGACATGACCTTCAGGACGCCCTTGCCGTACGCCTTCACCAGGTTCCGGACGGCCTCCCCCGGCGTCAGGCCCTCGATGACGCCGCCGCGGACGAGGTCCTCGACGGTCTCGATCGCCAGGTAGGGGTTGATCGCGGACGCGCCGTACCCGATGAGCAGCGCCATGTGGTGGCACTCGCGCGCCTCGCCCGTCTCGATCACCAGGCCCACCCGCGTCCGGGTCTTCTCCCGGATCAGGTGGTGGTGGACGGACCCGGTGAGCAGCAGCGACGGGATCGCGGCGCGGGCCGAGTCGGCGCCCCGGTCGGACAGGACGATGATGCGGGCGCCGGCGGAGATGGCCCGGCTCACCTCGGAGTTGATCTCCTCCAGGCGGGCCTCCAGGGCCTCTCCCCCGCCCGACACCTCGTACAGGCCCTGCACGACGTAGGCCTGCAGGTGCGGCAGCGACCCCTCGTCGTCGATGTGGATGATCTTGGAAAGCTCGTCGTTGTCCAGGATCGGGGTGGGCAGCACGAGCCGGCGGCACGAGTCCGGGCCGGGGTCGAGGAGGTTGCCCTCCGGGCCGAGCGTGGACTGCAGCGAGGTGACGAGCTCCTCGCGGATCGCGTCCAGCGGCGGGTTTGTGACCTGCGCGAACAGCTGCTTGAAGTAGTCGAACAGCAGCCGCGGGCGCTCCGACAGCACCGCGATCGGGGTGTCGGTGCCCATCGACCCGATCGGCTCGGCGCCGTTCTTCGCCATCGGCGTCAGGATGATCCGCTGCTCTTCGAGCGTGTAGCCGAACGTCTGCTGCCGCCTGACGAGCGTCTCGTGGGTCGGGATCTCCCGCTCGCGCCGCGGCAGCTCCTCGAACCGGACGAGGCCCTGGTGCAGCCACTGCGCGTACGGGTGCTCGGCGGCCAGCTCGGCCTTGACCTCGTCGTCCTCGACGATCCGCCCGGCGGCGGTGTCCACGAGGAAGATCTTGCCGGGCTGCAGCCGGCCCTTCCGGACGACCTCGGCGTCCGGGATGTCCAGCACGCCCGCCTCGCTGGCCAGCACGACCAGGCCGTCGCCGGTCACCCAGTACCGGCCGGGGCGCAGCCCGTTGCGGTCCAGGACGGCGCCGACGACGGTGCCGTCGGTGAAGCTGACGCTGGCCGGGCCGTCCCACGCCTCCATCAGGGTGGAGTGGAACTCGTAGAACGCGCGGCGGTCGGCGTCCATCTCGGCGTGGTTCTCCCACGCCTCCGGGATCATCATCAGCACCGCGTGCGGCAGCGACCGGCCGCCGAGGTGCAGCAGCTCCAGGCACTCGTCGAACGAGGCGGTGTCGGACGCCTCGATGTCGATCACCGGGTAGATCCGGGACAGCTCGCCCGGGATCAGGTCGGACTTCAGCAGCGCCTCGCGGGCCCGCATCCAGTTCCGGTTGCCCTTCACCGTGTTGATCTCGCCGTTGTGGGCGATGAACCGGTACGGGTGGGCCAGCTCCCAGGCGGGGAAGGTGTTGGTCGAGAACCGCGAGTGCACCAGGGCGATCGCGCTGGTGAAGCGGCGGTCCGACAGGTCGGGGAAGAACGGCTCCAGCTGCGGGGTCGTCAGCATCCCCTTGTACACGATCGTCCGGCTGGACAGGCTCGGGAAGTAGACCTGGACGTCCTGCTCGGCGCGCTCGCGCATGCAGAACACGACGCGGTCCAGTTCCAGGCCGGTCCTGCCCGCGTGCGGGCCCCCGGCGGCCGGGGTGACGAACAGCTGCGCGAAGTGCGGCATGACGCGGCGCGCGGCCGGGCCGGTGAAGCGGGGGTCGTGCGGCAGCTCCCGCCAGCCGAGGACCGTTAGGCCCTCCTCGACGCAGAGCGTCTCGACGTGGGCGATGGCGGCGGCGCGCTCGGCGCCGTCGGCCGGCAGGAACGCGATGCCGGCCGCGTAGGCGCCGGCATCGGGGAGCGGGAAGTCGCAGACCTCGCGGAAGAACGCGTCCGGGATCTGGACGAGGATGCCGACGCCGTCGCCGTCGTCCGGCTCCGCGCCCACCGCGCCGCGGTGGTCGAGGTTCTTCAGCACGGTCAGGGCGTTCTCGACGATGTCGTGGCTCTTGCGGCCGTGCATGTCGGCGACCATGCCGACACCGCAGGCGTCGTGCTCGTTGGCCGGATCGTACAGCCCCCGCGAATCAGGGCGGCCCTGTACGCGGGCAGCAGGTGTGAAGGCAGCCGAGGCCATCAACCCTCCCGTCGTCGTCTCGTGTCACTGTCTGATGTCAGTGCAGTCGTGGGACGACGTTGGCCCTGCTGCGGTGAGATGACATTACATCACTGTCGGGAACATGCCCGACTGCACCGGATCGCGAAACTTCTCGGTTGCGATCCGCCGTGCGTCATCTCGAAGTGGTTTAGACCAAGGGTAAGGGGGCGCTTGAACCGGGCCTCGCACCGGGCCTGGTGAGCATCATCACCGAGACGCGATGTTTACGGTGATCCGCCGGGATCTACCGGAAATTTCCCTAATCGGACGCAGGACCGGACGCGCGGGCGGCGCGGCCCAGCACCGCCGGGGACGTGCCGCCCTCGATCAGCAGCGACAGCAGCGTCTCGTCGGTCGCGTCGCCCTTGCCGTCCAGCCGCGCGGCCCACGACACGACGGCGAAATGGCCCATGGCGAGGCCGCGCGCCATGCCGAACCCGCGGCCGAAGTCGTCCAGCGGCGCCGGCGCCGGCAGCGGCAGGACGAAGCCCGCGCCGATCGTCTCCTCCAGCTTCGCGACGAACCGCTCCGCGTCCGCCGAGGAGTTCAGGTTGAACACGGCGACGGCCAGCCCGTAGCCGTTCTTGGTGTCGGAGTAGATACCCCGCGCGGCCTGCGTGCAGCCGCCCCTGCCGAGTTCGGCGCCGACGCTCCCGCCCCAGACGGCGGCGGCGCAGTCGGCGTCGAGCCGCTTGCCGCGCAGCTTGACCTTCGCCTTGCCGCCCGGGACCGCCAGCGTCGCCGCCTCCGCCGGGAACGCCTCCTCGGCCGTCAGCGGCTCCGGGTCGGCGCGGCGGGCGGTGATGCCGCCGTACGCCGAGGCCGACGGGGAACTGGAGTACGAGGTCGGCGAGGGACCGTTCCCGGCCGGCGTCCCGATCCTCGTGCCGGCCGCGTGCCCCGAGCCGCCGCCGTCCCCGCCGCGGAACGCGACCACGGCGCCGAGCCCGAGCAGCACGACCAGCCCCAGGACGGCCGCCGCGCCGAAGTACAGCTTCGGCCCGAGCCCGCCGGCCTCGGACGCCTTCCGCCCCCGGCCCGGCCGGCCGGGCTTCTTCGGGGAACCGGGCTTCTTCGCAACGCCTGGTTTCTTCGCCTTGCCGGGCTTCTTCGGCTTCCTGCCGCGCGGGCCGGAAGGCGGGGCGCCGTCGTACGCGTCCTCGTGCGGGGCGCCCTCGTACTGGGTCCTGTACTGGGCGTCCTCGTACTGGGCGTACTGCGCCTCGCCGTAAGGGCTCCCGCCGTAAGGGGCCTCGCCGTAGGAGGCCTCGTCGTACGGCGGGGCGGGCGGC
>NZ_SMJW01000120.1 GCF_004348335.1 Actinomadura bangladeshensis | reverse complement strand
GACAAGGGGGCGGGACGCGGAAGGGCCGGACGAGGGACGGCCGGACGCGGAAGGGCCGGACGAGGGACGGCCGGACGCGGAAGGGCCGGACGAGGGACGGCCTGGACGCGGAAGGGCCGGACGAGGGACGGCCGGACGCGGAAGGGCCGGACGAGGGACGGCCTGGACGCGGAAGGGCCGGACGAGGGACGGCCTGGACGCGGAAGGGCCGGACGAGGGACGGCCGGACGCGGAAGGGCCGGACGAGGGACGGCCGGACGAGGGAGGGCCGGACGAGGGACGGCCGGACGCGGAAGGGCGTCACGCGGGACGGCCGGACGAGGGAGGGCCGGACGAGGGACGGCCGGACGCGGAAGGGCGTCACGCGGGACGGCGTCGAGCGGGAGGGTGTCACGCGAGGGCGAGACAAGGGGGCGAGACGAGGGAAGGCGTCACGCGGAAGGGCGTCACGCGGGAGAACGTCACGCGGGAGGGTGTCACGCGGGGTCGAGGCTGCCGCTCTTCACGGTTTCGAGGAAGGCAGTCCAGGCGTCGGCGCCAAAGCCGAGCACCGGTCCGTCCGGGTCCTTTGAGTCCCGAGCGAGCACTACCGCCCGCTCTGAGGCCACCTCAACGCATTGGCCGCCGTTGCCCGTGCTGTGGCTGCTCTTCCGCCACGCTCCGACCTCCACGCAGTTGCCCTCGTCGGCGCTCCGACTGCTCTTCCGCCAGGTAACGCGAGATGTGTCCATGATGCTGACCTCCACTCTCCTGGTTATCACGCCTCGGACATCTCGCCGGACGCCCTTGCGATCAGGGCTCGCGACTCGTCTGGCCCGAGTGCCCTCGAACGAAGGTGGTCGAAAACCTCGACGTAATGGCTGATATCGGATGGGTCCTCCAAGTAAACACTCCCGCGACGGTATTGGACATACGCGACGTCTGGGTCGGCGGGTTCGGGAAACCGAAGGAGGGTGCAGGGTCCGTGCATGCCTGGGTGAGCTCCAGCACTGAACGGCAGGACAACGATGTTGATGTGATTGAGCTGCGACAAAGAGGTCAGGTGGTTGAGCTGTTGGCGCATCGTCTCGGGCCCGCCGACCTGCCTGCGGATCGCGCCCTCATTGAGGATTGCCCACACCTTTGGAGCATCGCTGCTGGTGAGGCGCTCTTGACGCTTGAGCCGTAGGGCGACACGACGCTCAAGCTCCTCGTCAGGCGGCGCCTCCAAGCCCGCGAGAGAAATCGCCCGGATGTACCCCTCGACCTGCAGGAGGCCAGGTATCGCCTCCGGCTCGTAATGAAGGACCTCGGAGGCTTCTTCTTCGAGGCCGACGTAGACCTCGAACCAGTCGGGGATGGAGCCGGAGTACTGGTGCCACCAGCCGCGTTGGCGGCTCTGGCGGGCGAGGGCGACGAGGACTTCGGTGCGGTCGTCGTCCAGGCCGTAGAACTTGCAGAGCGCCATGATGTCGGCGACCTTGGGCGCGTGGACGGCGGCCTCGATGCGGCTGACCGTGGCGGGAGCGATGTCCGCGAACTTGGCCGCCTCTTCGCGGGTCTTTCCCGACTCTCTGCGCAGTCGCCGCATTTCAGACGCGAGGCGCCGCCTGCGGACCGTGGGGCTCGTCCGACTTGCCACGTTCGTACCTCCGCTTCGTCTATGCCCATCGAGCGGACCGTGATTCTTTGAGCGAGTTCACTTCTTTGGGTTTACAAACTCAGACCGTCCGCTTCATGCTCTGACCGTAGCGAGAATTACGCACGGTGTATGGGCGATCACGCAAGAAAGTCGGGTGAATCGTGGTCGTTCGCGTGCCTGGGGAAGGGGCGTCCGACGATGTCAGCGGATCAGCGACCGCACGTGGTGCGGTTCAGCCTCCTGGCTGATCTGTGTCTCAAGCTGGGGGAACGTCAGCAGTGCGCGTCCATGCTCGTCCACCCTTCGCGGGGTGAGGCGGTGCTGTGGGTGCCGGGACGGGCCTGGCCGCGCAGGTGGCTCGGGGTCGCGGCGGTCGACCACCGGGGGCGGTGGCTCTACGCCTTCGGCGACCAGTGGAGCATGGCCGGGGACGTGACCGAGGCCGCGGCCCGGGTCGCGTGGGCGGTGCGGGCTCGATGAAGCACCTGGGGACGTGCGTCATCCCGTCCGCGCCGCAGAATGTGGCGAACGGGCGACGGTGGCTGCTCGGGCGGCTCGAACCGCTGCTCGGCACGCAGCACAGTGCCTGCGATGACAGCGTCCTTCTCCTGTCGGAGACGCTGACCAACGCGATCGTCCACGGCGAGGGCCACCTTGTGGAGGTGGACGCCTACGTGGACACGTCCAACATCAGGATCGAGGTCACGGACGAGGGCGGCAGCAGCGTCCCGCATCGCAGGGACGACTCGGATGGCGAGCACGGGCGCGGCCTTCCCATCCTGGCGATGCTGGCCAAGTCGTGGGGGTTCGACCAGCTCGACGACGGCCGGCTGCGCGTCTGGTTCGAGGTCCCGCACACCGTCCCGCCCGACATTCGCGCCACCAAGGGCGACGACGCTTCGGCTCCGCCGCGTCCCTGTGATGGGGCTCATGAAGGCTTCGGCTTCGGCGCGAATACCTCCTTGCACTCCGGCGACCGCTGACTGCCGGGCCCGGTCAATCTGCTGCGGCGGGGCGGGTGCGCCAGTGGTCAATCGCGATGACGGCGACGCCTGCCAGGAGCAGCAGGACGGTGTAGAGCCAGAGGTGGCCGGGCTCGCGGAACAGTTCCGCGTTCGGTCCCCGGCGGCCGGTTCCCTGCCAGTCTCCGAGCAGGCCGCAGGCACCGATGACGGTCGCGAAGAGCAGCGGGCCCAGGACGGCCGGAGAAAGACCGTCCTGGGTCAGCCAGGTGCCGAGAGAAGCGATCGCGACGGTAACGGTAGCGGCGAGGGGGACGATGATGAGCGCGGTCACGCCGTCCGGGCGGATCAGCATGATGGTGGCGAGCGCGGCGGTGCACGCGACGCATCCGGTCAAGGTGGCCCAGTTGCGCCAGGACGGGAACGCGGCGGCGGCCCCGACCACCACGCCGAGCGCCACCAGGAACCACATGCCGACGAAGCTCGTGTTCATGCCCTGGATGAACGCGCTCGCCGGGCCGGAGACCCCGACGACGACCGCCGCTGCGATGACAGTGCCGAGCGCGGCGCGTAGCCCGGCCAGGGCTGCCGCCACCAGGCCCGCGCCCAGCAGGAGCCAGCACGCGCCGACGCCGAACCCGCCCTTGACCGTGTCCATGGCCGCGGCCGGGACGAACGCCAGGGCCGCCGCCGCGCCCGCGATCGCCGTCCGGGCTCCCATCGCGGGCTCCGCTTCGGACGGCCCGGCCAGCTCGGGCCGTCCGTCATAGCGGAAGTGCAGGCCCAGCAGGAGTACCGCCCCGCCTATCGCGGTTGCCAGGAACGCGAGGTGCAGCAGAGCCTGGACGGCCTCCGCGAAGTCGATCCGGAGACCCCCGGGCTGGAGGATGTGCGCGATCCACACGTCGGTGGCCGCGCCGAAGACCTGGGCGCCCGCGCCCGCCCCGATCAGAATCGCGCCCGCGCCGGGCGCCCCGATGTGGACGAGTCGCAGCCCGGCGGCCAGGGTGCCCAACAGCACCAGCTGCGCCCCGGCCGTGACCGAGCCGAAGTAGAACCAGGCGGCACCGCTGAACAGCTCGTTGTGCGCCACGACGTTCACGAACTCGGTGGGGAGCGTCAGCGCCACGCCCGCGACCAGCAGCCACGGCCAACTCCTCCGCAGCGACCACCACAGGGCCGCGAACCCGGCGGCCATCACCACCGCGACCACGGCGGTCTGGCCGACCGACACCACGCCCGGGTTGATGCGCAGGACGTCCGCGAACCCGGCCGCGCGGCCGACGTCCCCTCTCGGACGCGCCGAGTTGGCGACGGCCCCGAGCGTCCCGACCGCGCAGAGCAGAACTGCGCCGATCACCCACGGCCGGCTTGTCTCGAACGGAATCCGGCCTTTCAAAGTCGCGGTTGCCATGGCACTCCTACGGGTCCGTCATCGCCTGCTGGGCAAGATGAGGTGGTCGGCTCCGGCGGCACATCATTGGTCGTCGTCCCGTTCAGCGAGCCGTCGGAGGTTCTTGCGCACCTGCCAGCCAGTGGCCGCAATGCCCGAGGATGACCAGGATCGGCAGATTGCTGCGCCAGGTCTGCCGGGCGACATACGCACCCTCGGTGAACTCGTCGGGTAGGCCGCCGGGTCCTCCTCTCAACACGATGGGCTCTCATTCACATCCGGTCAAGGTGTGACGGTCACGATCGGAGTCGCGAAGAGGGCACCGCCTACGGCGAAGGCGTCGCCGATGTTGATCAGGAGGGGGTCGCACAACGCGTTCATTGTGGTCACCCTTAGGTTGGTGCCGGAGCCGGCGGGAAAATCGAGCTCGCCGGTGTTCGAGTAGCGCGCGGCTACCGTTCCACTTCCCCCTCCGGGGCCGGATATATTCGCCTGGCAGCCGTCGCTCATCTTCACGGTGAGATACATTCCGGTTATGGGGCCTGCCACCTCGCCGTTTCCGATGGAGTAAGCGTCCATTCCCCATGGGGAAGAGATCGGAATTAGGTCTGCTTGCAGACCGCCCGAGCCAATGCAGCGATTGGTCGTCGGATAGAACAGGAAGATCGGTGAAGAGTTCTGCGCGCTCGCGTCCAGGTGGTAAGGCGAGCACGAGAACAGGGCTCCGGTGCTCACGTTGAGCAGGTACAGCCCCCCGTCGAACGAGACGGGGCCGGTGGGAGTCACCGTCATGGGCAGGGCGGACGCGGGGGTAGGGGCGGCCAGCGAAAGGGCGGCCGCGACGGCGGGGACGGCGAGAAGCCGTTTCCAGAAACGTCGCATGACGACTCCTAAGGGTTCGTAATGGTCGGAGCAGGAACGACATAGTAATTAGCGAAGACCGTTAGCTGGTCACCCAAGCTGACCACCGGGCACCCCAGGCCAACAGATGTGATGACCAAATTGGCATCGGAGAAGAATAGCTGGCCCGTGCTGTTGGTGTAGGTGGCCTGGATTTCGCCCTTATCGGTCCCGGGACCACCGACCGCCAACTCGCACCCGAGGGAGTCGAGGGTCACCACCGCGCTGATGCCGGCGGCATCGTCACTGGTCAGAGTGCCCGTAGTCGTCCCGGTCTGTGGGTCGTAGGAGGTGGCGTTCATCTTCCACGGCAACCCGCGCGGGTGGATCTCGATCGGCAGGCCCGATGCCTCGCAGTTGCTGAGGGTTCCGTAGGTAATCATGATGAGACTGGTTCCGCTGAGCCCGGTCCCATCTCGGAAGCGAACGATCAGGTTCGAGCTACTACAGCTTGCGGCCCCGCCGCTCGTCGTCTGTGCCGCGAGGCCGCCGTAAGCGTCGGTTCGTCCGCCGTCGATGACGGTCCAGGTGACCTCGTCGGCCTGTGCGGTGACTGCGCCGAATGGCAAGAGCACGAGCATTGCGGAGGCGAAGAGCAGCAGAACGCGATTGGAGAGAGTACGCATGAAGACCCCTATGCAGGTCGTTGGAGAATGCGGTCGATGCGGTCAGCGGGCTTTCTCACCTCCGTCCGTCCGGGTGAGGGTGGTGACGAATTCGCGGAGCATCCGTGTCGCGTGAGGATCGGGCACCGCTTCTATGGCGGCGAGAGCGCGGTGTTCCGCCGCCCTACTCTCGGCGGTCGCCGATTCCATCGCGCGGAGCCGCAATCCTGTATCGCGCTCCAGGATGTCGGCCGTGACCTCTCCTGCTGTATCCAGGTGATCGGGGATCGCCGAGATGCGGCCGTCGAGCATCGCCGTCAGGGTCGAGTCGAGCCGTCCGGTCCGGCCGCCGAGGGCCAGGACGTCCTCGGTGTGCAGGAACGCGTGGCCGCACTGCCGCCCGTAGACCCGCAGGGCGTCCACGACCGGCGGCGCGGCCCCGCCGAGCCGGCCGCCGATTCGGGCGGGGAACTCCAGCAGGGCGGCGAACAGCGCGGTCGCCGGTACGTTCCCCGCGCCGGGAGGTCCGGTGACGCGTTCGATGCGCAGCGCGGTCAGGTCGGAGAGCCAGTCGGCGAACGACCACGAGATCTCCGGGGCGTACGTGGCGACGAGCCGCGCGGCCTGGGCGAGCAGGAAGTCCCCGGCGAGGATCACCGAGGTGGTGCCCCAGTCGACCGCCCGGCCGCCCGGCCGTACGGGCGCGGACGGGCCGAGGAAGGCCAGCGCGCCGAGCGTGGCGAGTTCTATCGCCGCGCCGACGGTGGCCCGCGCGATGTCGGGCGGGCGGCCGCCCGCCCCGAGCGCGGCGAAGAACGGGACGGCCGGGCGGAGCCGCCGGTGGGAGGACGTCTCCGCCGTGATGACCAGTCTGGCGAGGAACGGCCAGTCGCTCCGCACCGCGCTCACCGCGACCTCGTCGCAGGCGACCAAGAAGGGTTTCAGCGATGCCGCCTCCGCGTCCGGCAGCAGCATCCGCTCGGCCGCCGTCAGACCGGCGAGACCGTCGGGGAAGAGCACCGCCCGGCGCGCTTTGGCGAAGAACGGGCGGTCGCTGTCGGCGGTGGACGCGAGGACCCGCCACGTCAGGTGGTAGCGGCGGGCCGCGTGCCGCGCCGTCTCGAAGTAGCCGACATAGGAGGCGGCGAGGCGCCGCCGGTAGTCCTTCGCGGCGCGCCCGGGGTTCTGGAGATTGGCGGCGATGCAGCGCGCGGCGGCCATTCCGCTCTCGACCGCGTACCCGAGGCCCTCGCCGGTGAACGGGTTGACCAGCCCGGCCGCGTCGCCCACTCGGAGGCGTCCGTCGGCGACCGCGTTGGCCGGGGTGAATCCGCTGTTGAGCGGGCCGGAGAACGTCGGGCCGCACGGCGTCCCGCCGCGGAGCGCGGAGTCCGCACCGGAGAGTTCTCGCCATGCTCGGTCGAGGAACTCTTCCAGGTCCTCCGGGCGGATTTCGCCCAGCCTCGCGGCGCCGACCGTGCACGTCCCGGCATCACCACCGGCATTCGGTACGGCCCAGATGTACGTCGGGTGTTCGCGCGGGTCGATGGTCGAAGGCGCGGCGAGCATGGTGACGGCCTCCGACCGCCGCGGGACGCCCGAGTACCGCCGGACGGCGGCGACACCGGTCGCTTCGCCGTGGACGCCATGGGCGATGATGACGTGCCGGGCGGTGAGTTCCCAGGGGGCACCGGCGTCCGGCTGGATGACGGCCCGGTGCCGCCCGTCGTCCGTGCGGTCGATCCGCGGGACCCGGCCGCGCACGCGTGCCGTGCCCGCCGCCACCGCCGCCTCGATGAGGCCCAGGTGCAGGCCTTCGGCGGCGCAGACCGCACTGCCCGTCGCGGGGAACGGGCGCGGCCTGCCCTCTCCGCAATGGAGGACGACTCCGCCGACCTCTTCGAAGGTGAGGTGGTCGAGCGCGCCGATGGCGGACAGGCCGGCGACGGCCGGACCGCCCAGCAGGACGTCGTAGTCCGATCCGGTGGAGGCACGGGCCGGGCCGACGAGGAGCGTGCCGACGCCGCTGCGTCCCAGGGCGATCGCCGCGACGGCTCCCGCCACTCCCGCGCCGACGACCAGTACGTCCACCGTGCTCACACCGGTCACGACTCGGCCCACCGGGGCAGCCGGATGATGTCCGCAAGCCGATCCCGGGCGCTCCCGGCGGGCAGTTCCGCCAGGGCGTCCATGGCCTGCCGGTGCAGGTCGCGGGCGGTGTCCTTCGCGGCTGCGAGACCGCCGAGACCGACGACCAGGGCGCGGATCCGCGCCAGGTCGGCGGCGTCGAGCGCGGGACGCAGGAGGAGGGGGGCCAGGTCGCCGGTGGCGTCCTGCGGGAGGGCGAGGACGATCGGGGCGCCGAACAGCCCGAGCAGGTGATCGTTGCCGGTCGGCTTCCCGGCGGCACCGGCGGCCGGGTCGAAGTCGAGGCAGTCGTCCAGGATCTGGAACGCCGCGCCGTGCGCGGTGCCGACCCGCGCCAGTCGTTCCGCGTCCTCCGCGGGCACGTCCGCTTCGGCGGCCCCGAGCAGGCAGGTCAGCCGGAAAAGGTCGCCGGTCTTGCGCTGGACGAGTTCGAGGTAGTCGGCGACGGACAGTTCGACGTCGAAGGCCCGCTCGACGTCGAGCATCTCGCCCGCGGCGAGCGCCGCCGCCGTATCCGCCACCACGCGACTGACGCCGTCGCCGAGGACGGCGGCCTCGGTGCCCGCGAGGGCGAAGCAGGCCAGCCCGGCGAGCGAGGCCGCCTCCGCGCCGATCACCGTGTGGGCCGCCGGAGCACCGCGCCGCGTCGCGGCCCGGTCGATCACGTCGTCGTGCAGCAGCGACGCCATGTGCAGGAGCTCCACGACCGCGCCCAGCCGGACGAGCCGGTCCGGGTCGGGGTCGCCGAATCCGGCGCACGCGGCCAGCAGGGTCGACCGGAGGCGCTTCCCCGGCCGCCGGACGAGCCCCAAGGCCGACGGGCGCACGGCGGGCGGAAGGCTCCGCGCGAGTTCCGCGAGCCGACCGGTCACCCGTTCCGGATAACCGGTGAAGCTGTCGGAGTGCGGCCGGAGGAGCGCGCCGGCCTCATGCCCTGCGACCAACGCGCCCCTCCCTCCTGGCTTGCCAAGGGATTTCACGGCGTTCCGCTCAGTCGAGCGGGATCTGCGGATGCAGTTCCAGGGTCGGCACGGCCGCGATCGTGTCGTACACCTTCTTCGCGACGGCCTGATCGTTCATGTAGGCGATCATCTGGGTGCGGTTCATCCCGAGGGTCTGGGACAGCACCTCGTCGTTCAGCACCCAGGCGGCATCGGCCTCCTGCGGAGTCATCAGCGTCTGCGTCAGGCCGTCGACGATGAACGTGGTGTCGTCCAGTTGGGCCTGCGTGACCGTCGCCGTCGAGGTCGGGTCGGCGATGACCTCGGCGACGAAGTCGCGGCTGCGCTGATGGAACTCCTGCGCGTAGTAGAGCTCGTCCTCGGTCGCGGTCTCGTTCTCGACCCGGTTCTTCACGACCTCGGCGTTGAGGTAGGTCGCCTGGATCAGCAGGTTCCCGGTGACGCTCTGGGCGAAGAACTCGTCCCTGGCCTGGTCGGCCAGGTCGTTCTCGCTGACGAGGTCGAGGTCGTAGTAGGTGCCGACTTCGGTGAGGAAGGGGCAGGGCGAGTCCGGGACTTCGACGAACGTCTCCCCGTCGCCGCCCTCGCAGGCGACCGAGCCCGAGTCCCCGCCGAGGCAGAAACCCGGCGCGTAGATCAGGTTCCGGTACTCGACGACGCCGAGCGGGCTCCGGGTGTCGACGCGCACCGTGTTCCCGATGCTCATGACCGTGGAGGAGGAGTAGGCGGTGGTACGGCCGACCTTCTCCAGGTGCATGCCGACCTGCGGGGCCTTGGTCGCGGTCGAGCTGGACGTGGCGCCGAGCAGTTTGACGTTCAGCCCGGTCAGGACGGTGTCCATGACCGTCATGTAGCAGCCGCCGGTCTGGTTGCCGGCGACGATGAGGCCGACCGCCGGATGGCTCGGGCTGATCGGCGCCATCAGGTCGCGGGCGACCAGGGCGGTGGCCCCGACGCCGCCGGCGAGCTGCGCGAGGGCGGCGTCGGTGTCGGTGCCGGTGGCCGGATCGATGGGGATCAGCCGTTTCAGCGTGGCGATCGCGTTGCGGTTGGAGGTGTCGGCGAAGCCGGGTTGGATGATCGCCTCGCCGGGCCGGCCCGCGTTCATCCGCCCGATCACGTGGTTGCAGGTCAGCAGGCCGTTGGTGTTGTCGGTGAGGTCGACGACGGTGGCCCCGTAGGTGCCGGTGCCGTCGCCCGCGACCTGGTTGGAGATGCTGCATCCCTGCCGGGGCGGACGCATCTCCTCGCTGATCGGCCCGGCCGCCAGCGTCGGCGCGACGGGGCTCTGGGCGACGCCGACCGACGGTGCGGGGCCGGCCTCGACCACGTCGATGCCCCATCGGACGCCGTCGATCTCGACGTGTTCGGGGAGCAACCGCCGCAGGGAGACGAGCGCCGCCGGGCGCTTCTTCTCCACCAGGACCATGACGACCGGCTCGTCGGTCCGCTTCCCGCTGCGCACCCGGAAGCTGATCCCGACTCCGACGATGTTCGGGTCGCCGCTCCGCAGGTAGCGTTCGACGATCTCGTCCCGGCCCCGTTCGAGGGCGGCCCGGGTGTCCGGCCTGAACTTCATCGCCGGGCCTCCAGGTGCGGGATCGGGTGAGCCGGCCTGCCCCGCCGGCCGAGGTGGCGCAGCCCGCCGATCCACAGCGAAGCGGGATAGTCGCCGTTCGGGTCGAAATGCCGCGAGACGGTCGCGATGGCGAGCGCGGCGAGCATGCGCACGCCGTCGGCGTGTTCCGGGTCATCGGCGAGACGTCCGAGGGCGGCGAGCAGTTTCGCCCGTCCCCGCTGCGCCGTGCCGCCTTCGGAGAGCGCGTCCGCGGCCGCGGCGATCGGGGCGAGACGGGCGGCATCCAGCCGGGCGAGGGCCGCGTCCAGCCGTGCCGCCGTGGCGCGGGCCTCCGCGGTCCCCGGTTCACCGAAACTCGGGAATCTGACCGGCACGTTCGCCCCGGCCCTGGCCACCCGCAGCACCACGGCCCGCTGCCGCGCGGTCAGCCCTGTCGGCGGACTCGTGGTGGGGCTTGTGGTGGGGCTCGCCGCTGCCGAGGGGGTGAGTGCTCCGCCGAGCATTACGCCGGCGCCCGCGGCGCCGATGGCCCTTCGTCGGGAGAGGACCGGATATCGCGTCGCTTCCTGATCTGACACGTCGGCCGTTTCCTTCCTGCGGGGTGTCAGGGGACGGGGGGAGGCCGCGAATCTGATGTTGTTCTGTTGTGAGGGCGGGCCTGGCACGGCCCGGAGCCGCCGCGCTCGATGCGGGAGCCGTGCCCGCGGGGTCGCCGCGGGCACGGCACGCTCGTTGCGCTCGGCCTAGAGGTCGCTGTACGACTTCTCGACGATGTACTCGTTCTGGATCATGGTGTTGTGCCCCGCCGCCGACGGGAACCCGCCGATCTGGTTGACCAGCCAGTCGGCGACACCGCCGCCGAACAGGCAGCCCTTCGCGCCGGGCACCGCGAAGGAGTTCTCGACGTGCTTGGCGGACCGGACCGAGGGCGGCGGGTCGGACCGCACGACCGTCGCCGGCTCACCGGTGATCGGCGTGTTGGGCGCCGGCGGGGAGGTGGTCCCGGTGGTGAAGTTCAGCACGATCGGGTTGCTGTCGCTGCCGACCGTGCAGTTGGACCCGAGGACCGGGTTGATGAGCCGGATCTTCAGCCCGAGCTTGATCTTGTAGTCCGTGCTCGACGGCAGGTCGAAGACGCCGGCGTACTCGGGCCTGGCGTAGACGGCCGACAGGAACGGGTCACCGAACAGGCCCGGCTGGACCAGCATCTTCGGCGCGCGGAACTTCCCGAACACGTTCGTGAACTGGAAGGTCGAGAGGTTGAAGGCCTGCGCGAACGTCATCCGGATCGGCTCGTCGATCGTCTGCTCGAAGTTGCCGACGTTGAAGGTGCCGCTGGTGACCACGACGGTGAAGCAGTGCGAGAAGCCGGGGTCCGATCCCTCGGGGAGGGGCGGACAGTCGGAGAAGTCGAAGCTGCTGGGGATCGGGTCGGGGTTGAGGGCGGGTGCGGCTTCGGCCGAGGTCCCCAAGCCGAGGACCAGCGTCGCGGCTGCCGCGGCGGCCGAAAGCGCGAGGAGGGGCTTGCGCCCGCGGAAACGAGTGGACTTCACCAGTCGGTCCTTTCTTCGTGCCGGCAGAAAACGGGATGGAAGCGCCGGACGCCCTGGCGCGAGCACGGTCGGCGCGGAACCGTGATGTGGACTCCGCTACGAGAAGATCCTCGATTCCTAACCGGGAGAATAAGACCAAAACAATGACGGTTCAATACATCCGGGCCCACGAATATGAGGATTATTTGCCTTGTTAGCGACTGCCAGAAATGACCCCGCACGGAACGGTCGATATTGTCACCGGTTGCGGGTCGGCAAGGGCATACGCGGCACGGCCGCCGATAAAGGCTGCCGGCAGGCGGCTTACGGGCTGGTGATCGTCTGAGCGGGCGACACGCTGAGTTGTGCCGTGACCACGACCTGGTCACCGACTGCGATGAAGCCGCTCGCGCAGGCGAAATTGACGAAGGTGACGCCCATGTCCCCGCCACCGAGACCCAGGACGCTCCCGTTGTTCATGAACGTGACGTCGGCACTGCCGAGGTCGCCGGCGGGACCGGCGATATCGGCCTGGCATCTGTTCGCGCCCACCAGGTTGAGCTGGAAGCCGGACAGATCGCCCGTCGTCCTGCCGGCCGCGGCGTCGTAGGACGATGCGTTCAAATCCAGCTGTACCTCGCTGGTCATCGCGACCGTGTACTGGACGCCGTCCGGCCCGAAGCAGTTCTCGAAGGACTCGTCGTCGAACTCGACGAGCTGGTTTCCCGCGTTCCCGGAGCCCGCCTTCGCGGCCCCGGTGAGAGTGGCCGTGCCGCAGTCGATGTTCCAGCCTCGGGTCACGTTGCCGATCCGCAGTGGTGCGGTCGCCGTCAACGCCCCACCGGGAGCGACCGTCCACGTGTCCTCGGGTGCCGCCACCGCCTGCGGCGCGACGGTGCCGACCGCGGCCGCGGCGAGGGCGGCGGCGAATGCGGACAGCAGTGGCCGGATAGAGCTCGGGCCTCTCAATGTCGCACCTTTCATAGACGGAACGCACCGGCGTCGCCGCGCTCGCCGCGGGCTCGTTAAGGCCCGCGGCGAGCCGGCCGGGCCGCGCCTGCCGGGGGTGGTGCAGGCAGACACAGCCGGTCTCTTGAATTCGTCGGGCGGTCGGTCTGACCTCCGCGCCTGGGCGAAGCCCACGACGGCGGCGCGTTCAGCCGCTCACGGCGTCGTGATCTCCTGCCGCGGGTGAACGACGAAGTCGGCCGTCCCCTGACCGAGACGAAGGTTCTTACGGAACCCCGGTATATTGCAGGTCGATTCCGGCGAGGTAAGGAAGTCGGGACCGATGTACGACGACATGGAACCGTCGCTGTAGTAGGACAATTTGAATTCGCCTGTCGAATCGACTGATTCGGACGGCGGTTTGAGGACTTTCTTACTGAATCGCAGTGTGCACTTGGTCCCGTTGACCTCCGTAGCCGCCACGAAAAGCGCGTTGGTCGCCTGGATCCACAAGCTCCCGTCTGGCTGGAACTCGACCGCATTCAGCCACAGGCTATCGGTCAGAGTGAGTTCGGCCGGATACACGGTGCGGTCCTGCGCCTGGATTTCACAATTCTCAAACGACATTCCCGCTCGAGCCAGCATGAAGCCCGCACGCCAGTGCTGTGGGTCCAGGTGGAACCGCATGGTCGCCGATGCACAACTCACCTGGGCCCTTCTGGTCACATCCCTAAGAATGAACGGTTCGGCAACCGCAGTGATGTCGCCACCCGGTCTGATGGTAAGGGTCGCCGGCGGCGGAGCGGCACCGTCCACACACCCGCCTCCCTCACCGGGGTAGCACCAACCGCCGGCTTCGGCCTTCACGTAGTTGCCCCCACCCGAGATACTTGCGGTAAGAAGAGGGCTGAGATCCTCCGTCACTCCGCAGCCGCTGAACTCCGGAATTTTCAAATCTTCAGCAATCAGGGTCTGTCCGACGGTAGGTGGCCGGAGCCCAGTCTCCCTGTTCCCGAGGAACGCATGCACGTTGAGCACGGTCGGGCGTGTAGTGCAATTCTGTCCGAGATTGATCGGCACACCGTTCACCTGTGCCGCACTCGCTTTTACTCGAACGTATGACGCGATTTTCAGACTGGAACTCTGGGTCGCGTCGAAAACGTGATCAGGGTAATTTGGTGCGATGAACCGAAAATTGCCGGTGATCGGGTCGTTCTTCCCTGCCCCCGGGGCCTTGACCTGGACGGCCTCGGCCACTGCACGCGTCGGCATGAACCCAAAACCCAGCACGGTCCCGGGGAGCGGGTCCGTACGGTTTACAGCATAGCCACGCTGCTCGGCATAATTTGGTACATCTGAGCTGGGCTGATAGGCAGTGGTGCCCCTTCTGAGGACACTGGAGGCGGCGAGCGGTACGGCATTTCTGGACTTGCGTATATTTACGAACCCCGCGGCGCTGACGCACTGTGCGAGACCTGCATCCGTGAACTCGTCCAACCCGTCCGGGAGTTGGGGTTCGTCGTAGATCTTCATCAGCGTGGGATCGGGGTTGATGGCGTACCTGGGATCGGCACCCGAACCGGGGATTTCCTCGCACACGTTCTTCTCGGGAGCCGCAGCTTGGCGGGTTATCCTGTTCTGCGCATTTAGAGCCGGCGTCTGACTCTCCCGTTGCACCCGTACGGAACCCAGCACCGCGCCTTTGTCCGCCGCACAATGCAGCGACAGCTCTGCCTCGTCCCTCTTTGCCGCCTGCTCAGTAGGCGCCAGGGACAGATCGAAATCACCCGCCACCCAGGAGAGTCCACCCGGCGATCGGGGAACAACCGGCGGCGCCACCCCGCTGCCGGTCAGATGCACGGTTCCATCGCCGCGCAGGGGCACGGCGGCCAGGGCGAACGCGGGCCACCCGGCGTGCCGCTCACCGCTGTCATCGCGAACGTCGACCCGAATCTGCGCGACACCCCCGAGCGCAGGGGAGGGCCTGGAAGAGGTCGTCGCGCCTGTCACCGGTGGTATCGGAGACTCGACCCGAACCTGATCCACTAACTCGGCGGGGAGATCGACCTCGACCCTGATGGTTCCCAGCTGGACCGGTTCACCCACACTGCCGGACGATGGAACGCTGCTCTCGATTCGGAGCCCCACCGTGTGCGTGCCTGTCTCACCGGCGCACACGAATCGCATGTCGGTACCGATGTCCGCCACCGCCGGCGGAACGGCGATCACCGTGCCGCTGCTCACGATGACGGCCGCGATCGCCACGACCCGCGCGGCGGTTCTGGGCATCAGGTGCATTCCATTTCCTCGTTCCCACGGGGGAACCGCACCCGGGCCGGGGAGCCCGGGTGCGGCCTCGATCAAGGACTTGCTCTCATCTCAGGGGCTGGTGACGACCAGGTTGGGCCCCGAGTCCGTGACCACGATGTACTCGCCCGTGAGCTGGATCTGGTCGCCCACGTTGATCAGGTTGGGGTCGCACTGGGCGTCGGCGGTCTGCACCACGAGGTTGTTGCCGGACACCCTGAGGGTCTGGTCGTCGTTGTCGTAGGTTCCGTTGATCGTGCCGGTCCCGCCACCGGGTCCGCCGACCGTCGCGTCGCACCCGTCGCTGCCGTGGATCGACGCGCTGATATTGGTCAGCGTGCCGGTGGTGACGTGGGTGGTGGAGTTGTAGCTGTCGGCGTTGAACGACCAGGCGTTGGTCGCGGACGCACTGGTCGTGATCGTGACGAGGATCCCGCCCGTGGCCGGGCACGCCCCGCCGTTGTTCGAGAAGGTCACGTCGGTCAGTTCGGCGATGCCCGCGCCGGCGAGGCCACTGCCGCCCACCGGTACGTTGCCGGTGGCCGACGACTCGTTGCAGGACACGACCGCGTGGGTGGTCAGGTCGAGCGCACCGACGTTCTGGGTGTTGAACCCGCTGACACCGCCGGCGGGGTTGATCGTCCAGGTACCGGACGCCGAGGCGGGGACGGCGACCAGGGCGACCGTGGTGGCTGCGACCGCGCCGGCGGTCAGAGCCTTGCTGATGATCTTCCGCATGTCAGTTCTTTTCCCTTCAGGGGGGTGGTTTCTTCTACTCGTAGGGACACTGACCGCGTTCTGCAGAAGCAACTCCTCCAGGGGCGATGGGAGCAGAACCCCGGAAGCCGAACTCCTCTGGCTTCACCACAAGACCACCCAGTCCTGCCGTTCTCTCACCAGAAGATACCTGCCAGTAGCACGCCATTCAAGAGGCCGTCAGACTTTTCTTCAAGCGCACCACAGTTACCCTCCGATTTGTCAATAACTTAGGATTCGATCACCCAGAATTATCACCGACTTAGCGCCGATCCTATGCTGGCAGCAGCAGCTCGACCTGGCCTCATATCAGGCCGTCACGAGCTCGTCACCGACAGATTTGGATCTACGAAGAACTGGCCAGTTACTTGCATTTCATCACCGATACCGACCAGGTTGGTGTCGCACCCGCCGTCGACTTTGGTAACGACCAGATTCGTTCCAGAGGACGTACCTAAAGTCAATCCGACCGTCACAGCTCCGTATCCGACCTCGGCTCCGTTGTCGTAAACGAGCCTGACCCAGCCCGATTGGCCCTCCGGACCGGAGAAGGTCGCGTTACACCCGTCTGAGCTGTGCATTTCGATGGCGACGCCGACGACCTTCCCGATCGCCTTACCGCTTGCGTTGTCGTAGGACTCGGCATCAATCTGCCATGGAAGGTTCGCTGCCCGGAGTTCGGCCAAGATTCCCCCGGTCGTCGGACATGAGCCCCCATTATTGGAGAATGCGACTTCTGTAATCTCCGCCAGCCCGTCCGGCGGCAGTCCCGAACCGCTCTTCACTTGGGCCTTGGCTGACACTTCGTTGCAGCTGAGTACCGCATGGCTGGTGAGATCGATGGCCCCGACATTTGTACTGTTGAACGCGGTTACGGATCCTCCGGGGAGGATGGTCCACGTCGTCGTCAGCGTTGCGGCCGTTGCGGCGATGACGGCGGTGGCGGCGAGGGAGATCGCCGTGAGAGGACTTCTTCCTGGCTTACGCATTGCCCCTCCGGATCCACGCTGTGCTCGTGATGCTTTATGCGCCGAGGGTGTCGATGGTGGTGATCTTCCAGGCGCCGTGCGCGTACAGGGCGTCCACGGCGAAGACGGCCGCGGAGTAGCTCGTCTTGTTCGTGTCCGTGCGGGTGTTGCGCTGATCGGCGAAGACCAGGAGGCGGGCACGGTCGGCGGTCAGGGACTTCACCGCCGAGTCGGTGACCGTCGTCGTGAGGACCTGCTTCTGCTGGGGCGCCTGCCGGCGGACAAGCGCGAAGAGCTGGTTGTACTGCTGGACGGCCTTTCCGGTGAGCAGTTGCTGCGCCGCCTTCTCCGTCTTGGCCGTGTCCGCGTAGTTGTAGGAGAACACCGTGTTGACGGCCGTGGTGACCTGGCCTTTGACCTCGGCGGTGCGGCCATTGTCACTGAGCGCACCGTTCTGCGCCGAGGCCGCGCCGGTCAGGTCGCGTTCCTGCGCGTTCGACCAGGCGGCGACTCCGCCGAGGGCTATGGTCAGCGCGCCGAGAAGAACGACGAGGCGGGTGCGCGCGGTGCCGGGAACGAACCGGCCGGCCGAAGTGATCGCTGCCATTCGCTTTTCTCCTCCCCGCTCAGGGCGTTCCGGTCGGGGCCTGGCCGAGCGCCGACAGTTTCCAGCCGTCCGAGGTCCGGGTGAGCTGGCCGGCGAACCGCCGGGTGTTGTCGACCGGCCTGCCGTCGGCACCGGTGATGGTGATGCGGACGGCGGCGATGACGGCCGCCTTGCCCGCGCGGGTGTCGAGTTCGGTGAGCCCGGATTCGAGGATCTTCGCGCTGCTGGCCGTCTTCGCCTTCTGCACCTCGGTCTTCAACTGCTCCCGGCCCTGCACGATCTGGTCGTAGAGCTGCGCGGTCGCCGAGTCCTGCCACACCTTGAGGCCCGCGTCCACCTGGCGGTAGTCGAGGGTGTTGAGGTTGACGATCTCCTGGCCGGCGACGGCGAGGACCCGGTCCCGTTCGGCGGCGTAGGCCAGCGAGTCGTCGCCGGACGCCGCGTGGTACGACCAGCCGAACCACGCCGCGGCACCGGCCGCCACCAGCGTCACCAGCGACGCGATCCGGATCAGCGGGTCCTTGGAGAGCCGGCGCCGCGGCGCCGCGTCCGTCTTCTTCGCGGACCCCTCCGGAGCCGGCCCGCCGCCGGTATCCCCCTCCGATGCGTCCGGCTCGCCGCCCGCGGCCTCGGCCGACGTCTCCGCATCCGAAGCGTCCGCGTCCTCCGCGGGCCGCTCCGAACCGGTGGGCTCGGCGGCCTTCTCCGCCGCCTCACCCGATTCCTCCGCGCCCGATTCCTCCGCAGACGGTTCCGGCGCGGCGGGCTCGCCGCGGGCCTCGGGTTCCTCGGCTCGCACCTCGGGCTCGTCCGCCGCCGGGTCTGCGGTCCTTGTCTTGGTCACCTGAATTCCACCCCTTTCCTTCAGGCGGCCCGGAGGTCGCTGATGCGCCAGCCGTGGTCGTCGCGGGCCGTGACGACGAGCTGGGCGGCGACCGGCGGACCGGTCGCCTTCCCGGCCCGGGTGGCCGTCTGGTCCAGCAGGACCAGGAGGACCGCCGTCCCGTCACGGGTGAGCTTGATCAGTCCGGCCTTCGCCACCTTCGTGGTGAGGGTGAGCTTCATGACCGGGGCGTTCTTCTTCACCAGGCCGAACAGGCCGCGGTAGTCGGCGACGGCCCGGCCGGTGAGCACGTCGGTCGCGGCCCGCTCGGTGGCCGCCGGGTCGGTGTAGGTGTAGGTGAAGATCCGCGCGACCTTCGCCGAGACGTCGGCGACGACCTCGCCGGTCCGGGCCTTGTCGACGAGCGCGCGGTTGGCGGCCGGTGACCGCTCGCTCCGCCCGTCGGCCCAGCCGTCGACGGCGAGGGCGGACAGGCACAGCGCCAGGGCGAGGGCCACCGGCCACCCCAGCCCGGCCGCCCGCCGGAGTCGCGAGACGAGCGGGCGCCGGGCGGTCTTCTTCTTCCGCGGGACCGGACGGCGCGCGGGGCGCTCTTCGGTGATGCTCACGGCCCGCTCCCCCCGGGTGCCAGCGGTTTCAGCGAACTGATCTTCCAGGTGCCGCCCACCCGCCGCATCCCGACCTCGTAGCGTTTGCGCTGCTCGGTGCCCTGCGCGGCGTCGCCCGCGGGTTCGGTGAAGATGCGCACCGAGGCCAGGACGGTCGCCTCGCCCGCCGACCGGTCGAGCGCGGTGACGGCGAGCGCGGTGACCCGTCCGTGCGAGGGGCTCTTCTGGCCGGCGAACTTCGCGCGCGCGTTGGGCATGTCGGCCTTCAGGGCGTCGGCGAACGGGCCGGTGGCGACGTCCAGCCAGTGCGTCATGTCCAGGTCGGCCACCTTGGGGTCGATGCTGTTGACCAGCGCGAGGTCGCGGACGGCGGTCCGGCTCACCTCGTCCCGCGCGGTGGCGAGGTCGTGGTCGGCGCCCCGGCCGGACTGGATCAGCGACCAGCAGGACAGCCCGAGCAGGACGGTGGCGGCGGCCACGAGGACGTAGCCCGCCGGGCGGATCCACCGGATCAGCCGGGCCGGTCCGCGCGGTGCGGCCGCCGCCTCGGTCATCGCGTGCCTCCGAGCCCGAGGAGGGCGGCGAGGTCGCCGGACGACGACGACGGCGGCGTCCCGGTGGGCAGCCCCAGCGAGGCGAGCAGGTCGGCCGGCCGGGAGGCGGCCGGCGCTCCGGGCTTGGCAGGCGCCGGGACTCCCTTGTGCGGCGCGTTCGCGGAGCCGCGCACGTTGATGCCGGTGCTCGGGCTCTCCGCGCAGTGCGCGCCGGTGTTGAACGGCGGCGCGGACGACAGCTCGTCGCCCGCGCGGTAGCGGGTCCCGCCGTAGCCGCGCGTGCAGGGCTGCGGGTTGAAGAAGGTGTTGACCAGGCCCATCCGGAGCGTGCCGTCGGAGACGATGCTCGGGCCGATGCTCGCGACCATGGGGAGGTTGGCCAGCATCTCCCCGATCGCGTCCTGCCGCGGCTCGGCGACGCGGGCCGTCGTGAGGAGGTTCGCCAGCAGGACGCCGAGGCTCGGGTCCAGGTCGCGGAGCAGGCCCGACAGCTCGCTCGCCGCGCCGGGCCCGGCCGCGATGACCTCGCGCAGGTCGGTGTCGGAGTCGCGGAGCTGCCGCGCGAGCAGGCGGGAGTCGGACGCGAACGACGCGAACGCCCCCGACATCTCGTTCTGCGTCCGCAGCACGACCTCACCGTTGTGGATCAGCGCGCGGGAGTCGGGGAACGCCGCATCGGAGGCCGACACGAACCGGGCGCTGGTGTCCAGGAGCTGCTGGAGGTGCGGGCCCTGCCCGGCGAACGCCAGCCCAAGCTCGTCGATGAGGGTCTTGGTGTCGTCCAGCGGGAGCGAGGCGGCGAGGTCGTTGACGCTCTTGAGCGTCTCGTTGATCGGCGCCGGGACGGTGGTGACGCTCCGCGGGATCGTGCTGCCCTGCGCGAGGTAGGGCCCGGCGTCGGCGCGCGGCCGCAGGTCGACGTACTGCTCGCCGACGGCGGAGCGGTTGGCGACGACCGCCTCCAGGTTCCGCGGGATGTCCGGCGAGGACTTGTCGATGCGGAGCTCGGCGATGACGCCGTCCGAGCTGAGGTCGAGCTTGCCGACCTTGCCGACGGTGACGCCCCGGTAGGACACCGCGGAACCCTCGAAGAGCCCGCCGGTGCTCGGCAGGTCGAGCCGGACCGTGTAGTAGCCGCGCAGCCCGACGTAGCGTCCGACGTCGCCGTAGTTGATCCCGATGTAGGCGACCACCAGCAGCGCGATGACGGCGAACACGACGATCTTGATGCGGGTGACCGCGGTCAGCATGTCAGTTCCCCTCGCCGAGCGTGGGCAGCGGAAGGGCGGGTTCGCTGCCCGGACTCTCGTTCCGGGGCGCCTGCCTCGGAGCGACCGGTTGCGGCGCCTGGGTGGTGGGAGTCCCGGCGGCGGGCGCCTCCGTGCCGGGGACGGCCGGTTCGGAGCCCTGGCCGGCCACGGTGTCCGGGCAGGGCGCCGGCTGCGGGCCGGTGCCCGGCGCCGCGGCGGCGAGGGCGCGGGCCTTCGCCTCGTCATCGCCGTTGGCGGCGTCCTCCGGGCTCTTCTCCTCGACCGGCGGGATGACGCAGTCGAAGCCCTTGGCCGCGATGACGGTGACGTAGCCGTTGAGGTAGTCGCCCTTGATCCCCTTGAGCACCTCGTCGGTGAACGGATACGTCAGCAGAATCTCCAGTGACTTCGGCAGGTCGCGGCCGGAGTCGGCGAGCTTGCGCAGGACGACCGACAGGGCGCGCAGGTCGGCGGCCGTGTCGTCCTTGCTGGCGTTGATCGTCTTGACGGCGACGTCCGACAGCCTCTCCAGCCGGCGCAGCATCTCGACCAGTTGGCCGCGCTGCTCCTCCAGCACCTTCAGGCCGGGCGACAGGCCGTCCAGGACGGTCTCGACCTGCCCCTTGCGGGAGGCGACCGTGGACGACAGCCGGTTGAGCCCGTCGAGCGCGTCCACGATCGACTGCCGGTTGCGGTTCAGCGTCGTGGTGAGGGTGTTGAGGTTCTCCAGCGCGGAGCGGACCTTGTCCTCCCGCCCGTTGAGCGCCTGGTTCAGCTCCCGGTTGATCGTCTTGATCTGCGGGAGCCCGCCGCCCGACAGCAGCAGCGACAGCGCACCGAAGACCTCTTCGACGTCGGCGTTCTTCGCCGTGCGGGACACCGGGATCACGGCGCCGTCGGTGAGCCGCTGCGGTGACGGCGCCGCCGCGGGCGCGGCGAGCTTGATGTACTTCTCCCCCAGCAGGCTCGACTGCTCCAGGTTCGCGGTCGCGTTCGCCGGCAGGTGCACGTCGCCGTTCACGACGAGCGTCACCTCGGCGTGCCAGGCGTCCTTCGGCAGCGACACCTTCTTCACGCGGCCGACCGGGACGTCGTTGACGCGGACGGCGGCCTGCGGGACGAGGTTCAGCACGTCCTCGAACTCCACCTTCACCGTGTAGGGGTGGTCACCGAGGTCGGCGCCGCCGGGCAGCGGGACGTCCTCCAACCGCACCGAGCAGCCCGCCGTGAGGACGACGCCGGCGGTGAGGGCCGCGACGAGCTTGGGCACCCGCATCAGCGGTCTCCCTTCCCGGCGGTGCCGGTGTAGATCTTCCCGGCGGGCGGCAGCGGCAGCGGCGGAGCACCGGCCCCCCGGACCGGCGACGCGGCGACCAGGCCGCCCTTGCTGAGTCGGTCGCACTCCTCGCGGAGCGTCTTGGTCGCGGACGCCGCCGCCGCGCACACCGGCCGGAGGTCGGCGGCGGGCGGGTCGACGCCCGGCTGGTCCAGGCTGCCGAACGCCTTGGTGATCTCCAGGAGGTTGCCGCGCGCCATCAGCGAGCGGGTCTTCGGGTCGTAGGCGTTCAGCGCGTTCTGCGTCACCAGCGGCGCGGTGTCGAGGATCTCGGCGAGCGACGCCCGCTGGTCGACAAGGATCTGGGTGACGCCGGCGAGCTTGCCGACGTTCGTCTTCAGCGCCGCCCGGTTGTCCTGGACGAAGCCCTTCACCTCGGCGAGCGCCCGCGCGAGGCTGCGCAGCGCCGCGCCGAGCTCGTCCCGGTCGGCGGCGAGGAACCGGCTCACCTCGGCGAGCTGGTTCTCGGCCAGCCGGATCTGCCCGTCGTTGGCGCGGAGCATCTCGCTGAACTTGTTGAGGTTGGCGATGGTCGCGTACAGGTCGCCGCTGTTGTCGGCGAGCGTCTGCGACGCCTTGCCGAGATCGGAGATCATCGTGTTGAGCGCCTGGCCGTTGCCGCCGAGGTTGGCGGCGCCGACCCGGATGACGTCCGACAGCGCGCCCTGGGCGTTCAGGCCCTGCGGCCCGAGGTCGCCGGAGATCTTCCGGACGGCCGCGTAGAGCTGGTCGAGCTCCAGCGGGGTCGCGGTGTTGCGCACGTCGATCGACGCGCCGTCCGCCATCTTCGGCCCGCCGTTGTAGGCGGGGTCGAGCTGCACGTACCGGTCGGACACCAGGTTCGGGGCGATGACGACGGCGCGCGCGGCGGCGGGGAGGTCGACGTCGTCGTCCACCCGCATCTCGACCTTGACCTTGTCGCCGATCGGCTCGATGGAGTCGATCGAGCCGACCTTCACGCCGAGGACGCGGACGTCGGAGCCGGGGTAGACGCCGATCGCGGTGGCGAAGTAGGCGGTGATCCGGTGCGTCGGCCCGCCGCTCAGCAGCGGGACCAGCGCGATCGCGATCAGCAGCACGAAGACCGCGATGAGCGCTTGGAGCACCCGCGTCCGGCGGTCGCGGATGGGCGAGCCGAGCCCGCGCAGCTTCACCGTGCGCGTCGTGGGGGACGCCATGTCACCGTCCTCCCGTCAGGTGCGGCGGCTTGCAGGCCCCCGCGGGGGGCTTCCAACGGCCGTTCTCCAGGTACTCCTTGGGGACGGTGCCGCACAGGTAGCCGTCCACCCAGCGGCCGTTGCCGGTCGCGTTGCCGAGGACGCGGATGTAGGGCGCGGCGGTCTCCAGCACCCGGTCCAGGTTCTTCTGGTTGCGCTGGAGGACGCTGGTGACCCGCTCCAGGGACGCGAGCGTCGGCCCGAGGGTGCGGCGGTTGTCGTTGACCAGCCCGACCAGCTCGTTCGAGAGGCGGTCGGTCCCGACGAGCAGCGCGTGGATGGCGTCCCGGCGCCGGCGCAGCTCGCCGAGCAGCAGGTTGCCGTCCTTGAACAGCGCCTCGAACTGGCCGTTCTGCGCGGCGATCGTGCCCGACAGCTGCTTGGTCCCGGCCAGCAGCCGGGACAGCTCGGCGTCCCGCGAGGCGATCGTGGTGGACAGCGACGACAGGCCGTGCAGCGCGACCCGGACGCTCGCCGGGGTGTCCTCGAACGTCGTGGAGATCGTCTCCAGGCTCGCCGCGAGCTTG
This sequence comes from Actinomadura bangladeshensis, assembly GCF_004348335.1. Lineage (GTDB taxonomy): Bacteria > Actinomycetota > Actinomycetes > Streptosporangiales > Streptosporangiaceae > Spirillospora > Spirillospora bangladeshensis. The sequence goes on along the minus strand of NZ_SMJW01000120.1, from coordinate 547 downwards.
GCGGTGTCGAGGTCCTCGAACGTCCGGCCGAGGTCCTGGAACGCGGTCGTGACGTCGTAGGGGGCCACGGTCCGGTCGAGCGGGATCGGCTGCTTCGGGTCCTGCCTCCGGTAGCCGAGCGGGTCGAGCTGGAGGTACTTCGACCCCAGCAGCGTCTTGATCATGATGGTGGCGCGGGTGGCGTTCCCGACCCAGGTGTCCTTGACCCGGAACGTGACCTTGACCTTGTTCCCCGCGAGCGAGACGCCGGTGACCTTCCCGACCTTCACACCGGCGACGCGGACCTCCTGGCCGTCCTTCAGCCCGGCGGCCTCGGAGAAGTAGGCGCTGTAGGTCGTTCCGCCGCCGATGACCGGCAGCTCGTCGGCGCGGTAGGCGAGCATGCCGAGGACGAGCAGGACGACGATGCCGATGGCGGCGACGCCGATCGGGTTGCGCTCGCGCAGCGGCTTCAGCCGCGGCCGGCCCTTCTTCATGCGCGGCAGGGCGCGCGGCAGCGGCGCACCGGGGGTGGGTCCGCCGCCGAGCGGTCCGGTCGGGGTCGGTC
>NZ_SMJW01000011.1 GCF_004348335.1 Actinomadura bangladeshensis | reverse complement strand
GAGCACCCCGGCGTACACAACCCCGCGCCACCGGGAATCCCCATAAACACAACCCTCAACGACCGAAGCGACACGCCCGAACCCCGCAACCGGATGCCACCGCCTCGGATCCCCCAGCAGGGCATCGAGCACGACACCGCCCGCAAGCCCCTCAGCAGAGCCGCGCATCGAGTTCATCCCAGTGTCCCTCCAGCCAGTCCTGCGCGCGGCGGATCCGCGGCCCGGCGCCACCGTCCCAGATCCGCGCCCACCCTCCACCACGCTGCGCCCTGGCCCGCATGGCCCGGTACGACCGCTCGAACCTCACCCGCGCCGCCGGCAGAACGTCCCGCCGCAGCTCCCGCGGCAGCCCGTAGGCGTCGCAGAAGACCTTGATCCGCCGACCGGCGTCGGCCCCGTACAACAGGGCATCCCGATCGGCCGGATCCTCGATCGGCGCCCAATGCCGCAACGCGGTGACAACGTCGAACAACCGCGTAGTGGGCCGCGCCAGATCGAAATCGATCAGAGCCGCCGGCACCCCGCCCCGGAAGACCACATTCTCCGGCGTGACATCGCAATGCCCAACGAGCTCGGGCTCCCCGTCCACATTGGAGAGGTCCTCGTCCCACCCGGCATCCGGCACACCATACGAGGCCACAGCATCGTGGTAGCGCCGCAGCAGCCGCCCGACACCCCGCAGCGCGTCCTCCGAGACCACGTACGCCGCCAGCGGCCGGTGCGGCACCTCCCCCGGCACCCAGCTGAGCACCTCGCGCCCGCGCTCATCGACACCGAGCACTCGCGGCGCCCCGTCGAACCCCACCGCCTCCAGATGCCGCAGCACCCCGTGCACGGCCGGACTATGCGCCCCGACCGGCCTCCGCACCGTCTCCCCGACCCGCACCACGCCCTCCGACACGTCCCCACCGGAGAGCGGCACCTCAACGTCCACAGCCACAGCACCCAAAGATAGATCCCCCGGCCACCGCCCACGCCCCACTCGCCCGTGGTAACGCCGTTATAGATGTGGAGCTGGAGGACCCGCACCCTTACACTGTGTCCCGGCGTCCCGCCGGGCGCCGGGCGCCCGTAGCTCAGCTGGACAGAGCATCGGACTTCTAATCCGACGGTCGCGGGTTCGAATCCTGCCGGGCGCGCCACCCCTTACCTGCCCCTCGTCGCGTCAGATACCGCCTGGACGTCGGCCACGCCGAACAGCCCCAAGCGCAGCTGGGGTGGCGATCCGCGGGCGTCGGGCCTCGCCCGGCGACAGGGTCGTCACGGCCGGCCAGGGGCTCGAACTCGTGGCGCCGGCCGCTGAGAGCAAGAGTCGGTTGGGTCGCGGAGCGACCCGGCATGGTGGCTTTGACGGTTCGCCAGACACCGGTCAGGTTGATGTCGATCGTCTCCTACCAGACCGTGTCGTCCATCTGCCACAGCGGACCACCGAGCGACATCACGCCCGCGTTCGCGAGCACGATGTCGATATCGCCGAGTTCCGCGCGGCCACGGCGGACTGCCCCGTTAAGGGCTTCCTGTGTCTCCTCCAGCTCCTCGAGCTGGCCGAAGGGAACCGGCAGGGTGGACGATCGCGGCGCACAGATGTCCACCGCGATGATGTCGGCGCCCTCCGATGCCAGCCGGACCGCGTGCGAGCGCCCCTGTCCGATGCCGGCGCCGGTGATGAAGGCGACCTTGCCCTCGACTCGTCCTGCCATCTCCTTGCTCCACTTTCAGTGGTTCACCCGTCGCGGCCCGATTGCGCCGGGGCATTCGGAGACGCTCACGGCGCGGGCTGCGCTCGTCATCGGCAGAGGCCCGAAGACGGCGGCAGGCTCGCCGCTGGAGCGGCGGGCCTGCGATCAGCGGAAGCGGGTCAGGATTCGGATGCCGACGGCTTCTCCTACATCGTCGACCGCAGCAAGAACGTGATCATCCGCGGCGGGTTCAACATGTATCCGCGGGAGCCCGAGGAGGAGCTGATCGCCTGGGGAGCGCTTCGCGGCGTACAAGTACCCGCGGATCACCGAGTTCGTCGACGCGCTGCCGATGATCTCGACCGGCAAGATCCTCAAGCGCGAACTCAGCTGAGAGGGCGTTCGGCATCGAAGCGGTCCGGGATTCCTGCACGGTCCTGCCTCCTGCCTCCGCGAGCCCCGACAGGCGCGGGCGCACTACTGGTCCGGCGCCGCGGAGAGGCCGCGTGCTCGCGCCACGGTCAGTGTCGTCGCCACGTGCTATAAACGCCAGAACGTCTTGGTCAATGACGTGATAAGCCGAGAGTTATGAGGAGCGGTGGAGCCTCAGCTATCCCTGCGTCGGCTCGAGATCTTCCGGCTCGTCGTCGAGGAGCGCAGCGTCACCCGCGCCGCGGCGATCTTGATGATCGCCCAGCCGGCCGTGTCCAGCCAGTTGCGCGCGCTCGAGAAGTGGCTGGGCGCCAAGCTCTTCACCCGGCGCGGCAGCCAGATCGAGCTGACCGAGGCAGGTGAGCGGGCCAACGCCTGGGCCAAGGCGATCCTGGCCAGCGCCGCCGAACTGCGCCGCGACGTCGACGGTATCGAGTCCGGCGGCGGCGGGTCCGTCGTCGCCGCCGCGAGCATCGGCGTGGGCAGCTACCTGCTCCCGGCCGTCCTCACGCGCTTCCGGGAGCGACACCCGGGCGCCGACATGACGCTCAACGTCCTCCAGCCCCAGGACGCGCTGCGCCAGATCTCCAGTGGCGAAGCGGACTTCGCGGTGACCACGTGGGACGCGGACGAGACGCGGACCAATGTGCACACGACCGTCCTGCGCGACGAGCCGGTCCTGATCGTCGTGCGTGGGGACCGGCGCCCGGAGAACCGTGTCATGTCGATCGAGGAGGCTCTGCGGCTGCCGCTGGTGGCGGCGCCGCGCGTCGTCGCGGCACAGCGCGCGGTCAGTTCGCAGTTGAGCCTGCTGACCGATGCCGAGCCGAATGTCGTGATCCGGCTCGGCCACCCGCTGGCGGCGAAGCAGGCCGTCATCGACCACGGCTGGGCCACGATCCTCCCGCGCTACGTCGTGGCGGCGGACGTGGCGGCAGGGGTCCTCGCGACGGTCGAGGTCCCCGGACTCGACCTGCGCGAGCGCATCGTCGTGGCCTGGCGTCGCGACAAGGTGTTCTCGAAGCTGCAGCAGACGCTCGTGGCCGAGATCCGCGACCGGCTCGGCGAATTCCACCGGGCAGAATGACCCTGTCCCCGCCGCTCGGGAAGCGCCAGACTCGCAGGATGACGATCGCCAACACCGGGTCCGTCGCGCGCGCCGTCGCCCGCTCGGAGATCACGGAAGTCCTGCAGCGCTACGCCAATCTCGCCGTCGAGAAGGCGGACTTCGCCGCCATGGCGCGCCTGTTCACCGACGACGGCACGTTCATCCTCCTCGACGGAACCGCCGTGCCGGCGACGGAGATCGAGCAGATCGTGGCCGGCCACGAGGCGACCTGGATCCGCCACCACCTCACCACGGTGCAGATCGATTTCACCGGCCCGGACACGGCCACGGCGGACAGCTACTACATCGCGTTCACCGACCTCGCCCAGCCTGACCACTGGGGCCGGTGGCGCGACACCCTGCGCCGCGAGCCCGACGGTCGCTGGATGCTCACCAGCAAGCAGCCGGTGGTCGAGGGCTACCACCCCGACGGATGGATCGCCACCGTCCTCTTCCCCGCGATGGAGGCGCAGGGCTGACCGGGCCCGGGCAAGGCGGGGGCGCCCGCGTCCGGGAACGTGTAACGGCGGCTGCCCGGGTCCTCAGGATCCGGGCAGCCGTCTGCGTGCTGCGCTTCCTGCGTGATCCGCTGCTTCCGGTCGCCGGGTCGGGTGAGTGGCGGCTCGCGGCGGCGATGGTCAGGGGTAGCGGAGGCCGGTCAGGTTCTCGCTGAGGTCCCAGAGGCGCTCGGCCTGGCCCGGGTCGACCGCGTAGCCCATCACGCCCCGGCCGTCACCGGCCTTGAAGAAGTCCAGCGGGCCCTCCTCGGACGACATGCGGGCGATGTCGCAGTCCTCGCAATAGACGCCGCCCATGCCTTCGAGCCGAGGGCTGGTCGCACACCAGACGCCGGTCGCGGCGCCCTGCTCGGGGGTCTTGAGCCGGCGCTCCGGATCCACGATCGGCGTCCCGTGGGGCTCGATCAGCCCGGCGGCCACCATGTCGTCGTGCGCCAGGAACCTGCCGAGGCCCGTCGAAGCGACGTTGCCGGGGTGTACGGCGAAGGCGCGAACCCCGTGCTCCTGCCCGCGCCGGTCGAGTTCGACCGCGAAGAGCGAGTTGGCCGTCTTCGACTGGCCGTAGGCCGCCATCGGGTTGTAGGCCCGGCGCTGATAGTTCGGATCGTCGAAGTCCACGGCGGAGAACTGGTGGCCCAGCGACGAGTAGGCGACCACCCGGGCCCGCTCGGCGCGCAGCGCCGGCCACAGCCGGCCCGTGAGCCGGAAGTGCCCGAGGTGGTTGGTCGAGAGCTGTCGCTCATTGCCGCGGGGGTCCCGGGACAACGGGGGCGCCATGATCCCGGCCGCGTTCACCAGGATGTGGACGGGCCGGCCGCTCCTCAGGAACAGGTCGGCGGCGGCGTCGATCGACTCGGGATCAGCGAGGTCCAGCCGGATGAAGTCCGCGTCGTGCGGCGCCAGCTCGACCTGGGCGGTGCCGAGCTCGCGGTCGAGCACGTGGACGTGCGCGCCGGCGCGGGCCAGGGTGCGCGCCGTCTCCAGCCCGAGTCCCGAGTTCCCGCCGGTGACGACGGCGACCTTGTTCCCGAGCGGGATGCCGGCGACGACGTCGCTGGTGGTGGAGGCCGCGCCGAAGGGTGAGCCGAGCGGCTCCTGCGGTGTCACGAGGTGTCCTTGTCCGTGGGACCGGCGGAGCGGGCGGGTCACCGGAAGGTGTCCGGGAGGCCGAGGGTCTTGGTCTGCAGATACTGCTCGAAGCCCTCGACGCCGTTCTGGCGGCCCAGCCCGCTCTGCTTGTAGCCGCCGAACGGGGCGTCGGCCGCGTAGGGGTCCGAGCCGTTGATCCGTGCCACGCCGACGCGGAGGCGGCTCGCGACGCGCAGGGCCCGCTCCGGATCCTGGGTCGAGATGTTCCCGGCCAGGCCGTACTGCGAGTCGTTCGCAATGCGCACGGCGTCGTCCTCGTCGTCGTACGGGATGACGACGAGGACCGGCCCGAAGATCTCCTCCCTGGCGATCCGCATCGAGTTGTCGACGTCGGCGAACACGGTCGGCTCGATGAAGAAGCCCTTGTCGAGGTGTGCGGGGCGCCGGCCGCCGGTCACCAGCCGCGCACCCTCTTCCCGCCCGAGCCGCAGGTAGCCCAGGACTCGCTCGTGCTGCCGCGCGCTGATGACCGGACCCATGTGCACGTCCGGGTCGTTCGGGTCGCCGTAGGGCACCTGTTCCATCTCGGCGCGAACGCGCTCGACGATCTCGTCGTAGCGGGACCGGGGGGCGAGCAGCCGGGTCGGCAGGTGGCAGCCCTGACCGGCGTGCGCGGTCACCCACCGCGCGGCCAGGGGGAGCTGGACGTCGAGGTCGGCGTCGTCGAAGAGGATGTGGGCCGACTTGCCGCCGAGTTCGAGGAAGAGCCGCTTGAGCGTGGGCGCCGCCTTCTCCGCGATCCGTCGTCCGGTCGCGGTGGAGCCGGTGAACGAGATCATGTCCACGCGCGGATCGGTGACCAGCGCCTCCCCGATGAGGTGGTCGGACGAGGTCACGACGTTGAGCACGCCCGGCGGGATGTCGGTCTTGTCCACGACGAGGCGCGCGAGCCGGGTCGCGTTGAAGGGCGTGTCGGGCGCGGGCTTGAGGACGACGGTGTTGCCCGTCGCCAGCGCCTGGCCGAGCTTGTGCAGGGTGACCTCGAGCGGCACGTTCCACGGCACGATGGCGCCGACGACGCCGACGGCTTCTTTGCGGACCGTCCGGCGCACGACCTGGCCGCCCTTGGCCACGGGGTCGAGGCTGCGCTCCCACGCGAAGTCGCGGATCATGCCGGCCGGGAAGCGCAGGGCGTCCTCGAGCGTCGCATCGAGGTGGGCCGAGGCGACCAGCGACCTCGGCATGCCGGTCTCGTCGATCAGCTCCTGCCGGTAGAGCTCGCGCTCGCTTTCGAGCGCGTCCTGCAACTGCAGGAGGGCGCGGGCGCGCATCTCCCGGTCGGTCGGCCAGTCGGTCGTGTCGAACGCCCTCCGGGCGGCCGCGATGGCGCGGTCGGTGTCGGCCGGCGTGCCGTCCGCGACCTGCCCGATGACCTCCTCCGTCGCGGGGTTGATGTTGTCGAATCGCCTTCCGGAGGAGGACTCGACGAGGTCCCCGTCGATCAGCATCAGTTCGTCGTTCGCGGTACTCATCAATGGCACCTTTCGTTGGCGCGCGCCAGTCGCGGAGCCACGATGGCCGCCGTGTCCTTATAGAAGTGGTCGAGACGCGACAGGCCGCGGCCGGTGAAGGTGAAGATCGACGCGACCGGCATGTCGACCAGGAGCCCGTCGGCGCGCAGCACTCCGTGCAGCCGTCCCTCTGTCAGGATTCGCCGGTCGTCGATCTGATGCCACTTCGCACCGTTGTAGACGACCTCGAACTCCTGCCAGTGCTCGGTCACGGCATCGAACAGTCGCGTGAATCCCTCGTGCCCGCGCCAGACTCCTCCGTGCGGCAGCGACTCCGGTACATCCACCACCACGTCGGGGTCGAGCTCCGCGAGCATCACGCTGATGTCCCGCTCAGAGGGCGCGGCCGAAACGAACTGGTTCTCCGCGTCGTAGAAGCGCTGGATGCCCGCCAGAGGGTCGAAGTCCATGATGTTCCTCATCTCTCGATGTCGTGGAAGGTCGCGGCGTGGGCACCGCGCCGCGGAGGTCACGTGACAGCGCGGCGCTGGCCGCGCGCAGGACGGCGACGTACCGGTCGAGCTGCCGGTGGTCGTACCGCACCAGTGGCAGGGGGACCGAGAGGCCGGCGAACAGGCCGCTCCCGAGCCAGGAGACGGGCACGCCGATGGCGACGAGGCCCTTCTCGGAGCGCTCCATGTTGAGGGCGAAACCGGTGCGGCGTGCCTGGGCCACGTCGTGGAAAAGGGCCCGTCGTTGGGAACGGCGGATGTCCGGGTGCCGGTCGACGTATTCGAGCAGCTTGGGATCATGCAGCGATGCGAGGCGCAGCATGCCGGTCGTCGTGCGGTGGAGCGGGAAGACCATGCCCTCCCGGGTGGTCACCCCCAGCACCCGCCGGAACTCGACGCTGGCGATGAAGCGCGTGGTGTCCCCCGACAGGATCGAGAGGTTGACGGACTCGCCGAGGGCTGCGCTGAGCCGCTGGAGGTGGGGCAGCGCCGCCGTCCGGAGCTCGGCCGTACGCGAGGGCGAGTGGGCCGCCGGCCCGAGCACCGGGCCGGCCCGGTAGACGCGGTCGTCGCCCTGCACGGCGAAGTCGCGGTAGACGAGCATCTGGAGGACCCGATGGGCGGTCGAACGAGCGACGCCCAGGCGCTCGGCCGCGGCGGTCACCGTCAGTTCGCCTTCGAGGTGCAGGACGACGGCGAGCTTGAGAGCGTGGTCGACACTGGCGATCGCGTACGACGGCGGCGTCTTCAGGCCGATCGGCTTCACGTCGATCACGGCCATGCCTTCCACGCTCATGACGAGCCCCCGAGCCCGACGGTGCGCGGCGTGCCGACGAGGAGTTCGGCACCTCCTTCGCGGACCACCATGCAGTCCGAGAGCACGCAGCCCACGTCCGGCTTCCACGACGGGTCGAAGAGGTCGATGTTGTTGCCGAAGGTCATGCCTTCCTGCAGCTCCAGGTCGCCGATCCGGCTGCCGTCGGCGGTGCTGATGCCGAAGCCCTTCTCGTAGACGACGGTGGGGAACTCCGGCGACACCAGCCCCATGGCGTGGAAGCCGAGCTCGACCCAGTCGAGGCCCGCCTTGGCCGCGGGGCGCCGCAGCGCCTCCAAGAGCTCGCGGACGGTGACTCCGGGGCGCATCATCTGCCGGCTGGCGTCGAGGCACTCGACCGCGACGTCCCAGATCCTCTGCAGCCGATCGGGGACGCGGCGACCGACGTGCACGGTGTACTCGGCGTGCACAAGGTAGCCGCCGTACTTCGTGTGGAACTCCGAGATGATGTTGTCGCCCTCCGCCAGCGGCCGCATGGTGGGCGCGGCCGGCTGGTCGCTGCCGTGGAGCAGGTGCCACAGCTCGGTGTCGGGGTGCTCCACGGGTCCGGAGGCCAGAAGGTTGAAGATGTTCGGCTCCGCGCCGTCGGCGATCTGGGCGCGGATCATGTCGGCGTAGAGCTCGGCCTCCGGGACGCCTGGACGAGCGCTCTCGACCATCACGTCGATCACCTTGCGGGCGATTTCTCCCCCGCGGCGCATGAGCCCGATCTCCTCCTCGCTCTTGACCATGCGCATCTCCTCGAGCGCGTGGCCGAAGTCGACGAGACGCGCGCCCGGGAGCACGGTCTTCAGGGCCTGCAGCTCGGCGTCGACGAAGACGCTGGCCGGGAGGATGGTGGAGCTGAAGCCCACGATGCCGATCCGGGACCGGTCCAGGCCGCGGTCCCGCAGCTCGGCGGCGATCTCCGGGAATCCCCGGAAGATCCGGATGTCACGGGTCCAGTCCTGGAGGCTGTGCTGGGCGTGGAAGGGCCGGCTCATGTGCGGCACCGTGTTGTAGACGACGGGGTCCTCGTCGAGGAAGAACAGGGCCTTCGTGCCCATCTTGGCGCCCACGCCGGTGACGTAGCGGAGGTTGGCGAGGCCCATGTCCCAGTACATGTCGGTGCCGAGCAGGACCAGGCAGTCGACGCCGGCGAAGATCATGCGCTTGCGCAGGCCGTCCCAGCGCCGGTTCCGCTCGGCGAGCGACAACCTCGGGAAGTGCTCAGGGGCCACGACGTGGGGGCGTGCACCCGCCGGCAGGAGATGCTCGGGGTAGGGCCGCACCGGAATCTGGACCGCCGCGGGGCCGAGCTTCGGCGACAGGCCGGTGCGCATCTGAACGTCGCCGATGCCGTCGGGCTCCGCTGCGGAACCCGCCGGGGCAATGCTGTTGGTCGTCATTGGCCGTCCTCGTGTCGAGCGCTGTCGCATCAGTGTCATCCCGCCGCGATATAAAAACCAGAACCGGTTTTGGCATCGGCTGATAACCAAATGTTTATGCAAACCCTGGTCGGCCGGCCTTTCCGGGCACGCGAAAAGGGGGGCTGACGGGACGGTCGTCCCGTCAGCCCCCCGGCTGGTCACGGTCGGGTGCCGGCTCGTCAGCCTCGGTCGGGTCGGGTCACCTCGAACACGTGCACCGGGTCGCGGTAGTAGACGTTGAACTCACGGATGAGCCCATCCTCGAAGGTGAGGAAGTGGCCGACCATCGTGTCCAGGCGCTTGCCCGTCGCCACGCTGGTCGCCTGCATCCGCATCTGGATCGCGAGACCGGTCTCCCCCTCGAAGTACTGGATGTCACTCAGCTCGAGGCTCGACCACGTCTCGGTGAACAGCGCGAAGAAGCGCTCGATGCCCGCCGCTCCGTGCCAGTCCCCGGGATAGGGGACGGTGGGTCCCTGGCGGCCCACCACATCGGGGTGAAGGTACGACGCCATCTCGCTGAAGTCCGCACCGGCCTTCACACCACCGGCGGCCACATAGCGCTGCTCGGCGGCGTAGTAGCCGGCAAGGACGTCGGCGAAGCCGGACGACACCTTGGTCTCCATCGGTTCCATTCGGCCATGCCTCCTGTTCAGGCCACCTGCGCCGCGCTAGCCGACGACCCTCCGCCGCCGCGCGATGGTCGAGATGACGAGCGCGATCAGGAGCGCTGCGCCGTTGAAGACGTCCTGGATGTAGGCCTGCGCGCCCAGTTGCTGCAGCCCCGTGATGCCCACGCCGATGACGTACACCGCGACCACGGTGCCGACCACGTTGTACCGGCCCGGGCGGAAGCAGGTGGCTCCCAGGAACGCGGCGGCGAAGGCCGGGAGCAGCGACCCCAGGCCGATCACCGGAGAGGAACCGCCCAGACTCATCATCGAGATGCAACCCGCGAGCGAGCAGAGGAAGCCGGCGATGACGAAGCTGTGGCGCACCTGCCGGTCGGCCGCGATGCCGGAAAGCCGCGCCGCCGCCGGGTTCGCACCGACGGCGTACGCCCGTCGGCCCCACACCGTACGGTCGAGGAGCACGAACAGGATCGCGGCGACCACCGCAAGGTAGATGAACGGCAGGGGCACCCCCGCAACACGAATCCTGCCGAGGTCGAAGAACCACGGTGCCGCCGTGCCGGTGATCACCTTGTTCTCCGTCAGCCACTGGGTGAGCCCGAGGACCAGCATCCCGGTGCCGAGCGTGGTCGTGAACGAGGGAAGACCGAGTCGCGTGATCAACTGTCCGTTGACGACCCCGATCACGACGCCCACCACCAGGACCACGAGGAGCGCGAGGAGGGGCGGCCACTGCTCCTTGATCACCAGCACGGCACAGAGGCTCTGCGCCAGGCCGAGCTGGAACCCCGTGGACAGGTCGAACTGGCCGGCGACGAGGGGGACCACCACGGCGAGCGCCAGCAGACCGGTGGTGGCCTGCACGGACAGCACCGTCTGCAGGTTCGACGTCGTGTTGAAGACCTGAGGGTTGTACACGCTGAAGGCCGACCACAGGAGCAGGAGGACCGCAACGAGCGCGAACCTGGACACCAGGTCGGCGAGCCGGTCTCCGCCGCGGCCACCCGTCGATCGGCGAGGGCCCTCCGCGCCCGTGGAGGTCGCCCCGGTCGCTTCGCGCGGCTCCGCGGTCACGGCCACGGAGTCCTCCCGAGGAGCACCGGCAGATATGTCTACGTTCATGACGTGCTCGTTCCCCACAGGTCCTCGAACATCTTCTGGTAATCGACCTCGGTGTTCCAGCCGACCTTGAAAATCTCGGGCGGAGCCTTGTCGATTGTGCTCTTGGTCCAAATTCGCTGCGGCAGGGCCCAGTACTTCTGCGTCGGCTCCCCCGCCATCAGCCGGCCGAGGCTGTCGACGGCGAGCCAGGCCGAGAAGAGCGTGGGGGAGGCCAGCTCCGCGCCCATCGTCCCGTCCTTGATCTGCGTCATCTGCTCGGGATATCCCGTCATCGACGCGAGCTTGACCGAGCCGGTCCTGCCCGCCTGCTGGATGCCCTGCTGCATGAAGCTGACGCAGCAGTCGTCGGATCCCCAGATGTAATCGATGCCGGGGTTCTGCTGCAGTTGATTGGTGACGAGAGGCGCCAAGCCGGTTCCAATGGTCGCCGGCGCCTGGTCCACCTTCGTGACGGTGCAGTCCTCGCAGTCGCTTTCGAGCTTTTCGATGATCTTCGCTCCCCGCTGATTGACGTTCGCGAACCCGGGGAAGTCGATGACCAGAACATTTGCCCGACCGCCGGAGTCGGCGATGATCCATTTCGCTACATCGTGTCCGCCCACCTGCGGGTCGGGGGCAATGTAGGTGTCGATGCCCTTGACGTCCTTGTCGCCAGGAGTCTGTTGCGTGAGGACGAACGGGATGTCCTTGTCCGCGACGATCTCCATCGCGTCGCCGTACAAGTTCGGGTCGGACGAAATCGCGATGATCCCGTCCACGCCCGACTGTGCCGCCTGCTTGACGACCTGGTTCCATACGGTGGGATCCAGCTTTCCGTCGACCACGTCGACGGTCCACCCCAGTGACTTGGCGACCCTCTCCTCCTCCTTTGCCTCGTTGACGCAACCCTGGCCCGAACTCCCGCAGGACAGGATGAGGATGTGCTTGTCCTTCGGCTGCGTGAACTTTTCGGTGGGCGCTGCGACCTTGGTGACCGGCTTCATCGCGTCGGTCAGGACATCGGAGCCACTGCCGGCGCCCGAGGCCGTGTCGAGGGAGCCGCCCGAGCAGGCGGTCAGGACCAGGAGCATCGCGCTCGCCCACACGCCCCAGACCAGGGGGTCCCGCCAGGACCTGTCCGGCCCGCGTCGGGAAGATCTCGTCGTCATCGTGGTGCCTCCTCTGTACTCCCGGCGCCCTCCGTCGGCTGCCGCGGGTTACCTGGTGCGGGGGGCCCGAGAACGTGACAGCTATGCGCTGACATCGCTCTCCCTGCTGGTGACGGCGTAGCTCGCCTCGGCGAGGCGGTCCGCGCTCACCTCCCGTGCGTCCCGGAACTCTTCGACGATCTCGCCGTGGCTGAGCACCAGCACCCGATGGGACTGCGCGGCGACTTCCTCGAAGTCCGTGCTGATCAGCAGCACGGCGGTGCCCGCCGCGGCCGCTTCGTGCATGAGGTCGTAGAGGACCGCACGAGATCCGACGTCGACCCCGGCCGTCGGGTCCTCCAGGACGGCGACCTCGGGCCGGTCCGCGAGTGCGCGGGCGAAGAGGATCTTCTGCTGGTTGCCGCCGCTGAGCTCGGCGACGTCGCGGTCCGCGCGGTCGCGGGGCACGACGTCGAACTGGTCGCAGGTCCGCACGACGGCACGGGTTTCCCGCCGGGAGCTGCGGAAGCCGGCCCGGGACCAGGCGCCGAACGCCCGTCGGGTGGGCAGCAGGTTCTCCCGGATGCCGAGGCCGGTGATGATCCCCTCGCGCTGGCGGTCGCCCGGTACGACGGTGCACCCGTGCCGGGCCATCGCCTCCGGCCGGCCGAGCGGCAGGAGAACGCCGTTGACCTCGGCCGTTCCCCCGGCCGGCCTGCGGGCCCCGGCCAGGACCTGTGCGAGCTCGCGGGTGCCGCTGCCGACGAGGCCGCAGATCCCCAGCACCTCTCCGGCGCGTACATCGAACGAGATCGGGGCGGTCTGGGCGTTCGTCGCGAGGTCCCGGACGGCGAGTTTGGGGACATCGCCGGCGTCGCACGATCCCTCGGGCCGGAGGTTCGGCTGGGCGGTGGCCACCTCGTTCCCGACGATGTGCCGCACGATCTCGTCGTGGGTGAGGTCGGCGAGGGCCGCGGTTACCACCTTGCGTCCGTTGCGCAGCACGGTGACTCGATCCACCAAGTCGGTGAGCTCGTCGAGACGGTGGGTGACGTAGATGAAGGCCACGCCGCTGCGGCGCATCCGCCGCAGGGACCGGGAGAGGCGCTCGACCTCGGGTTTGGGAAGACTCGCACTGACCTCGTCCAGGATGACGATGCCGGGCTCCTGCGCGAGGGCGCGAGCGACCGCGCACAGGACCTGTTCGTCGCGCGAGAGGGAACTGACCATGCGGTCGGCCCCGAACTCGGCGCCGACAGAGGCGAGCACGTGCTGGATGCGGGCTTCCGTGGAGCGGGAGCTGATCAGCCCGAACCGCTTCTCGAAGCCCAGTTGGAGCGCGATGTTGTCGGCGACGCTGATGTCCTCGACGAGCCCGAGGTCCTGGTGCACGAAGGCGATCCCGCCCGCCCGGGCGGCGGCGCGGCCCTGGCCGTGAGTGGACTCCAGCGCCTTGCCGAGCACCTCGATGCGACCGGCATCGAGGTCGTAGAGGCCGGCGAGGATTTTGATCAGGGTCGACTTGCCGGCGCCGTTGGCTCCCAGGAGGGCGTGGATCTCGCCGGCCCTGACGTCGAACGAGACGTCGCTGAGCACCTCGCTCTGACCGAACCGCTTGGTGAGCCCGTCGAACCTGAGGGCCGGGGTCTCGCCTGCCGACAGAGTCGCTTCGTCGTACATACGCTTGCCACTTTCCCTGGTCCGACAAGCAACGACGCTTGAGTCGGAAATCTGACGTTATGGTTGGGAAATCTACTGACGCTCCCGTCGATGTGTCAACGGTCACGTTCAGCAGGGGTGGATGTCGAGACGATTCCGACTGACGGAAATGAGCGCGGACCGGCGCCGGTACGGAGGTCCGAGCCACCGGAAAAGACCAGGGCCCCGCGGGTGACGGACCACGAGGTGATCTCGTGGTCCGTCACCCGCGGGGCCCTGTCCGGCGACGGCGGCCCTCAGACCTGCATCGGAGCCTTGTCCACCAGGCGGAAGCCCTCGCCGTCCTCGACGATGTACCCCGCGGTGGGTCCCGCGAAGTGGGTGCCCATGAAGAGGACATCGGTCCCGGCGCACGACTTCAGCGCCAAGCGCCGACTCCGCGACGACGCCTCGGGGTCCCAGTCGCCCTGCGAGCTCCAGTCCGGACGGGCGATCTGGATCGGGTGATGGAAGGCGTCGCCCGTCACGAAGGCAGAGGCGCCATCAGACTCGAGCCGGACGCTGTGGTGGAAGGCCGTGTGACCCGGGGTCGACACGTACCGGACCCCCGGGACGACCTCTCCGTCGATTGGGACGAGCTCCAGCAACCCGGCGTCGGCGACGGGCTGGAAGGACTCCTCCTGGATCAGCCTCGTCTGGTCTGACAGCGCCGAGGTGTCGGGACGGAAAGCGCGATCGATGAGGTCGACCTCTTCGTCATCGGCCGCCCCCGCCGTGCCGGCGCCTTCGGCGGTGGGTGCGTCGACGATCTGGCTCAGGTGCCGCTCGTACTCGTCGCGCACCATGATGAGGCGTGCGTTCGGGAACGTGGGAACCCAGCGGCCGTTCTCGTCGCGCATGCTGAACCAGCCGACGTGGTCGAGATGGGCGTGGGTGCACAGGATGATGTCGATGTCGTCGCGGCCGTAGCCGGCTTCCCTGAGCCGCTTGAGGAACGGGGTGTCGAGGTTGCTCCAGATCGGCTGCATCGGGTAGCTCTTGCCGTTGCCGCAGCCGGCGTCGGTCAGGATCACGTGCTCGCCGGTGTCGATGACGAAGCAGTGCATGTCCGCGATGATCTGGCCGGACTCGTTGAGATAGTCCGGGTACAGCCAGTCGATCTCACGGCGTGTCTCCGGCGTCAGCTGCGCGATGAGGCCGTCGAGCAATCCCACCTGGATGGGAAACTCGAGAACCTTGGTGATGGTGAAGCTCCCGACCTGCCACGTCTGCATGGTGCACCCTTCTGTACCCGTAGCCGATGACTCCGCGCCGCCGCCCGTCTCGGCAGCTCAAGTAGAGGGTTGCTTGCGACGCATCGAGGGGCGACACGATTCCGGGGTGCAGAAATCGCGCCCCCCCGCCTCCTCCCCTGCGGTCCCCACTCGCGGGTCCGTTCCTTTACTTGCCGGTGGGTGGGGTGGTCAGGCGTGCTCGGATGGGGGTGGAGCGGGCGATGTCGGCGATGGTGAGGGCCATGGACAGGCCTGCGTCGCGGACGAACCGGTCGCCTTGGGGGCCGCCGGCGGCGGCGGCGAAGGCCGCGGTGTGGTTGCCGTCCTCGGCCGGGAGGTCGAAGGAGAGCATGGGGTGGATCGCGGGAATGCGCAGCGAGACGTTGCCCATGTCGGTCGAGCCGAACATCGTGTCCTCGTAGTCGGGGAACGTCCGGCCGACGGCCTTGGCGTTCTTCTCGAACAACCGGGCCAGGTCGGGGTCGTGCCGGAACTCACGGTAGATGGAGGGCAGCGAGGTGTACTCGACGGTGGTGCCGGTGGCGACGGCGCCGGCGTCGAAGCAGGACCGGACCCGGTCCCACACCTGGTCGACCTCGTCGATGGTGTCGCAACGGATCATGCACTCCACGACCGTGCGGTCGGAGATGACGTTGACGGCCGCACCGGCGTCCTTGACCAGATGGTGCACCCGGACACCGTCCCGCAACTGCTGGCGCAGCAGGGCGATGGCGGTCTGGGCGACGATGGTCGCATCGCCGGCGTTGCGCGCCCGCCAGGGGCGCGAGGCGTGCCCGCCGCGACCGGAGTAGACCACCTGCCAGGAGCGGGACGCCCGCAACTGCGGGGTGACGACGTCCTTGAGCGTGGGGTGCACCATCATCGCCGCGTGGGTGTCGTCGAAGACACCGCGGTTGACCATGATCTCCTTGCCGGTTCCGCGTTCCTCGGCCGGAGTGCCGAAGACCCGCACGGTGAGCCCCAGCTCATCGGCGACCGGAGCCAGAGCCAGCGCGGCGCCCACCGCCGACGCCGCGATGACATTGTGGCCGCAGCCGTGGCCGATGCCGGGAAGCGCGTCCATCTCCGCGCAGACGCCCACCGCCAGGTCCCCGGATCCGGCCGACGCCACGAACGCCGTCGGCATATCGGCCACACCCTCCTCCACGGTGAACTTTCCGCCAGCCTGGAGAGCCTCAATGAGCAGCGCCGACGTCTCCCGCTCCTCGAAGGCCAACTCCGGGTTGGCATTGATCCGATGGGAAAGCTCCAGAACCGAGCCCAGGTTCTCCTCGAACGTGCGCTGGATCCGATCGTTGATACCGGTCATCACACCAGGCCCTTTCCGTTCAGTACGTGATCGGCGATCTGAGCATGCGTGGCGAACCAGACGCCCTCGTGCGAGGCGATGTGTTCGAGCAGCTCGGTGAGCATCGAGAGCCGTGAGCGGTGCCCGATGCAGTGGGGGTGCAGGGTGAGCTGGAAGATCCCGCCCTCGGCATAGGCGCCGTCGAACTCGTCACGCCAGATCGACAGCACCCCGCGTGGCGGCGTGTAGGGCCGCAGTGTGGAGAAGCGCTCCATCATGAAGTACGGCATGTCGTCGCGGATCCACTCGACCGGCAGTTCCACGATGCCGGTGGGTTCACCGTCGGCCAGGATCTCGTAGCAGTCGTCGTCGGCCATCAGTGACGAGTCGTAGGTCAGTCCGAGCTCGCGGATGATCTCCAGCGAGTCGGACGAGAAGTCCCAGGACGGCGTGCGGATGCCGACCGGGCGTGTCCCGGTGAGGCGTTCGAGGGTGTCCGCGGCCCGGAAGGCGAGGTCGCGTTCGACCCCGGCCGGCAAGTGGGTGTTGCGTTCGTGGATCCAGCCGTGCAGCGCCACCTCGTGTCCGGCGTCCGCATAGGACTTCGCCTCGCCGTCGTGCAGCAGCGCGGACACGGCGGGCATGAAGAAGGTCGACGGCGCCTCGAAGCGTTCGAGGAGCCTGAGGATCCGCGGCACACCGACACGCGCACCGTACTCCCCCTGCGACAGCTTGCCCGGCAGCAACTCGCCGTCCCGCAGGGGGATCGTCTCGTGGTCGGAGTCGAACGACAACGCCACGGCGACCTTGGCCTCACCGGGCCAGGATCGCGGGCGCAGCGGGCGTCCCGCACGCACGCGCTCGACGTGCCCCCGCCAGGTCGGCTCGTCCCACAGCCAGGGCTGCTGCTCGGTCACGCGTCCTCCTTGATGTTGTCGCGCCGCACAATCCCGTCGTCGTCGACCGCGACGGACGGGTCCAGTTCCCTCGACGCCTCCGCGAACCGGGCGAGGATCGAGGCCGCCACCTCGGGCCGGGGCAGGATCGGCTGGCTGTCGGAGTCGAGTTCGATGGGGTGCAAGCGAAGGGTGGGCCCGTCGGGGCCGCCCAGCCCGACGCGGAACACGGCGCTCTCGAACCAGGGGCCCTTCATCAGGGCGGGCCGGTAAGGAGCGGCCAGGTGGCCGTCCTCCGTCGCGACCATCGAGTCCGGGCGCCAGCCGTCGCACCAGTCGAAAACGAAGTTGCCGGTGGAGTACAGGATCAGCCCGCGCCCGTAGAACTCGACCGGATGCAGGCAGTGCGGGTGGTGCCCGATCACGAGGTCCGCGCCCGCGTCGACCAGGCGCTGTGCCAGCGGCCGCTGGTATCGCGCGAGCGGCCCCTGCGCTTCCGGCAGGTAGCAGAACGGCACGCCCCAGTGCAGCGCCACGGCGACGAAGTCGTTGTCCCGCTTGGCTTCGCCGATCCGGGCCTCGGCCGCGCGGACATCCGGCTCGTGCGCGCTCGAATGCACGAACGGCGGCGTGCCCGGGGTCTCGTCCAGGAACGTGCTGTCGAACTCGAAGCTCTGGCGGACCCGGATGGCGCCGATGCCGGCCCGGTCGGCGGTCGCGTTGAAGCCCAGCGGGAGGGCGGAGCAGAAGCTGAAGAACGCCAGGCTCCGCCCGCCGGCGGTCACCACGCGGGGACGGGTGGCCTCGGCGGCCGACTCGCCGAACCCGGCGTGCCGGACGCCCGCGGCGTCCAGCGCCCGGACCGTGTCGCGCATGCCCTCGGCGCCGTAGTCCAGCGCGTGGTTGGTGGCAAGGGACATCAGGTCGAAGCCGAGCGCCGCGATCTCCCGCGCACCCGAGACCGGAGCGCGCATCGCGACCAGTTTCTCGGCGGGCTGCCCGGACTCGGTGAGCGGTACCTCCAGGTTCCCGATCGTCAGGTCGCCGCCCCGGAGCAGCCCGAAGGCCGAGTCGCCCGGGCGGCCGGGGTCGGCGACCGGGCGCCGCGGCCACCCCGAGACGACGACGTCTCCCACGATGTTCAGATCCATGACACCGTTCCATAGAGCGAGATGTGCCGTATAGCGATACGCTATGCCGTAAAGTAGCACGGCCGGAAATGCGGGTAAAGCGTGCCGACATGAGAGACGGCAGTGCGCAGCTTGGTACGCTTACGTACCTCATGCACAAGTCAGAGGGCGACGGCGACACCGGGCAGGACAGGCCGAGCAGCAGCATCCGGTCGATGAACAGCGTGCTCAGCACCCTGCGCGTCTTCGAAGAGGTCGCCCTCCGGCAGCCGATCGGCGTCTCGGACCTGGCCCGCGCGACGGACATCCCGAAGAGTTCCGTCCAGCGGTGCCTGGTGACGCTCAGGCAAGCCGGCTGGCTGCGGATCGTGGACCCCGAGCGTGCGCGGTGGGGTGTGACGATGAAGGCGCTGACGCTCGGTCTGCGCAGCGCCGGAGAACAGGACCTCCGCGAGGTGGCGGCGCCCGCCATCAAGCACCTCTCGGCGAAAACCGACGAGACCGTCCTCCTCGGCGTCCGCGACGGCGAGGAGTACGTCATCGTCGCCCGGGAGGAGACCACGCAGATCGTGCGCGTGCACCAGGAGGTCGGCGCGCGCGTCCCGCTGCGCGCCACCTCGGCGGGTTTGGCGATCATGGCGCGACTGTCCGGTACCGAGGTAGACGACCTGCTGCGGCACGAGATCAAGGAGTTCGCGCAGCACCCCGTACCGGACTCCGGCACACTCCGGAAGGAGATCGCGGAGACCGCGAAGCGCGGTTACGCGCTGCACGGCTCGTCGTCGTGGTACCGCCCGCACGTGGCCTCCATCGGCGCGGCCATCACGAACGCGGCGGGATACCCGATCGCGGGACTCACGCTCTCCGTGCCGGACATGCGTTTCGACCGCTCCAAGGAGAAGACCTGGGCGCCGCTGGTGATGGCGGCGGCGGACGAGATCAGCCGGCTGCTCTCCTCCAGCTGACCCGTCCGCTCCCAGCGGTCATTCCGGCCGGCGACCCGGCCGTGCCCCCGGGCTCCCCGACATAGAGCGGCGCCTTCCCAGGTCGACGAGCATGATCCGATTCACGTCCGGCCGCCCCGTGCAACATCCGGCTCCGCGGTATTTCCGTCGTGGACGGCTATTGTGCCACCACATGACACGGCGTACCATCCACTGGCATGCCGCCGTCCATGTCACCGCTGACCAGGGCAGTGGCCGGTAGCGAGTGCCGGAATGCCGGCGAACTCGTCAGTCCCCAGCTCCCACGTGGGTGCCGTCCCATCCACCCGAAGGAGAGCCATGTCCGCAGAAGAGAAAATCGCCGTGGCCGAAGGCGCACCACCGGCCAGGACGAGCAGTGAACAGAAGAGGGCGATCTTCGCCGGGTCGCTCGGGAACACGATCGAATATCTGGACTGGGGGATCTACGCTTCGCTGGCTCCGGTCTTCGCGGGTCAGTTCTTCCCCGGCGGCGATTCCATCACCGCGTTCCTGTCGACCCTGGCGATCTTCGCCGCGGGGTTCCTGATGCGCCCGATCGGCGGCGCCGTCCTGGGCGCCTATGCCGACCGGCACGGTCGCAAGAAGGCCCTGATGGTGACGGTGAGCATGATGTCGGCCGGTGGTCTGGCCATCGCGGTGTGCCCGACCTACGAGCAGATCGGGTTCTTCGCGCCGCTGGTGCTGCTGCTGGCCAGGCTCGTGCAGGCGTTCTCCGCCGGCGGCGAGTGGCCCAGTTCGGTGTCCTACATCGTCGAGAGCGCGGCACCGGGGCGACGGGCGTTCGCGGGATCGTTCCAGCAGGTGTCGACGGCGGGCGGCATTCTGCTCGCCTCCCTGTTCGCGTTCATCGTGACTTCGGTCCTGAACGACGAGCAGACGGAGAGGTTCGGCTGGCGGATCGCCTTCGCCGCCGCCGCGGCCATGGGCCTGATCGTCCTGTGGCTGCGGGTCCGCACCCGGGAGACCCAGCACTTCGACGAAGCGGAAGTGACCGGCAGGACGCACAACCCGATGAAAACGCTGTTCGCCGCCCACAAGGTGAACATGCTCCGCGTCATCGGGCTCGCGATCCCCGCGTCGATCATCTACTACCTGTGGGTCGTCAGCATGCCCGGCTATGCCAACAAGACGGCCGGCCTCGACCTGGACACGGCACTTCTCGCGAACACCCTCGCGGTCATCGTCTTCATCGTGCTGCTGCCCTTCGGCGGAATGCTGTCGGACCGCGTCGGAAGGCGTTCCACGTTCATGTTCTTCCTGGTCGGGTTCGCGCTGTTCTCGTGGCCGGCATACCGCCTGCTCGAAGACGGCGGCTTCTGGACGCTGCTGCTGGTCGAACTCATCGGGATGGTGCTGCTCGTAGGCAACTCGGCGAACGTGGCCGCCATCTACGCCGAACTGTTCCCGACCTCGGTGCGCACGACCGGGACTGGGCTTCCCTACGCGACGGGCGTCGCGCTCTTCGGTGGCACCGCGCCGTACTTCACCACCTGGCTGACCAGCATCGGGCACCGAGACCAGATCTGGATCTACGTCGTCGTCTCCGCGTTGATCGGGATGGCCACGATCATGACGATGCCCGACGGCGTCAAGAAGAAGACACTCGACTGATGGATGCGGCAGCGCGAACGCCGAGGGGGGTTCGCGCTGCCGCGACGTCCGCGCACCCGGACGACGACGGCCGCCGCGACGGATACCGTAGTATCGTATTACGGTAATTTCGTCGTCAAGGTTCGGCTGATGCCGCCGGCCGCGATGTTGTGAGGAAGTGAGTTCAGCTGTGCCCAGCACAGAGTTGACCGGCCCGGTGATGACCCCGCTGAGACTGCGGGAGGTGACGGTCCCCAACCGGGTGTGGATGTCTCCCATGGCCCAGTACTCCGCGGGAGCCGACGGGAAACCGACCGATTGGCACCTCGTTCACTACGGTGCGCGTGCGGCCGGTGGAGTGGGATTGGTCATGGTCGAGTCCGCGGCGGTCGGGCCGTCGCACCGGACCACCTCGGCGGATCTCGGGATCTGGAATGCGGAGCAGGCCGCCGCGCACCGGCGGGTGACCTCGTTCATCGCCGAGCGGGGCGCGGTTCCCGGGATCCAGCTGCTGGCGGCGGGCAGGAAGGGATCGCACCACGTCCCCTGGGTCGGGGAGGGGCAGAACGGCCCGGTGTCCCCGGCCGACGGCGGGTGGGATCTGATAGCGCCGTCGCCGATCGCGTTCGGCGACCTGACCGTGCCCCGGGAGGCCGATCGGGCCGATATCGACGAGGTCGTCGAGGCGTTCGCGCAGGCGGCCCGGATGGCCCACGCGGCGGGCTACCAGGTGGTGGAGATGCACGCCGCGCACGGCTACATCCTGCACCAGTTCCTGTCCCCGCTGGCCAACCGGCGGACGGACGAGTACGGCGGAAGCCTGCAGAACCGGATGCGTCTTCCGTTGCGGGTGGCCCGCGCCGTCCGCGAAGCCTTCCCGGCGGACAAACCCGTCTTCGTCCGCATCACCGCCACCGACTACATCGAAGGCGGCATCACCCTCGAGGAGGCGATGATGTTCGCCAAAGAACTGGCGGCCGTGGGCATCGACCTCCTGGACGTCTCGTCCGGTGTGCTGGTGCGCGATGCGGAGGCGCGGCCGCCGGCCAAGGACGGGGTGAACGTCGCGTTCGCGGCGGCGCTGAAGAAGGCATCGGGGCTCTTGGTCGCCCCGGTCGGCCAGATCGCCGACCTCTCGCTGGCCGACGGGGTGGTGGGCGACGGCCAGGCGGACGCCGTGCTGGTCGGGCGCGCGCTGCTGCGCGACCCGTACTTCGCGTTGCGCGAGCGTCCCAGCGACACGACGGCCTGGCCGGAGCAGTACCACCGCGCGTTGTGAGCCGAATCCACGGCTGGAATCACCAATGGAGGCTGGAATGACGGTGACCACGAGGACCGCCGCAGTGCGGCGCCCGAACGACACGACGATCCACTACACGGTCAGCGGTCCGGCCGATGGGCCCACGGTGGCCTTCGTCCACGGCTGGGGCTGCAACCGTACCGATTTCGACGCGATCACCACCTTCCTGCCCGGCCACTACCGCGTTCTCGCGATCGATCTCGCCGAACACGGCGAGTCCCGGTCCGCACGGGACGTCTGGACGATGGAGGAGTTCGCCCGCGACGTGGCAGCCGTGCTGGAGGCCGAGTCGGTGGGCACCTGCGTCGTGGTCGGGCACTCCCTCGGCGGGGCGGTGGCCGTGGAGACCGGGCGGATGCTCCCCGACGTTGTTTCACAGGTGGTCGCCCTCGACGCCCTGCACTACCTGTCCCTGTTCCCCGCACAGGACGAACACCAGGCCGGCGCGATGCTGCAGGCGTTCCACGAGGACTTCCCCTCGGCCGTGCGGGGACTGGTCGAGGCCGGTTCGCCGGAGGGCACCGATCCCGCGGTGAAGGACGCCTACTTCACCAAGATGTCCGCCGTGCGGCAGCCGGCCGGCCTGCGGTGCTTCGAAGGGCTGGTGCAGTGGGACATGGACGCCGCACTGCTCGAGGCCAAGCAGCCGATCACGGTGTTCGGGGTGCGCTCGATCATCACGCAGGAAGCCGTCGACCGCTACCGCGACCGCATCCGGATCGTGCCCGTCGACCTGGGAAGCCACCACTTCCACGTCGAGTCGCCCGAGGGCACGGCCAAGCTGATCGCCGACGTGGTGTCCGGCTAGGGACGACCGGCCGGCACGACCGGCTGGGACGACGAGAAAGCCTCCGGTCTTCCAGGGACCGGAGGCTTTCTCCGTTCATCACCCGGCTCGGCCGGTGCGGGGTTCCCGCCGCTCCTGCTGCTCGCGCTGCTCGCGCTGCTCGCGCTGCTCGTGCTGGCGGGCGGCGAGTTCGCGCAGCGCGGTCGCCGCGGCATTGCGGACGTGGTGCTCGCAGGCGGCACGGGCGGCGTCGGCGTCACCGCGCACGGCCGCGGCGTCATGGATCGCGGTCAGTTCCTTGACGGTCTCCGGCCCACGTCCCTCGGCCTGCAGGGACAGCCCGCGCAACATCTGCACGCGGGCGTGGATGCCGCGCAGCGTCGAGTCGATGACCGGGTTCACCGACCCGGCGATGAGGATGTCGTAGAACTCGTCCTTCATCGCCAGCCGGTCGGCCAGGTCGGCCTCGCGGTGGGTGCGGGCGAACCGCTGGACCACCCTGCCCATCCGCTCGCGCTGCTCGGCGGTGGCCCGCTCGGCGAACAGCGCCCCGGCCAGGCCCTCCAGCGCACCTCTCACCTCGAACAGCGCCCTGGCGTCGAAGGCCGTCAGCTCGGTGACGACCGGGCCGCGGTTGGGCAGCATGGTCACGAGTCCTTCCGACTCGAGCTGCCGCAGGACCTCGCGGATGACCGTCCGGGAGACCTCGTACCGGTCGCACAGCCGCGCCTCGACGAGCCGCTCCCCCGGTTCGAACTCGGCCGCCAGAATGTCCTGACGGAACACCTCGAGCACCTGAGCCCGCAGCGGCGCGGCCACCCGCCGCACCCGTTGCGCTGCCATATATGGTCGTCTCCCCTCAGCGGTCAAGGACCATATCATGGTAATACACGGCTCAGCCGGCGAGGTCGACCCCGGTCAGCTTCGCCAGGTAACGGGCGATCTCGGACTGATCCGGGTTGTCCTCCCCCAGGCCGGCGAGTGCGGTCCGGCAGAACCGGACGCAGGCTTGCGACACCTCCGGCGACAGTCCCAGCGAGGTCGCCAGGTCCAGCGCGGTCGTGATGTCCTTGACGGTCAGCGGGAGCGAGAAGCCGACCTGGAACCGTCCGTCCAGCACCTCCGGGCCGATCTTGACCTCGGTCGACTGGTTGCGGCCGGTGGACCTGTTGATGACGTCGAGCATCGTGCGGGGATCCAGGCCGAACGCGGCTCCCGCGGTGAGCACCTCCAGCGCCCCGACCAGGCCGATGGCCGACAGCAGGTTGTTGAGCGCCTTCAGCGCGTGCGCGGACCCGACCGGGCCGACGTGCGTGACCGAGGCGCCCATCGCGCGCAGCAGGGGAAGGGCCCGCGCGTAGTCCTCGGCCGGCCCGCCGGCCATGATCGTCAACTCGGCCGTCGCGGCCTTGCGCGGGCCTCCGGAGACCGGAGCGTCGACCATCGCCACGCCGCGTCCCCGGAGCCGCTCGGCCAGCCCCTGTGTGGCCTGCGGCGCCGATGAGCCCATGTCGACGACCAGCGTGCCCGGACGCAGGCGGCCGGCGAGGCTCGCCGAGTCCGCCGGATCGCCGAGCACGCGCCCGACCACCGTGCTGTCGGGCAGCATGAGGATCACGACGTCGGCGCCGGCTCCGCCGGCGAGACTCCCGAGCGCCGTCACACCGTCGTTGCGGGCGGCCGCGGCGAGCGCCTCGGGGTCGGCGTCGTAGGCCGCCACGGGCACGGACCGCGCGAGGTTGCGGATCATCGGCCGCCCCATCGTGCCCAAGCCGATGAAGACGACGCCGTCCGCCGTGGCCGGGAGGTCAGGCATCGGCGCCCGCACCTCCTTGGTGCACGTCCACGGTCGGCTCCAGGCCGTCGGCGCCGACGACCTCGCGCCACGCCTCGAAGCCGTTCTGGAAGGCCACGATGCCCGCCTCCGGCAGGCTGATCTCGATCGCCTCGAGGATCTCCCGCGGAGTGACCCCCAGGTCGAGCGCGACCTTGATGTGGCTCTGGATGTGCCCCTTCGAAGCGCGCATCACCGTGAGGCTGACGATGAAGATGAGCTCCTTCGTCCTCCGGTCCAGCGTCCGCTGGTCGAGGTAGGCCGCGCCGACGAGGCCGTTGGCGGCTTGCAGCACATCGAAATCCTGCTTGGCCATCACCTTGTGGTAGTCGAGGACGTAGCCGCGCTTGCGCGCCATGTCGTCGATGTAGAGCTGCGGATCCTGAACGCTGGTCACTGGTCTCCTTCAGATTGGCAACACGGCTACCGTAATACAGTAATACAGTGCTGCCAAGCCTTCGCTTTCGGAAGATCGCGCCCGACGGGCGGTCAGGAACCGGCGCCGCCGGCGAACTCCGCGCGAAGCGAGTCGTTGTGCTCGCCCAGCGCCGGCACGGCGCGCATCAAGGGCTCACGGCCCCGGACCGCGACCGGGGGTAGCAACGCCCTCACCGAGCCGCTCGCGGTGTCGACGGTCCGCCACCGGTCCCGCGCCCGGAGCTGGGGATGGTCGAAGAACTCGGCCGGGGTGCGCACTCGTGCGCAGGCGATGCCGACCTCATCGAGGCGGTCGGCGATCTCGTCCGCGGTCATGGAGGAGAAGGCGCGCTCGATCAGCCGGGTGATCAGATCGTTGTTCTCGACCCGTTCGGTGTTGCGCGCGAAGTGAGGGTCGTCCACCTCGTCGGGACGCCCCAGGATCTCCCGGCACAGGACGGCCCACTCCCTGTCACTTTGCACCCCGAGGAAGACGGTGCCGCCATCGCCGGCACGATAGGGGCCGTAGGGGGCGATGGAGGGATGCCGGGCTCCCGTCCGCCGGGTGGGGTTGTCCCCGTACACCGTGTAGTAGGTGGGCTGAACCATCCACTCACCCAGCGCGTCGAGCATCGCGACGTCGAGCGTGCTGCCTTCGCCGGTCGTAGCGCGTTCGTAGAGCGCCGCGAGGATCCCCGAGTAGGCGTACATGCCGGTGGCGATGTCCGCGATGGACACGCCGACCTTGGCGTACTCGTCGCCGGTCCCCGTCACCGACACGATGCCGGTCTCGCACTGGACCAGCAGGTCGTATGCCTTCTTCCGGCTGAGCGGCCCCGACGATCCATAGCCCGAGATCGAGCAGTGGACGAGCTCGGGGCGGCGGGCGCGCAGCGTCGCGGCGTCCAGTCCCAGCCGCTCGGCGGCGCCCGGGACGAGGTTCTGCAGGACGACGTCCGCCTGGTCGATCATCGCGTCCAGGACCGCGCGGTCGGCCGGGTCCTTGATGTCGAGTTCAATGCTCTGCTTGCCTCGGTTCAACCAGACGAAGTAACTGGATTCACCATGGACCGAGCGGTCGTACTCGCGGGCGAAGTCACCCACGCCGGGGCGCTCGACCTTGATGACGCGGGCACCGAGGTCCGCGAGCTGGCGGCTCGCGAAGGGCGCGGCGACGGCCTGTTCCAGCGCGACGACCAGGATCCCATCGAGTGTTTGCACAGCAGACCTTTCACGGCGAGGGCCGGTGAGTTGCTTCCGCCTCCATCGCCAGGCGGCCATCGGGCGACGCGGCCCACACGCTGTGGCCGTCACCGTCCCGCCGGCCGTTGACGGTGAACGGTTCGGGCAGAAAGAGCGGCGAGCGTGCGCGGTACCGGAACGAGGTGAACCGACGTTCTCGGCGCACCAGCGAGTCCATCAGCAGCGTCGCCAGAAGAGGACCGTGGATCACGAGGTTCGGGTAGCCCTCGGCCGACCGGGCGTAGTCGGCGTCGTAGTGGATCCGGTGACCGTTGAAGGTGAGCGCCGAATAGCGGAACAACGCGGTGCTGTCGAGTTCCCAGTGGTCGGTGAAGTCCGCGTCTCGCGGCGCGGAGGGACCCTCGACCCGGATCGGTGTGCTCGGCGCCTCCCGGTAGACGATGGTCTGTGACTCGGAGACGGCGGGCCGGCCGTCCACCTGTACGTCATGTTCGACGGTCACGAAGTACAGCGGCCCCGTGCGCCCCTCCTTGGCGGTGACGGCACGGATCGTGCTGGTCCGTGCCGCCTCGGCGCCGAGACGCAATGGCGCCCGGATCGTCAGCGTGCCGGCCGCCCACATCCGCCGGGGTAGCGGCACGGGGGGCATGGTGACGCCCAATGCCGGATGCCCGTCGTCACCGAGGCCGGAGGCCCGAACGAGTTCGTGAAAGTAGAGCCAGTGCCAACCCGGAGGAAGCTCGTCATCGGCCTCGAACGTGGGGTCGCGGTCGAGGGTCACCGCCATCCGATTCGCCTGAGCGGGATCAAGAAGGGCCGTACTCGTGCCGGTCCTGCCCACCCATTCGTCCCAGTCGTTCACTAGTGCACCATCCTCTTGTTCGGTAGCCGTAAGGCTGCTGTACCACCGCGCCACGGCGCGCCGAGCACCGGCACCGGCCGGGCTGTCCCAGCCGCGTCCGCGGAGATCGGAGAACGGCGCCGTCAGGTGTCGAGGCCGCCGCGGGCGACCAGCTGCCGGACGATCACGTTGCGCTGGATCTCGTTGGTGCCCTCGCCGACGATCATCAGCGGGGCGTCGCGGAAGTAGCGTTCAACGTCGAACTCGGTGGAGTAGCCGTAGCCGCCGTGGATGCGCACGGCGTTCAGCGCGATCTGCATGGCGGTCTCGGACGCGAACAGCTTGGCCATGCCCGCCTCCATGTCCACCCGGCGGCCCGCGTCCGCCTCGCGGGCGGCGTACAGGGCGAGCTGGCGCGCCGCGGTCAGGGACGTCGCCATGTCGGCCAGGTAGTTGCCGATCGACTGGTGCCGCCAGATCGGCTTGCCGAAGGACTCGCGCTCCTGGGCGTAGGCCAGGGAGTCCTCCAGCGCCGCCCGCCCGACACCGAGGGCACGGGCGGCGACCTGCAGCCTGCCGGTCTCCAGGCCCTTCATCATCTGGGCGAAGCCGGCCCCCTCGGTTCCTCCGAGGACGGCGTCGGCGGGCACCCGGTGGTCGTCGAAGACGAGTTCGCAGCTCTCGACGCCCTTGTAGCCGAGCTTCGGCAGGTCGCGGGACACGGTCAGGCCGGGGCCCGGTTCCACCAGCAGGATCGAGATGCCCCGGTGCGCGGGGCTCGCGTCGGGGTCGGTCTTGCACAGCAGGGCGATCAGGCCCGAGCGGCGGGCGTTGCTGATCCAGGTCTTGGAGCCGTTGACCAGGTAGCCGTCGGCGGTGCGGCGGGCGATGGTGCGCATGGCCTGCAGGTCCGAGCCGCCGCCGGGCTCGGTCAGTGCCATGGTCGCCCGGAGCTCGCCGGTGGCCATCCGCGGCAGGTAGCGGTCCTTCTGCTCCGGGGTGCCGAAACGCAGCAGCAGCTTGGCCACCACGGTGTGACCGCCCATCGCCCCGGCCAGGCTCATCCAGCCGCGCGCCAGCTCCTCGGTGACGAGCACGTAGCACGAAGTGGAAACGGCGGTGCCGCCGTACTCCTCGGGGATGGCGAGCCCGAAGACGCCGAGCTGCTTCATCCGCTCGATGAGGTCTTCCGGGTAGGCGTCCGCGTGTTCCAGTTCCCGGACGACCGGCTTCACTTCCTTGTCGACGAAGTCGCGGACCGTTTCGACGATGAACCGCTCGTCCTCGACCAGAGTGTCGAGAGTGCTCATGAGGTGGCGCTCCTTGCATGGACGGCTTCGCGCCGTACTGCCATCATGGCAACTCATATCACCGGATGTGAAATAGCATTATTTGATGAGGGAATGCCTCCGGCGAATGGGCGGGAACCGTGGACCTCAAGCAGCTCAGAGCACTGATCACTGTCGCGGAGGTGGGCAGCGTCACCCGGGCGGCCGAGGTGCTGCGCCTGGTCCAGCCCGCCGTCACGCGGCAGATCCGCACGCTGGAACGGGAACTCGGCGCGCCGCTGTTCGAACGGACCCGGCAGGGCATGCGCCCCACGCAGGCGGGGACGGTCGTGATCGAGCACGCCCGTCGCGCCCTGCGCGAACTGGAGCAGGCCCGCGCGGAGGTCCGCCCCTCCCCCGGCATGGTGACCGGGATCGTGACCGTCGGCCTGCTGGAGAGCACGGCCGACCTGCTCTCCGGGCCGCTGGTGGCGGCCCTCGCCCGCGACCAGCCCGGCATCAGCCTGCGCCTGTTCACCGCCTACTCCGGTCACCTGCAGCAGTGGCTCGACAAAGGAGACCTGGACCTGACGCTCCTCTACGACCTGGACAGCACCCCGTCGCTCAGCGCCCAACCCCTCGTCCGCGAGCAACTATGGGCCGTGGCCCCGCCCTCCGCATGCCTGCGCGCCGACAGTCCGGTCCCGTTCGTGCAGGTCGTGCAGTACCCGCTCATCATGCCCGCGGCCGGACACGCACTCCGCGCCCTGATCGACGCCGCCGCGGCGCGGGCGACGGTCGACGAGGCCGAACTGAACATCGCGGTCTCCACCAACTCCATGCAGATGCAGAAGCGACTCGTCCTCGCCGGTCACGGCTGGACGATCCTGCCGGGGGTGGGGATCGCCGCCGAAGTCGCGGACGGCACGCTCAGCGCCGCTCCACTGTGCGAACCCGAAGTCTGGCGCCAACTCGTCCTGTGCACCCCGCGGGCGGGACGGACATCGCCCGCCGTCGAGGTCGTCGCCCGGGAACTGACCCAGCAGGTCCACTCCGCCGCCGGCCAGGACAGATGGCCCTCCGCCCAACCGCCGGCCCGGCCTCGTCCGTCAAAGTAGCGGAGACGCATCGATGGCGATGTAGTCGGCCGTCGCCTGCTGGATCACACCGGAACTCTGACCTTGTTGGACGTCTTCACGCCCGCTAGGAGAGGCACCCCCGGTGGAAGGCGGTGTGGAGTTGGCGGCGGTTGGCTATGGCCAGTTTTCGGTAGACGCGGGCCAGGTGGGTTTCGACGGTCTTGGTGGTGATGAAGAGGTCCTGGGCGATCTGGCGGTTGGTGTGGCCGTGCAGGGCGAGCAGGGCGACCCGGCGCTCGGCGGCGGTGAGGGCGTCGATGCCGGTGACGGCCGCCCGGCGGGGGCGCAGGCCGATGGCGTGCAGTTCGGCGCGGGCGCGTTCGGCGAGGGGGCGGGCGTGCAGGCGGTCGGCGAGCGCCAGGCCCTCCTTCAACGGGCGGGTGCAGGCGTCCCGGTCGCCGGTGCGGCGCAGCGCGGCGCCCAGGTCGACGAGGGCCCGCGCCTGTTCCAGGGCGGCCGGGATCCGCTGGAGGGTGGCGGCCGCCTCGGCCAGCAGCGCGACGTCGGGGACGGGACGCGCGACGAGGCCGGAGACGCGCAGCGCGATGCCGATGTCCCGCGTCACGCCGACCTCGCGGGCACGTTGCAGGGCCCGCGCGGCGAGCCGGGCGGCCTGCCCGTGGTCGCCGAGCAGGTCGGCGGCCAGGGCCGCGGTGGTGCGCCACGGCAGCAGTCCGGGATGGTCGATGCCGTAGACCTGCCCGAGATGGCGTCCGGCGGCACGGGCCTCCTCGAGCGCCACATCGGGTCTGCCCTCGGCCAAGGCGAGCTGGGCGCGCACGTGCCGCACCAGCCCGGCCTCCATGGAGTCCGCCGAATGCAGGTCGGCCATGCGCAGGGCCTCCGCGGCGGCGGCGCGGTCGCCGTGTTCCAACAGCACCCGGGCGAGCAGCCAGCCGTTCCAGCCGCCCCCCGTCGTCCAGCCGGCCGCGTACGGGACCTGCGCGGCCTCCATGTCGGCGAGGGCCTCGGGTAAGGAGCCCTGGCCGAGGCGGGACAGCGCGCGGTGGTAGCTGGCGTAGCCGTAGGCGAGGATGTCGCCGCGGCGTCGCGCTGCGGCCATCGCGGCGGAGGCGGCGTCCTCGGCGGCGGTCAGCTCGCCGGCGATGACCAGGCCGTGCAGGGTCAACCCCAGCAGCGCGCCCTGCCCGGCCGGGTTGAGCGGCGATCCGGCGGCCGGTGCGGTCAGCGCGCGCTCGGCCGCGCTCCGCACGAGCGCCGGCGGGTCCCCGGCCAGCGCGCGCCAGAGGACGATGTGCGCCAGCAGGGCGGGGCCCGCGTGGCCGGCGCCTTCCAGCAGCGGGCGGAGCCGTTCCTCGACGGTCCGCCGCAGCCCGGGGTGGAAGATCGCGATCGCCAGGCACTCGGCCAGGTCGTCCTGCCGCCGGGGGTCGTGCGGTTCGAACAGGCCCAGCGCCTCCTCGCAGGCGGCGGCCGCCCCCGCCTGGTCGCCGCGGCCGTGCCGGACCGAAGCCAGCAGGGTCAGCGCCCTGACCCGGCCGCCGGCGTCGCCGGCGGCGAGCAGCCCGAGCGCCTCGGTCAGGGTGGCCTCTGCGGCGAGGTCGCCGGCGAGCGTCTGAGCCCGGGCGAGTTCCAGCAGCACCTCGGCGCGCAGCTCCGCCGGCGGCGGCTCGGCCGCGGCGCGCGCGAGCAGGCGCGCGGCGGCGCCGGGGTCGCCGAGGCGCAGCGCCCGGTCCGCCGCCTCGCGCAGCCCGGCGGCGACGCCGGGGTCGCCTTCGGGCTCGGTGGCCAGCAGGTGCCCGGCCGCCTTCGCCGCCCCCTCGCCGTCCGCGGTCAGCAGGTCGACGGCCCGCAGGTGGGCCCTGGACCGGGCGAAGGCCGGCTGGTCGGCGTACACGGCGGCGCCGACCAGGGGATGGACGAACGACAGCGGGCTGCCCGGCCGGAACAGCTGCGCCCCGGCGAGCGCGTCGGCGGCGCGCTCGGCGGGCTCCACCTCCAGCCCGGCGTGCGCGGCGGCCCGGCGCAGCGGCGTGCCGTCGCCGAGGACGGCGACCGACGCGGCCAGCCGGGCGGCGTCCCCGGGCAGCCGTGCCAGGCGCGCCAGCACCGAGTGCAGCACCGCGTCCGGGACCAGGTCGGGGACGGCGCCGGCCACCGGGGCGGCCCCGGCGCCGTACAGGGAGCGCAGCAGCTCGCTGACCAGGAAGGGGTTGCCGCCGCTGGCGTGCGCGACCGCGTCGGCGAACGCGCGGTCCGCGGCGGGGAACGCGGCGGCGACCAGCCGTCCGACGGCCTCCTCGGTCAGCGGGGCCGGGGTCAGGAGGCGGCCGCGCGGCCGCGCCGCAAGCCGGCGCAGCGTGGTCGTCCCCGTCCATGCCTCGTCGTCCCGCACGGCGATCACCAGGGCGAGCGGCAACTGGTCCAGGCGGTCGGCGAGCATGGCGAGGAAACTCTGCGTCGCCGTGTCGGCCCACTGCGCGTCGTCCATCAGCAGCAGGGTCGGCCGCAGCGCCGCGCCGGGCATGTCCCAGCCGGTCAGGTGCGCGACCAGCCAGCACAACCCCAGCAGAATCGCGCCCGCGGCCGGGTACGCCACCGCACCGTGCGAGGGCTCGCGGTGCGCGGGGGTGAAGAGCCCGGCGGCGGGCGCGGCGGGGCCGCCGAGCAGGCGCCGGCGCTCGTCCGCCCCGGCGGCGGCCACCGGACGTGCGAGCAGGTCGACCGCCGCGCCCAGCGTCACCCGGCGCTCCAGCTCCCGTCCGCACCCGGCCAGCACCCGCAGTCCCGCCTCGCCGGCGTGCTCGGCGGCGGCGGCGAGCAGCCTGCTCTTGCCCGTTCCGGCGGCGCCGCAGACCACGGTGGCCGAGCCCTCGCCGCGGCCGGCCGCCTCGACCGCCTCGCGCAGCCGTGCGACCTCCCGCTCCCGCTCCAGCAGGTCCCCGGCCGCCTCCGGCCGAGGATCGCCGGCGCGCCGCACGGCCGATCCAGTGCCCATGGGCTCCCCCTGGCCTCCGGCGCGGTGCGCGCCGTCCCGTCCCCGAACGCCATCACCGTATGTCGCCGGAGTACCTTCGCCCAGCGCCTGACGCGGCCGGAAAACGTCAGGGTGCCGACCCTGACGCGCACCCTGCGGAGACCGGCGGAGACTTCCGGGTGACGGCCCCCCGACTCGGATGAGGATTGTTCCGTTGAGCGCACTCATGGTCCCGGTGCATCTGGACGCCCTTTGCCTCGCCGATGACCAGGACGTCACCGGCCCCTCGACGGACTTCACCCGGCTGCCCTACGTCGACCCGGACACCGGCCGCGACGTGAGCGCGGACCTCCCCTACCTCGGGGAGAGCCTGCTGTCCGCGCCGTTCCAGCACCAGAACCTCCGGCTGAAGGCCGGGATCCACCTGCACTGGGCGCTGCCCGACGCCCTGACCCGGCTCCTCCAGGTCGACGGGACGGTCGAGGCGCCGGTCGTCCCCGACCGGTGGCTGGTCACGCGCAGCCGCGACGGAGCGGTCGACGGGCAGTGGGTGGTCGAGAGCGATGTGTTCTCCGAGGACGGCGAGGCGGGAGTCGCCTACCCCGTCCTCGACGCGCCGGGCCGCCCCTACCGGCGTCTCGGCCGCAGGACGCCGCTGCCGGCGTGGACGCCCGCCCGGGACCCGGCGGACCGGCTCGCGGCGCTCAGCGTGGTCGGCCACGGAGACCCGGCCTTCGCGGCGTTCTACCCCAACTGCCACAGCGTCTTCGGATTCCACGACCCCGACTTCGCCGGCCCGCCCCCGGCCGGCCTGCGCTACGACGTCATGGGCTGGTACCAGGACGCCGACCGGGACGAACTCGCGCACGTGCTGCGCGCCCCCGCCCCGGACACCGCCTGGCAGAAGACCGTCGCGGACCGGCTGGGATGGGCGGCGGGCCCCGGTACCGACGCGCCACGGCGGATGCTGTGCTTCGGGCAGCTGACCTTCGCGCCCGCCGAGAGCACGGTCAACCCGCTGCTGACGGACGCCGAGCCGGGTGTCTGCGTCGGGCACACCGCGACCGAGGCGCTGGCGGCGCATCTCGGCGCCGTGCTCCCCGACGTCACGCCGGAGGGGCTGGAGGACCTGCTGGAGGCGCTGACGTTCGCGGGCGACCTGGAGAGCTCGCCGGTGGACCTGTCGATCGGGCTCGCCGAAGCCCGGCACACCGCCACCTTCGCGCCCCTTCCGGGAGGCACGCTCTGGACGGTCCAGCGGCAGGACGAGACAGCGGCGGGCGCCCGGATCGCGGGACGCCCCGCCCCCACCGCACGCGAGCGGCAGGACCGTGCGCGGATCGTCCTGCCCCCGGCCCTGGACGCCCTGCTGGGCAGGCTCAACGAGGCCCAGGAGCAGTACGACCGGGCGCGGCAGACCCTGACGGGGCTGCGCGGGCGGCTGTTCGCCGACTGGCACAAGTACCTGGTGTGCGCCAACCCGCCCGACATCGGTGAGGGCGGCTATCCCGATCCCAGCCGGGTCGCGTTCTTCCTTGAGCGCGCCATGGCCGACATCGACGATCTCGAAGCCCGCACCGGCACCTACCCGCCGCAGGGGCCGGGCGACAGCCTGGCGCACCGCCTGGACGCCGCGCACAAGGCCGTGGACGCGGCTCTCGCCGAGGTCAACGCGCCCGGGGTGCGGGCCGAGCATGTCCTGCGGGAGGCGCCCGCGCCGGACCACTACCGGCCCAACGACCCCGTGGTGCTGCTCACCGGTTCGGCCGCGACGCCGTCCGACCGCTACGGTCAGGACGGCGCGTACCGCCCGGACGGGCTGCTGCCGTGCGCGCTGCTCGACGACGGCGCCGGCGAGCCGGACACGCCGGACCGGGTCGCGGCGCTGCGGGAGCGGGTCGCGGGCTCGGCCGCCGCGCTGCCCGTCCCGAACCCGGCGGTCCGGCGGTGGGAGCACGCGCCGTGGCACCCGGTACTGCTCCAGTGGGAGGCCGAGTTCTTCCCGGTGAAGGCGGGCGGCAACCTCGACGCCGCGCACCGGGAGTACGCGGCGGACTACGTCACCCGCAACTACGCGCTGCCCGACGACGGCGTCGAACTGCGGGCCCGCGCAGGCGAGGCCGTCCCGGACAAGGGCGCCAACGTCTACACCGGCACGACCGTCCTGTCACCGGCCGCGCGGCCCGTCCTGTCCGCCCGGATCCTGTACTACCTGGCCGGCAACGTGCTCGACGGCTACAACGCGGCGCGGCGCAAGGCCGGGCTGCCGACGGTCGAGCCCGCGGAGTTCCGCGATGCGCCCGGCGATGTCCTCGACTGGTACGAGGCCAACGGAACCGACGCCCGGCTGAGGACGCTGACGGCCGTCCACCGCCACCTGTCCGCAAACGCCGACAACAACCTCTCGCAGAGCCTGGGCGGCTTCAACGACGCCCTGCTGATGCTGAAGCTCGCCCGCCAGCTGCCCGTGGCCGACCCGGTCGGGTTCCCCATGGAGCAGGACCTCGCCGGGCGGGTGGCGGCCCGGGTCGGTGGCGAGAACCGGTACGCCCCCCAGCCGAACCACGATTTCAACCCGATCCGCGCCGGGGAGGCCAAGATCGAGCGGCTGCGGGTCGTGGACAACTTCGGCATCGGCCACGACGTCGACGTGTCACGGATCCGCACCACGACGCGGCTGCGGGCCGCCGAGCACCCCGACCGGATCGCCATGCCGCCCCGGCTCGTCCAGGCAGCCCGGCTCCGGCTGCGCCTGCTCGACGCCGGCCACGACACCAGGCCGCTCACCGGACTGCCGGAATGCTCACCGGTCTGCGGCTGGCTCGTCCCGGACAATCTCGACGACAGCCTGCGAGTGTACGCCGCGGACGGCACCTGGCTGGGCTCCCTGTCCGCCCTCGCGGACCCCGCGTCCTGGGAACCGGCCCCCTACGGAGGAGGCGCCGCCGACATCGGCGCGCTGGGCAACGCCCACCTGCGCAAGGTCGTCGCCTGGGTCCGCGACGCCCAGGGGGCCGGCGACCTCCTCGGCGTCCTCGACGACGCCCTGGCGGCGGTCGAACCGGCGGACGCCGCCCGGCACCGCGACCGGGCGGTGCTGGCGGGCCGCCCCGTCGCCGTCGTCCGCGCCGAGGTGAGCCTGGACCTGAGGGAGCCGCCCGCCGTCCACCAGGACTGGAACATCTTCCGCACGGACCTGGGCCGCGGCGTGCGGGAGACCAACGGCTACCCTCTGGTCCGGTTCCCGGTCCGGGTCGGCGAGGCCGGCCGCCTCGGGGACGGGACGCTCTGCTACTGGCTGGAGCGACCGGACGGCACCCTCGAAGACCGCTACCACGCGCCCCTCGACCGCGAGGAGACCCCGCTGCTGGTGGCCGCCGACCTGGCGCCCCGGTACCTCACGCTGCTGGCCGACCCCCGCGCCGCGGTGCACGCCACCACCGGAATCCTGCCCACCGCCTCGGTGCGGATCGCCGCCGAGCACCAGGCCGCGGCCCAGGACCTGGAGGCGGGGTTCCTGGCCGCGCCCGTGCTGACCGACGCCGACCGGATCGCCGTCCCGCTGCCCGCCGTCCAGGGCTCCTTCTGGTCCTGGCGGGAACGCGACGGGACGGCGTGGCTGGAGATCTCCAGCCCGCCCACCGTGCGCCGCACCGACCTCGCCGAACTGGACGACGCGACCTGGCGGGCGCTGACGCGGGCGGGCTGGCTGACCGAGGCGGCCGATGCGACGGCGCTGGTCACCCCGGCGGACCGGCGTCCCGCGCTGCCATCGGCGCTGGAGCCGCTGCGGGCCCGGATCGAGGCGCTGCTCGACCGTCCCGGCATCGAGGTGCCGCACCCCGACGCCCGGTTCCCGGCCGGCCTCACCGTGCGCGAAGGAGAGCTGGTCCTGCGCGCCCTTCCCCCCACCGAGCAAGGAAACCCGTGATGCCACAGATCACCCTCACGCTGTCGCTGCAGGAGACGAACCTGATCCTGGAGGCCCTCGGCGACCTGCCGTACGCGCGGGTGTACGAGCTGGTCAACGCGATCCACCGGCAGACCCTCACCCAGGTCGAACCGGCCGCCGAGCCCGTCGTCGCACCGGTGGCCGCAGGAGGTGCGGCATGAGCGGCGACCTGCTGCTGCACTGGCCCCTCGACCACCTCACACCCGGCGGCCTGGCCCTGGACTCCTCCGGGAACCGCCGCAACGGAACGGTCGAAGGCGCCCCGATCGTCAAGCCGGACGAGCGGTTCGGCAGCTGCCTCGTCCTCGACGGCGTGCACGACGCCGTGTCCCTCGGGAACGTCCCCGACCTGCGGTCGACCGCCTACACCGCGGAAGCGTGGATCAGGGCCGAGACGCCGTCGGCGGACGCGCGGATGGTCATCGTCGGCACCGTGGACGGCTTCTCGGTGTCGGTGGACGCGCAGGGCGCCCTGCACCACACGCTCCCCGGAGGCGCCTCCTACGCCAGTCGGCCGGGCGCCCTGGAACCCGGCGCGTGGCACCATGTCGCGGTCACCGGCGACGGAAGCTCCGCGGTGACCTACCTCGACGGCACCGAGATCGCCAGGGCCCCCGTGCCCGCCGGAGCCGCGGCGGCCGGGGCGGCGCCGGTGGCCGGGCGCGATCCGGCCACGGGCGGAGACCACCTGGCGGGCTCCATCGCGCACGTGCGGGTCTACGACGGCTCCCTCGGCCCGGTGGAGATCCAGCGGGACCGCGACCGCGACGAGTCGGCGTCGGCGGCGTTCACGCGGGCCCACCCGCTCGACTTCGATCTGTTCAACGCCGACGGCCAGCATGTGCTCTACATCGACGACGCCCCCGCGGGCCAGACGATGACGCTGCGGATCGTCAACACCTCGCGGGACGACCTGGAGTTGCGGTCCGCCGGGCCGGAGGCGTCCGAAACCGACCACCACCTGGCGCTGCGCTTCCGCGCCGGCATCCTGGCCGGCCCGCCGGTCCTGCGGACGCCGGGATGGTCGATGAAGGCGGACGCGACCACGCTGCGCCTGCTGCGCACCGACCCGATGGTGATCGAGGCGGGCGGATCGACCGACCTGGAGCTCGCCGGGGTCAGGGCGGACGGCGCGGGCGGTACCCGCGGCACCCGGGTGGAGGGGGCCTACCGGCGGATGGGGTACGTGGGCCGGCCGGAAGAGGTGACCGGCTCCCGGCTGCACTTCCTTGAGGTGGTCAACCAGCAGGGACGTCCCGACAT
Source organism: Actinomadura bangladeshensis (assembly GCF_004348335.1). Classification (GTDB taxonomy): domain Bacteria; phylum Actinomycetota; class Actinomycetes; order Streptosporangiales; family Streptosporangiaceae; genus Spirillospora; species Spirillospora bangladeshensis. The sequence goes on along the minus strand of NZ_SMJW01000011.1, from coordinate 23,798 downwards.
CCCGCTGCACGTGGGCTTCGCCGGCGGTGACCGGGTGCTCAGCGACGGCGTGAGCCCGAGTTCGCTGTGCGTCCGTCTCGCCAACGTGTCCCCGGACACCGCCATCAGGCTCAGCGGTACGGCCAGCGCGGGGGACGCCGCCTCCCGGTTCGTGCTGTCCTTCGACGTGCAGCACCCGGACGAGGAACGCGAGTGGGCGCTGACCGATGCGGGGGAGGCCGACGGCGTCATCCTGGAAACGGCGGCGGGCCCGCCCGTGGAATGGGACATCGCGCGCGAGGACCTGGGCCGGACGGTGCAGTGGACCATCACGCCGCGGGAGGACACCGAGCTGTCGCCCGCGTCGCCGCTGGACCTGAGGCTGTCCAACATCCACGCCCTCCCCCTGGCCGGGCACGCGCCGATCACCGTGGCCCATCGCGACATCCCCGGCCACCAGGACGGTTTCGACACCGTCATGGCCGAGCGCACCCCGCTGCTGTACACCGCCGACGACGTCATGATCGGCACGACGACGCCGTCCGCGCGGCTCACGGTCAGCGCCGAGAAGGACCATCTGCGGCTGTACCGCGAACCCTCCACCGCGGCCACCGGGGCGGTCCTGTTCCTGGACCTCGTCCAGGACGAGACGCCCGTGCAGGTCCACCCGGGCATCGGGTTCGAGCAGACGGGCCTGTTCCAGCACCGGATCGAGGGCCGTCCCGACGGGCTCTACCTGCGGTCCGGCCCCCCGGAATCGGAGTCCGCAGCCGACCTGCACGTCAAGTTCGTGCGGGGGGACGGCGCCGCGCTCGCCTCGCTGCGGGTCACCGACAACGCGGGGATCGGGACCGACGTCGTCCCCGCCCGCCTGACCGTCGGCGCGGCGTCCGACCACCTCCAGCTCCGCCGCGACACCGCGCCGCCCGCCGGCAACAAGGTGCTCTTCCTGGAGCTGTTCCAGAACGACGCGGCCGACGTGGTGTACCCGAGCATCCGCTTCCACCACTCGAACAGGTTCTGGCACCGCCTGGAGGCCCGCCCGGAAGGGCTCTACCTGAAGACCGGCCAACTCGACTCCGACGACCTGGCCGACCTCTACACCCGGGCCCTGAACGCCACGTCGCTGACGATCGGCGGCGTGGTCATCGGCCGCGGGGAACTGGAGGTCCTGCGGCGGCTGGCGGCCGGCCAGCTGGAGATCGACCTCCTCAACGTCGCCCACAACGCCTACGCCTACGCCTCCGACATCGCCTACGACGCCCAGCGGGCCTACATGTTCGCCTCGGGCACCGCGGGCGACTACCGCCGCTGGCGCGTCACCTCCCCGCGATAAGGAGCCGGAACACATGGCCTGGCAACTGCGGATCCACATGATCGACGTGGGGCACGGCGACAGCACGCTGATCACCGCGGTGGACACCGCGAGCAAAGCGTCGCGCAGCCTGCTGATCGACGCCGGAGACGTCGACGACACCAACTACAGCCCCGCGGAAAGGCCGGCGCAGCGGACCGAAAGCTCCGATCGCGTGCACCGGTATGTGAGCTCCGCTCTCAAGAACGCGGGCGGCATTCCACTCGACCACATTGTGGTGACCAACTACGACCCCGAACGTTACCGGGGCATGCTGGGGCTGCTCCGAGCCGACAATCTGCATCGGCTCACGATCACGATGGGGGCGGTGGCCGCCGAGGAGGTGGCCCAGGGCGCGAACAAGGCCGAGCAGCTCGCCGGTGCGGCCGCCGGAGCCCGTGCCGTTTCCCTGGGCGCCTACGACCTTCCCGGGGGGCCTCCCGGCGCGGCGGCGGCCGCCACGACGATCGCCGGGTACGCACGGCAGGCGGTGGCGAACTATCCCGGCCCGATGACCGAGCAGGCGTTCGGGGTGTGGGTCGCCGAGAGCCAGTTGGCGCCCGCGGCCGTCAACGCGCCCGTGTCGATCCCCCCGTGGTGGGCCGCGGAGATCGCGGAGGCCGCCGCTTTCAAGGCATGGTTCGAAATGGACGACATCGGATACCCCAACGGTTCCCCACCCCCGGACGTGCTCGGCCGGATCCGCGCCACCGTGCAGGAGCGGACCAACCAGCTCTTACGCCGGTACATGCCTTTCGGCGCCCGCTTCGATACCGGCGGCCTCTACGCCCGGACGCATGTCATCGATATCGGCCCTGAGGGGAACCTGGACGGCAACAGGGCCGCGCTCGTCGAAGACGCGGCCGCGGGCAACATCATCCCCACCAGCCTCGGGACGACGGCGGGGCCGGGCCGGGCGCTCACCCGGCCACCCGCTCTGGGGTCCGAGATCCTCTGGAACTCCGGGCCCCGCGCCATGAAGGCCCCGGCCGGAGCACCCCAGGTCTTCGTGATGGCCGAGGGAAGGCGGCTCTGGCAGCGGAGCGGGGGGAGCATCGGTCTCCCCCCGTGGCAGCAGGGGCAGCCGGCCGACGTGTCCAGGACCGAGCAGGAGAGCATCGCCCTCCTCGTGCGGTTCGGCGACTATCTGCACCTCGACTCGGGGGATCTCCCGTCGCGTGGCGCCGAACTGATCGCGACGGCGGTCACTCAGCCGGCGCCCGGCCCGGTTGCGGAGGAGCCGTTCCCGCCCGGCCGCATCACCTCGATCAAATGCGGCCACCATGGCGACAATGCGTGCACCAGTGCGGCACTCCTGCAGATCGCGGGGCCGTCCGTGGCGTTGATCTCGTGCGGCGCCCTGAATCCCCTGCGCCGACCTTATCCGTCACAAGAGGCCATCGATCGGCTTCTGGCGGAGAAGTCGGTCGAAAATGTCTATCTGACCAATTACAGGATCACTTCCCCCAAGACTCCGCCGGAATACAAGTTCGTGGTCTCCGGAAGCAATGGGCGGGCCGTCAACGGCAGCCCTGTGCACGGCGATGTCGTCCTGGTCATCGATGAATCGTCGCCAAGCGCCCTGGGGGCTTACTACCGCGATGCGGACAACAAGGTTCGACTCGGCGACTTCACCCTCGTATAGCGGGACGGCGGGACACCAATGGGACCATCAGACCTTGAAACCTATCTCACCGGGTTGAAGGACCCTGCCGTTCTCTCGTCCAGGGACGACCGGCTGCCCGCGGCGTTGCGAGACCTCCTGGCCACGGCTCCCGGCGGGGAGATCACCCTGACGAGCCACCGCGTCGAACCGGCCGGTTCCGTCCTCACCCTGAGCGGAACGTCGACCGACCGGTGGCCGGTCCAGGGGCTCAAGGACGTCGAGATCGCCTTGCACGAGGTGACGATCACCATCACGGACGGCGCGACACCCGCCGTGACGGTCGCGTTGACCGGCCTCCTGCCGCTCAACGCCTCGGTCCGGGCGCCCGTCACGGTCGTACCCGGCGACCGGCCCGGCGAATGGCGGATCGCGCTCACCGGCGACGCCGGCGGGGTGTCGCCGACCGACCTGCTGCTGCTCGGCAGGCCCGGCCGGGTCTCACCGTTCCCCGTCCCGCCGGGGCTGGAGGCACTGACCGCGGGAGCCACCGTCCCGGCCACCGGCTTCGACATCAGGTTCTACCCCGGCACGACCCACGAGGCGCTGGTCGACTTCACCGTTCCGCTGCCGGCCGTCCGCTGGAAGATCATCCCCTCCGTCCTGGAGGCGGACGGCATCGAGATAAGCGGCACGCTCTCCACGCACTCGGTGGCGATGACCGTCGTCGGTCACTTCCGGATCGACGACGTCGCGATGGACATCGGTGTCGGACTGCAGCCCGGAACGCACTGGTACGCGTTCGCGCGGCCGACCGGATGGGACGACCCGGTCGAAGGCACGAAGGTCCACTTCCCGGGAATCGCCGCTCTCGCGGGCTGGATCGCGCGCTCGGACGGCTCGGAGCCCGCGCCCACGTCCTCCGCCTTCGGCTCCGCGGGGTTGAACGCCTCGGCCTTCGACCTGGCGATCGAGGCGGTCGAGGTCGGCTTCGACTGGGGGGCGCCCGCCTTCGACTACCTGCGGATCACGAGTCTGCTGACGCTCGGGGGCCTCGACCTCGACGTCGTGCTCGTGCTCCCGCAGAGCGAGCTGAGCGGATCGCTGCACGGGGACGAGCCGGTTCCGCTGGCCGGCGTGCTGTCGGGATTCGGGCTGGACGCCTCGGGCGTCCCCCCGTTGAAGATCACAGAGGTACGGTTCGCCGCCCAGCCCCGGACCGGCTTCTACATGCTGGAGCTCGGTGTCGACGACCTCTGGTCGGCGGGGCCCGTCCAGATCTCCGCGGTCGACATGGTCGTCGCCTACTCGGCCGGGGACGGCGTCACCGGCACGGTGCACGGCGCGATCGACATCGGCTCTTCCATCCACCTCTTCGTCCTCGCGCGATACGCGGGGAGCCGGGACGGATGGGAGTTCAAGGGCGGCACCGCACCCGGGTCCGAACTGGACATCCGTGATCTGACCACCAAGCTGACGCGGGATTTCGGCCTCGGCGTGCCGGAGGCGATCAGCAGCCTCAGCCTCCGCGACCTGTCGGTCTCCTACCGGACCGGTTCCGGGGCGTTCGTGTTCACCGCCGAAGGGGACATGACGATCACCGAGGTCGCGGTGCGGCTCGGGGTGGCGATCGCGCCGAAAGGCCCCGGCGAGATCTTCACCGGGTGGCTGGACGTCGCCGTGCCGGCCGAGGGCAAGAAGGCGATCGACCTGCGGTTCGACGCGCGTTTCAGCAAGGACACCACCGCCGGGCGGTTCGCGGCGACCTACTCGCGTCAGGGCGACGCCGCGATGCCGGACGTCAAGAGCCTGGTCCGGGCGTTCTCCCCGACCGCGGCCGAGCCGATCCCCGGCGGGATCACCATCGACGTCCGGGATGTCGTCTTCGCCGTCGACCAAGGGGCCGCGGGGAAGGGTTACCTGTTCGGGGTCGACATCGCCGCCACGATCGACTTCGCGAAGCTGCCCCTCGTCGGGGACCACTTCGCCGGCCCCGCACCGGCGGGCGTGGACCCGCTGCGGATCATCGCGTCCTCGGCGCAGATCGGCGCGGACGAGGTCAAGGCGCTCAACCTGCTGCTCCCCGACAAGGTCGGCAAGCTGCCCGAGCGCGACATCGCGAAGGGCTTCGCCGTCGACGCCGTCCTCAAGCTGGGGACGGCCGCCCTGCCGGTCGCGGTGACGGTGGGCGGCGCGCAGAAGGGACCGCCGCCGGCGAAGGCCCTGGCCGCCGGGCAACCCCCGGCGACCGCACCGCAGAGCCAGACCGGCGACGACGTGACCTGGCTGAAAGTGCAGCGCTCCTTCGGGCCGATCAAGATCGAGCGGCTGGGGCTGGCCTACCGGGACGGCAGGCTCGCCTTCCTGCTGGACGCCTCGATCAGCCTCGCCGGCCTCACGCTCGCGCTGCAGGGGCTCGCCGTCGAACTGGCACTGTCGGCCAAGCCCGACCCCAGATTCGACCTGAAGGGGCTGGGCCTGTCCTACTCCTCCGGACCGGTCCAGATCAGCGGAGCCTTCCTCAAGGGGGAGATCGCCTACGAGGGGAAGAAGTACCCGGCGTACGGGGGCACCGCGCAGATCAAGACGTCCACGCTCGGGCTCGGCGCCATCGGCTCCTACGTCCAGCTTCCCGAGGGTCCGTCGCTGTTCGTCTACGCCATCCTCGACTACCCGATCGGCGGGCCCCCGGTCTTCTTCGTCCGGGGCCTGGCCGCCGGATTCGGGTACAACCGCCGGCTCGTCCCGCCGCCGGTCGACAAAATCGCGGAGTTCCCCCTCGTCGCCGAGGCCGTCGGCCGGCGGGAGGGGGACCTCGACCTGGCCGCGGAGCTGGCCCGGCTGGCGGACTACCTGCCGCCGTCGATCGGCGACTACTTCCTCGCGGTGGGCGTGCACTTCACCTCGTTCCAGATGATCGACTCGTTCGTCCTGCTGGCCGTCCAGTTCGGGCACCGGTTCGAGGTGGACGTCCTGGGCCTGTCGACGCTGGTGCTGCCCGCGCCGGACGCGCAGGCGGGCGGGGTCACCCCGATCGCCGAAGTGCAGCTGGCGCTGCGGGCGAGCTTCGTCCCCGAGGACGGCTACCTCATCGTCGAGGCCCAGCTGACCAAGAACTCGTTCCTGCTCAGCCGCGACTGCCACCTCACCGGCGGGTTCGCGTTCGCCACCTGGTTCGGCGCCGCGCACCACGGGGACTTCGTCGTCTCGGTGGGCGGCTACCACCCCCACGTCGCCGTGCCGAAGCACTACCCGGCCGTGCCCCGGCTCGGCTTCTCCTGGCAGGTGTCCAAGCAGCTGTCGCTCAGTGGCGGGGCCTATTTCGCGCTGACGCCCTCCGCGCTGATGGCGGGCGGCAGCCTCAAGGCCACCTGGAAGGACGACTCGCTGCACGCGTGGTTCGACGCCGCGATGGACTTCCTCATCGCCTGGCAGCCCTACCACTACACGGCCGCCGCGCACGTGAACGTGGGCGCCTCGTACTCCTTCACCTCCGACGGCAACAACCCGATCAGCGTGCACGCCTCGGCCGACGTCCGCCTGTGGGGGCCCGACTTCGGCGGCACCGCGGCCATCGACCTCGGAATCGTCTCCATCACCGTCACCTTCCCCGAGAACGCCCGGGAGGCCGCGGAGCCCGAGCCGGTCGAGTGGTCCCGGTTCAGCGCGGCCATGCTGCCCGAACCCGGCAAGATCGTGACGATCGCGCTCCAGGGCGACACCCGGCAGGGCGGGGCCGCGCCGAACGACCCGGACGACCCGGACCTCGGCATCGCCGACGCCGCCGGGCTCGTGCTGCGCACCGACTCCGTCGTGCCGAGCACGGCGGGCACGCGTGGCGCGACGCCGGCGCCGCTGCCCACCGACGGGACGACCACCGCGTTCGGCGTGGGCCCCGTCGGGATCGGGAAGGGCGAGGCGGCCGTCACGCAGCACATCGAGATCACCCAGGGCGGCGAGCAGGTCGACGACCGGTTCGGCTACGCGCCCGTGGGCAAGAACCTGCCCGTCGCCCTCTGGGGCGACAGGCTCGTCCCCTCGGCGACCGGCCCGCAGCTCATCGACGGCATGCTCGCCGGCTACACGATCCGTCCCCTTCCGCCCACGTCTCCCGCCAGACGGCCCTGGCTGCCCCGGGCGGCCCTCCAGGCGTCGACCCCCTACAGCGAGTCCAGGGTGATCCGGCTGGACGCCCCGCCGCCGGTCGCCGTCAGCGGCGACGACGCCGCCCGCCGCCGGGCCGCGATCACCGCGGTCCTCGCCGACCCCGGCACGGCGGCGGCGAGGTCGGCCGCCGTCGCGGCCGTCCTTCCCGGCGCGGAGATCGACCTGGCCGGGTTCGACCTCGCCCACTTCCACGAGACGCCGCAGGTGGCCCATGACTGATACGACGATCACCTTCACCGACCACCTGGTGCCGGCGCTGGAGTCCGGCGACTACACGATCACCGTCCGGCAGGAGGTCGCGCGCGGGGGCACGGCACTGGAGACCTTCGCCAAGACGGCCAGGTTCACGGTGGCCGGTGAGCGGTTCCTGCTGGCCCCGCCGGTGATCCGGGAGATGTTCCCGCCGGCCGGCAGTGTCGGCGACCACTCCAACGTGCTGCCGCACATCACGCTCACCCGTCCCACCCTGCCCTGGGAGCGCGAACCCCTCAAGGACGCCGCCGCGCGGTCGCCGTGGCTGGCACTGCTGCTGTTCGCCGACGATGAGCCGGTGAGAACGCAGGTGCTCCCCCTGGGCGAGATCGCCAAGGGGCCCGCGTACTTCCCCGAGGTCGTCCTCGACCGGCACGAGTCCTCCGGCGACAGCGTCACCGTCATCGACGTTCCCGCCGAACTGCTGCGCACACTGCTGCCCTCGTACGCGGACCTGCGCCACCTGACGCACGTGCGCGGCGGCGACGGCTCCGAGACGGCCGTGGTCACCGCCGGGCGGCTGCCCGCGCCGGGCGGTTCCAGCTCGGTCCACCTGGTCTCCCTGGAGCACCGGTTCCGCGACACCCCCGGCGGCCCGGCCTTCGACTACGGAGCGCACGACGAGATCCGCCTCGTCAGCCTGGCCGACTGGCGTTTCGCCTGCGTGGACGAGGGGCAGACGCTGCCCGCGATGACCCGTGCGCTCGCGCACGACGCGGGCACCTTCCGGCTGCCCGACTGCGGCGAGCCGCTCGCCGACGCGTTCCTCGGCCAGGGCTTCGTGCCCGCGCGCCACCATCTGCGGGACGGCGGCAGGAGCGCCGCGTGGTACCGGGGGCCGCTGGTGCCGGGCCCCGTCGACGGGGGGCCGGTGAGCCCGGCCCGCAGCGCCGACGGCCTGCTGCGCTTCCACCCGCGGGCGGGCATGTTCGACGTCGGGTACGCGGCGGCCTGGCAGCTCGGGCGCCTGCTCATGCTGCGCAGCGGTGACTCGGCCACGGCGCTCTACGAGTGGAAGCGCCGCCGCGCGCAAAAGCACAAGCGGGCCGCGCGTGAGCGGGCCGACTACCCGCTGGCGGTGACGGAGATCGACGATTCGCTGCCGGAGAACGTGCTGGCCTGGCTCACCGCGTTGAACCGCCTGGAGGGCGTCCCCTTCGGCTACCTGGTCCCCGACGAGCGGCTGCTCCCCGTGGAGGCCATCCGCTTCTTCGGGCTGGATCAGCAGTGGATGTGGCACCTGATCGACGGCGCCTACAGCGTCGGACGGCTGAGCCGCGGCGACGCCGCCCTCGACGCGGCCTCGCCGCTTCCCCTCTCCCATCCGCCGGTCACCGGCGCACTGATCCGCTCCGAGGTGGTCTCCGGATATCCCGGGCTGCTCATCGACGGCTACGGGCAGGACGCCGAGGACCCGCTGGGCGTCGTCCGCTGCGACCGGCTCGCCCCGGACGTGCTGCTGTGCCTCTTCGACGGCGTCCTGTCCCGGCTGGACCTCCACCAGCGGCCCGAGTCGCAGCACTTCGCGGTCGAGGCGCGGGACACGGGCGGCTACGACAAGAGCCTCCGGGCCACCGGAGACGGGACCGTCCCGGCGCGGCCACGGGTGCCGGTCTCGCCGGGCCCGCGGCGAACCCTGCCCGTCTCCGACCTGGTGTCGGCCATGGCCGCGGCCTTCGGCACCGATCCGGCCGACTTCACACCGGCCGACTTCGCCCTCCAGATGACCGAAACCGCCGAACGCGTAACCTTCCTGGCCTGACCGGGGCGGACGCCTCCGGGGCGATCGCCGCCGCAGGCCGTCGTGGCGTCGCGGATGCGGGGACGCGTCAGCCGGTGGTCGCGCGCTTGGGGAGCTTCCAGCCGGGGCGGGGGAAGTGGCAGGTGTACCCGTTCGGGTACTTCTGCAGGTAGTCCTGGTGCTCGGGCTCGGCCTCCCAGAAGTCGCCGGCGGGGGTCACCTCGGTGACGACCTTGCCCGGCCACAGGCCGGAGGCGTCGACGTCGGCGATGGTGTCCTCGGCGACCTTCCGCTGCTCGTCCGAGGTGTAGAAGATCGCGGACCGGTAGCTCGTGCCGATGTCGTTGCCCTGCCGGTTCACGGTCGTGGGGTCGTGGATCTGGAAGAAGAACTCCAGCATGGCCCGGAAGTCGGTCTTCTCAGGATCGAAAAGGACCTCGATGGTCTCGGCGTGGGTCCCGTGGTTGCGGTAGGTGGCGTTGGGAACGTCGCCGCCGCTGTAGCCGACCCGCGTGGACACCACTCCGGGCTGGCGGCGGAACAGCTCCTCCATCCCCCAGAAGCATCCGCCCGCGAGCAGCGCTCTCTCGGTTGCCATGTCCTCTCCCCTCTGGTCGTCCGGGACGCCCACCGGCACGCGGCTTCCGTGCTCGTGCCGAGCAGACACCCCTAACCCGTCCAACCCGCGAAGCCCCGCCCGGATTCCCCGTGGGCGCAGGCGGTGAGGGTGTCGATCAGAGTGGCGCGGAGTAGCGGCACCTTGTAGGCGGTCTGCGGCAGTGGGTTGCAGCGGGCGGTCGCCAACTCCGCGGCGGCGGCCAGGGTCTCCTCGGTCGCCGGCTTTCCCACCAGTGCTTCGGCCACTTCGGGGAGCAGGAGCGGCGTGCGGGCCACTCCTCCCACGGCCACGGCGGCGGTGCTGACGGTGCCGCCGTCGAAGGTGAGGCGGGCGGCGGCTTCGACCAGCGGCCATTCCGCGATCTCACGGGCCGTGGTGCGGCGGTAGGCGCCGCGCTCGGACGCCGTCGGAGCGGGCATGAGCACGGCCTGGAGGACCTCGGCGGCGTCCAGGCAGTGGTCGCGGGTCGGGTCGCTGCCGTCCCCGTACAGGCCGGCGACGTCCAGCGTGCCCCGGCCGTGGACCTCGACGGCGGCGCCGTAGGCCAGGAGTGCCACGGCCAGTGAGGACGGGTGCGGGGCGATGCACGGGCCCTGGTCGATGACCGCCGAGTAGAGGTGGTCGCCCTCGCGGGCAGGGCAGGTGTCGCCGCCCGTCTGGTGGCACGTGAAGGCGGGGTTGCGCAGGTACCAGCAGCGGTTGCGCTGGAGGAGGTTCCCGCCGACGGTGGCGACGTTGCGGATCTGCGGTGTCGCGACGGCGGCGGCCGTGGCGGCGAGCGCCGGATAGGCGGCGGTCAGGCGGTCGTCGGCGAGCAGGTCCGCGATGGCGGTGACGGCGCCGATGCGGGCGGAGCCGTCCGCCCGCCAGTCGATGCCGCGCAGGCCGGGGACGCCGAGCAGGTCGACCGGCGGCCGGCCCGGACGGGTCATGACGTCGGTGCCGCCGGCGCGCAACTCGCCGCCGGTGTCGCGGACGGCCGCGGCGGCGTCCTCGATGGTGGTCACGCGCCGATCCCCTTCAGGAGCAGGTCGGGCCGGACGGGCAGGTCGAGCGGGCGCCAGCCGGTGGCGTGCCGGACGGCGTTGCCGACCGAGGCTGCGACGGCCACCGTGCAGACCTCGCCGAGGCCGACGCCGCGGCCGGGGACGTGGTCCCAGCCCTCGGTGTGGAAGTACACGTCGATCTCCGGGGTGTCGGCGATGCCGGGGATGCGGTAGTCCTCCAGGTTCGCGGTGAGGACGGTGCCGGTGGCCGGGTCGTCCCGGCGCTGCTCGAACAGCGCGTAGCCGATGCCCTGGATGACCCCGCCCTCGCACTGGTTGCGGGCCAGCCGGGGCGCGTAGATGTGACCGGCGGACACCCCGCACCAGACGCGGGTCGGTCTGACGCGGCCGAGCAGGGTGTCCACCTCGACCTCGGTCATGACGACGGCCCCGGTGAAGCCGCGTCCGATGGCGAAGTGGTCCAGGGGGAAGGGCGTGACGTAGCCGCGGCGGTCACGGGGGCGCTTGCCGACGACCTCCAGCCCTTCGGCCTCGTCGAGGGAGCGGCCGCCGAGGGCCTTGCGGAGCCGCCGCGCCGCGTCCTCGGCCGCCGGGGCGACGGACGGGGTCGTGCAGCTGCTGGCGGACGTCGGCCCGTAGGCGTGGTCGCTGTTGCCGATCTCGACGCGCACCCGGCCGGGCCGCAGGTCCAGCGCGGACCGGACGACCTCGGCGATCACCGAGCGGCTGCCGGTCCCGATGTCCTGGGCGGCGACGCGGGCGACCACGGCGCCCTGCTCGACCGCCAGCGAGACCTTGGTGCCCGGGTCGACGAAGTACATGTAGTTGGCGGCGGCGACGCCCACGCCGCGGCGGACGCGGCCCTCGCCGGGATCGGTCCGGTCGCGCCACATGGGCAGGCCGGCGGCCCGGTCGTAGAGCGCGTGGCGCTTGGTGTTGCCGTCCCAGCGGCGGCGCAGCGCGAGGGGGTCCTCGCCGCGGCGCAGCGCCATCTCGTCCACACCCTGCTCCAGCGCCCACAGCATCGGCGGCAGGCCGGGGCCCCGGAAGGGGATGCCGGGGGCGCGGTTGGTGATGTGGTCGTAGTCGCGGATCCGGCGGGGCGCGTTGCCGTAGAAGAACCGCGAGTGCCAGGCCGCGTTCGACCCGATGGAGACGCCGGCGTCGCCGTGGGCGTCCATCGTGAAGGCCGCCAACTCGCCGTCGTCGTCCGCGAGGAGGGCCAGGTCGATGCGCACCCCGGGGCGGCTGCCGCCGTCGACGAGCTCCTCCTCCCTGCTGAGGACGACCCGCACAGGAGCGTCGTGCAGCCGGGACAGCTCCACCGCCGCGGCCACATCGGCGGTGACGTTGACCTTGGACCCGAAACCGCCGCCCACATGCTCGGCCACAATGTGGACCTGCTCCGGCCGGAGCTTCCAGCGCTTGGCCGCCTGGCCGGCGACCCGGGTCACGGCCTGCGTGGACAGGTGGAGATGCAGGTCACCGTCTTCCCAGCGGGCCACGCAGCCGTGCGGCTCCATGCAGGTGTGGGCCTGCGCGGACGTGGTGAAGGTGGCCTCCACCAGCGCCCGGCCGCCCTCGTTCCGGGCCTTCTCGATGCGCTTCACGGCCGTGCGGCCGCGCCAGCTCATCCCGGCCGGCCCGCGCACGTTGCCGTTCCACTTGGCCGCCGCGAGCGGGCCTTCGTTGGCGCGCGGAGCCTCCTGCCACGACTCCTTGGTCGGGTAGACGACGGTCTCGTCGTCCTCCGACAGGACGGCGGGCAGCACCGTGTACTCCACCTCGACCCGCGCGGCGATCGCGAGCGCCTCGGCCCGGGTGGGCGCGGCGACCGCCGCGACCGGCTGCCCCGCGTACCGGACGACGCGGTCCGCCGGCAGCAGCTCGGCGAGCGGGCCGCCGGACCGGATCTCCCCCACCTTCGCGTGCGGGTGCGGCGACCGGACGATCACGCCTTCGAGCTGCCCGTCCAGGACGACGTCCGCCGTGTACCGGGCCGCGCCCGTGATCTTCTCGAGCGCCTCCACGCGCACCGGCGCCGCCGGATCGTCCGCCGGGCCGTCGTGCTCGCCGGCGCACGCCGCCGCGACCGCCTCGTAGATGCCGACATAGGATCCGCAGCGGCACAGGTGGCCGGCCAGCGCCTCGGCGATCTGCTCGCGGGACGGCTCGGACGCGCCGTGCTCGGCCCGCCACCGGTCCATGAACGCCGCCGCCTCCACCACGAAGCCCGGCGTGCAGTAGCCGCACTGCAGCGCGTCGTGCGCGGCGAAGGCCCGCTGCACCGGATGGTCGCCGCCGAGCCCCTCCACGGTCGTGACCTCGCGGTCCGCCACCGCCCCGGCGGGCAGCAGGCAGCTCGCGGCCGTGCGCCCGTCGACGAGCACGGTGCAGGTGCCGCACACCCCCGTGCCGCAGGCCACCTTGGTCCCGGTGAGCCCCAGCCGCTCCCGCAGCACCCCCGCCACGGTCTCCGCGGGCTCGGCGCCGACGTCGACGGGCTTGCCGTTGAGGGTGAAGTCCATACGCGCTCCATGCGCCGGGGGGTGATCAGCGCCATCGTGGCACAGCGGACCCCGTAATTCACTACTTACGCACGATCCGAGCCTCTATGATCCTTTAGAACGTTCTATCGGCCTCGGCAGACGGGAAGCATCGGTGTCGCAGGAGCCAGCCGTGCCGCAGGGGATCGACCCGAACACCCCGAACGTGGCCCGCATGTACGACTACGTGCTCGGCGGCAAGGACAACTTCGCCGCCGACCGGGAGCTCGCGGGCCACCTCATCGCCTCCATCCCGGACGGCGTCGAGGCTCTGCGCGCGAACCGCCGCTTCCTCGGCCGCGCCATCGCCCACGTCGCCGCACAGGGCATCGACCAGTTCATCGACCTCGGCGCCGGGCTGCCCAACCAGGGCAACGTCCACGAGATCGCGCAGAGCGTCCACCCGCATGCGCACGTCGTCTATGTGGACATCGACCCGATCGTCATCGTGCACGCCCGCGCCCTGCTGGCCGCCGACGACCGCACCGCCGCGATCCAGGCCGACATGCGCAACCCGGAGACCGTGTTCGCCTCCGACGCCGTGGCGCGGCTGATCGACTTCGACCGCCCGGTCGGCGTCATCTTCAACGCCATGCTGCACTTCGTCACCGACGCCGAGGACCCGGCGGGCATCGTCGCCGCCTTCACCGACCGCATGGCCCCCGGCAGCCACCTGGTCATCTCGCACAGCACCCTGGACGACCGTCCGGCCGACCTCGTCGAGATCATCAGGTCGGCCTACGACAACGCCTCGGCGACCATGAACTTCCGTGACCACGACCAGATCCTGCGCCTGTTCAACGGCCTGCCCCTCATCGAGCCGGGCCTGGTCAAGGTGAACCGCTGGCACGCCGACGCCGAGGAGGCCGCCGCCTCCGGCGGCGCCTGGGTCTACGGCGGCATCGCCGTCAAGTAGCTCCCGGCCTCGTCAGCCGAGGGTGAGGTGGGCGGCCAGCGGCAGGTGGTCGCTCGCGGTGGCCGGGAGAGTGCGCACCCTGGTCACGGTCGCGTGGCGGGCCATCACCTGGTCGATCCGGGCGACGGGGAAGGAGGCGGGGAAGGTGAAGGCCAGGCCCCGCTCCGCTGTGTTCAGCCGTCCGGTCAGCGGGGCGAGCCCGCGGTCGTCGACCGTGCCGTTGAGGTCGCCGAGCAGGATCACTGTGCGCATCTGCTCGGCGGCGACGGCCCTGCCCAGCAGGGCGGCGCTCTCGTCCCGCCGGGACGAGGCGAGGCCCCCCGGCCGGACGCGTACCGAGGGCAGGTGCGCGACATACGCGGCGATGTCGCCGTGCGGCGTCCGGACCACGGCCCGCAGCCCCCGGTTCCAGGTCTCCGTGATCGTCCGGGGCTTGATGTCCAGCGGCCGCGCCCCGGTGAGCGGGTGCTTCGACCAGAGCCCGACGGTGCCGTGGACCGCGTGGTACGGGAAGCCGGCGGCGAGGGTCCTCTCGTAGACCGGCAGCTGCGGCGGCACCAGTTCCTCCAGTGCGATGAGGTCGGGTTCCGCGGCGGCCAGCGCGCGGGCGGTGCCCGCCGGATCGGTGTTCTCGTCGCTGACGTTGTGCTGGACGACGACCAGGGCGCGCGGGCCGGGTTCGGCCGCGGGCAGGAGCAGACCGCCGAAGAGGTGCGCCCACGCCGCCACCGGCAGGAGCAGGGCGACCAGCGCCGTCGCCGAACGGCGCAGCAGCGCGGCGATGAGCAGCGCCATGATCACCAGGCCGAGCCAGGGCAGGAACGCCTCCAGCAGGCTGCCCATCCGGCCGGGCACCAGCCGGTGCAGGGCCAGCAGCCCGGCGGTCACCACCGCGAGTGCGGCGGGCACGCGGCCCCGCGTCCAGGCCGATCGGCGGCGCGCCGACACCGCCGCCTCGACCGTCGCAACTCCCTGCTTCACCATGGCTCCCCCGCGCTCGACCCTCTGTAGGACGGGCCGCCGGGCGGGCCGGTTCGACCGGGACGCGCGAAGGCCCGGCAGAGGTCGCGTCAGGGGCGGCCGGAGGTCGTTGCAGGCCCGTGACCTGGGGTTGTCTTGACTAAAAGTCCATACTTATGCACACTTCCCCATATGTTCGGTCAATCTTCCACAAAGTCGGTCAGTGGCCGTGCTCGCGCCTGAGCGGCACCGGCGGATCCGGGAGGCGCTGCGCGACCGGTCCGTGGTGCGCACCGAGGAGTTCGCGGCGATGCTCGGCGTGTCCGCCGAGACGGTCCGGCGCGACCTGGTGGCGCTGGAGCGGCGCGGGTCGCTGGTGCGGGTGCACGGCGGGGCGACCAGCGTCGTCGGCGGGTCGGGCGAGGAGGCGCCGTTCGCCGAGCGCTCCGGCACCGACCGGGAGGCCAAGGCGGCCATCGGGCGCGCGGCCGCCGAGCTGGTGCGGCCGGGGCAGACCCTGATCATCGATGTGGGGACCACCGCGCTGGAGGCGGCGCGGGCGCTGCCGCAGGACCACTACGGCGTGGTCGCGACGTGCTCGCTGCTGGCGGCCGCGGAACTGGCCGGACGGCCGCGGGTCGAGGTGCTGGTGGCGGGCGGGCGGCTGCGCCCCGGGGACCTGGCCTGCTCGGGCGCGGATACCGCGGGGTTCTTCGCCGACCTGAACGCGGACGTGGCGTTCCTCGGCTCCGGCGGGGTGGACGTCGCGGCGGGCCTGACCGACTACCACCTGGACGAGGTCGCCACCCGCCGCGTGATGATCGCGAACACGGTGCGCTCGTACGTGCTCGCCGACTCGCGCAAGCTCGGCCGCGTCGCGGCGCACCGGGTGTGCGGCCTGGACGACTTCGATGGACTGATCACCGACGAGATGCCGTCCCCGGCACTGCGCGAGGCCCTGGAGGACTCCGGCGGCCTCATCGTGGCGACCGGGTGAGTTCACGGTGGCCGGGCGGCGCTGCCACGTCGCCCGGCCCGATCGCCAACCCCTCATGAACCAAGGAGACGATCAATGACCGATTCTTCCACGCCGTCGCGCGGCACGGCGGCGGGTCCGCCGGCGTCCGGTGACGGGCTCTCGGAATTCGGTTACGCGCAGGAGGTCAAGCGCGAGCTCGGCTGGTACGCCTCGTTCGCGGTGGCGTTCGGGTTCGTGTCGATTGCGACCGGGATCTTCACCGCCTACGGGTCGGTGCTGCAGAGCTCCGGCCCGCTCGGCATCTGGACCTGGCCGATCGTGGTGGTCGGGCAGCTGAGCGTGGCGCTGATCTTCGGCGCGCTCGCCGCCCGCATCCCGGTCAGCGGCTACGCCTACCAGTGGACGTCCCGGCTGGCCAACCCGGTGCTGGGCTGGATCATGGGCTGGATCTCGTTCATGTTCCTCGGCGTCGTGGTCGTCGCCGTCGACTACACGATCGCCGCGACGATCCTGCCGGTGCTGTTCCAGTACGAGGGCACCAGCCAGAACGCGTGGGTCATCACCGCCGTGGTGGTGCTCCTGCAGGCGATCCTGGTCGCCCTGTCGACCCGCGCGACGCAGCGGGTCAACACCGTCGCGGTCACCATCCAGCTGATCGGCATGGTGTCGCTGACCGTGCTGCTGTTCGCGGTCGGCGCGTTCACCGGCGACCTGGACTTCGGCACCCTGTTCAGCAAGGGCGACGTCGCGAGCGACGGCTACTTCTCGCTCGGCGGTGCCACCTCGGTCGGGCCGTGGGCGCTCGGCTTCCTGCTCGGCGCGTTCACCATCGTCGGCTTCGAGTCGGCGGCGAACCTGGCGGAGGAGACCAAGGACCCGGCGCGCGTGGTGCCGAAGGCGATGGCGCAGGCCGTCATCGGCCTCGGTGTGCTCGGCATGCTGTTCCTGATCGCGGTGACGGCGCTGGCGGAGAACCCGTCCGCGCTGGCGCAGTCCGACACCCCGGTCGCGGACGTCATCACCCGGGTGCTCGGCTCCTACGTCGGCAAGGGCCTGCTCGTCCTCGTCGTGATCTCGATCTTCTCCTGCGGGCTCGTGATCTCGCTGAGCGGGGCCCGGCTGGTCTGGGCGATGTCGCGGGACAAGCGGTTCCCCGGCTGGCAGCTGCTGCGCCGCATCCACCCCTCGACCGGCACCCCGATGAACGCGGCCGTGTTCATGTTCGTGGTCGCGCAGATCCTGCTGGCGCTGTTCGCCCGCTCCACGCAGGCGCTGTTCTCGCTGTTCTCGGCGGCGACGCTGCTGCCCGCGATCATCTACGCGGCGACGGTGGCGCTGTACCTGGCCAAGCGGCGGAGCCTGCCGCCGTCCAAGGGCTTCGACCTCGGCCGCTGGGAGATCCCGGTGCTGGTCGTGGCGGTCGGCTGGCTGGTCTACGAGCTGCTGATCTTCCGTGACTCGTCCTTCGCCGAGCCTTGGCGCTACGTCGCGGTGATGTCGGCGATCGGTGCGGTCTACTTGGCGTACCTGCTGATCCGGCACGGCACCAAGGGGCTCACCATGCCCGACATGCACGACATCGACAAGGTCCTGGACGAGGACGCCCCCGGTCAGCCGACGCAGGCCACCGGAGGCCGTCCGTGACCACCGTGCTGGCCATCGACCAGGGCACTTCGGGTACCAAGGCCATGGTCGTGGACGGCTCCGACCGCGTCCTGAGCGTGGTGGAACTGCCGGTGCGACCCCGCTACCTGTCGGGTGGCGGGGTCGAGCAGGACCCCATGGAGCTCCTGGACTCGGTCCTGGAGTCCGGGCGGCGCGCCGTCGCCGAGGCGGGGGCCCGGGTCGACTGCGTGACCCTGGCCAACCAGGGCGAGACCGTCCTGGCCTGGGACCCCGCCACCGGCGAGCCGCTCACGCCCGCGATCGTGTGGCAGGACCGCAGGTCCGCGGAGATCTGCGCCGAGCGCGCGGAGTCCGCGGACCTGGTGGCCCGGCGCACCGGCCTGGTACTCGACCCGTACTTCTCGGCGCCGAAGATGCGCTGGATCCGCGACCGGCTCACCCGCGACGGCGTCGTCACCACGTCCGACACCTGGCTGCTGCACCGGCTCACCGGCGAGTTCGTCACGGACGTGTCGACGGCGTCCCGCTCGCTGATCACCGACCTGGACACGGCCGCCTGGAGCCCCGAGCTGCTGGAGGTGTTCGGGCTCGGGGACGAGCGGCTGCCGCACATCGCGGCCTGCGACGAGATCGTCGGCGAGACGACCGCGTTCGGCGGCCGGGCCGCGGTGGGCGGCCTGGTCGTGGACCAGCAGGCCGCGCTGCTGGCGCAGCGGTGCCTGGAGCCGGGCGAGGCCAAGTGCACGTTCGGCACCGGCGCGTTCCTGCTGGCCAACATGGGCACGGCGCCCGCCCGGTCCGGTTCGGGGCTGGCGGCGTCGGTGGCGTGGCGGGTGCGCGGCGAGACGTCCTACTGCCTGGACGGCCAGGTCCCGACCGCCGCCTCGGCGGTGCGCTGGCTGGCGGACCTCGGCCTGGTGGGCGGCGCGCCCGAGCTCGACCGGGTCGCCGCGCCGGACGCCGACGGCGTGCTGTGCGTGCCGGCGCTGGCCGGGCTGTCGGCGCCGTGGTGGGCGCCGGAGGCGACCGCGTCGTTCACCGGCATGACGCTGTCCAGCACGGCCGGGCACCTGGTCAAGGCGGTGCTCGACGGCATCGCCGCGCAGGTCGCCGAGCTGGCCGACTGCACGGCCCGCGACACCGGCGCCGCCCTGCCGCGGCTGCGCGTCGACGGCGGCCTCACCCGCAGCCGCGTCCTGATGCAGGCGGTCGCCGACCTGCTGCAGACGCCGGTCGAGGTGTTCCCGTCCGAGCACGCCACCGCGCTCGGGGCCGTGGCGTTCGCCCGCAGCGCCGCCGACCCGGCGCTGCCGCTGCCCGAGGCGATCGTCGGGTGGGCGCCGGACACCTCCTACACGCCGCGGATGGACGCCGGCCGGGCCGCCGAGTTCCGCGCGCGGTGGCGGGACGCCGTCGAGAGCACCGCGATCGGAAGGGAGAAGAAGTGAGCACACCGCAGACCGCGCCGCCGGATCAGCGGGTCGCGGACGTCGCGGTGATCGGCGCGGGCGTCGTCGGCTCGGCGATCGCCCGCGCCCTGGCGGGGCACCGGCTCGACGTCGTCCTGCTGGACGCCCGCTGCGACGTCGGCGACGGCACCAGCAAGGCGAACACGGCGATCCTGCACACCGGCTTCGACGCCACCCCCGGCACCCTGGAGGCGCGCCTGGTCGCCGAGGGGTACCGGCTGCTCAAGGACTACGCCGACCGCACCGGCATCCCCTACGAGCCGACCGGCGCGCTGCTGGTCGCCTGGGACGACGAGCAGCTCGCCGCGCTGCCCGGCCTGAAGGCCAAGGCGGAGAAGAACGGCTACGCCGAGAGCGAGATCGTCGGCCCGGACGAGGTGTACCGGCAGGTCCCCTCGCTCGGGCCCGGCGCGCTCGGCGGGCTGACCGTGCCGGGCGAGTCGATCATCTGCACCTGGACGACCACGCTCGCGCTGGCGACCGACGCGGTCCGGCGCGGCGTGCGGCTGCTGCGCTCGCACCGCGTCGAGTCCGTCACGGCGGGGCCGGACGCGACCGTCCTGCACACCGGCGGCGGCGACGTCCGCGCGCGGTGGGTCGTCAACGCGGCCGGGCTCGGCGGCGACGTGCTGGACGCGCAGTTCGGGCACGACCGGTTCCACCTGCATCCGCGGCGCGGCGAACTGCTCGTCTACGACAAGCAGGCGCGTCCGCTGGTGGACCGGATCGTCCTGCCGGTGCCGTCCAAGCTCGGCAAAGGCGTGCTGATCAGCCCGACGATCTACGGCAACGTGATGCTCGGCCCGACCGCCGAGGACATGACCGACCGCGCCGACACCTCGACCACCGAGGACGGCTACGCGTTCCTGCTGGAGCGCGGGGAGCGGATCATGCCGCGGCTGCTGGAAGAGGAGGTCACCGCGACCTACGCGGGGCTGCGCGCGGCCAGCGACGTCTCCGACTACACCATCGACGTGGACGCCGAGCGCCGCTACGCCGTCGCCGGAGGCATCCGCTCCACCGGCCTGACGTCCAGCATGGCCGTCGCCCGGCATCTGCTCGACCTGCTGGGCGAAGCGGGCCTGGAGCTGGACGAGCGCACCGACCTGCCCGACCCGCCGCGCATGCCCAACATCGGCGAGGCGTTCACCCGCCCGTACGCGGACGCGGAGCGCATCGCCGCCGACCCGGAGTACGGCACGATCGTGTGCTTCTGCGAGCGGGTCACCCGCGGCGAGATCCGCGACGCGCTCGCGAGCACGATCCCACCGGGCGACATGGACGGGCTGCGCCGCCGCACCCGCGCGATGAACGGGCGCTGCCAGGGCTTCTACTGCGGCGCGAACGTCGCCGGGATGCTGGCGGACGGCCTGCGGGCCCGCAACGGGGGAAACGGCCTGGGATCCGCCGGGGCGACCGACGAGGAAGGCGAACGATGAGCACGACGCGCACCCGGCTGACGCCCGCGGTGGCCATCGTCGGCGGGGGCCCGGCGGGGCTGCGCGCCGCCCGGGAGCTCGCGGGGGCGGTTCCCGGCCGGCCGCTCGTCCTGGAACGGGAGCGGCACGCCGGGGGCATCCCGCGGCACTGCGCCCACACCGGTTTCGGGGTCCGCGACCTGCACCGCGTCCTGACCGGGCCGGACTACGCGCGCCGCATGGCCGAGAGCGCGGCGCGGGCGGGCGCCGAGATCCGCACCGGCGCGATGGTGACCGGCTGGACCCCGGACGGGGCGCTGGAGGTCACCGCGCCGGACGGCCTGTACGAGGTCCGCGCCGGGGCGGTGGTGCTGGCGACGGGCGCCCGGGAGCGGCCGCGCACGGCGCGGCTGGTGCCCGGTGACCGCCCGGACGGCGTCTACACCACCGGCCACCTGCAGAACCTCGTCCACCTGCGGCACCGCAGGCCGGGCCGCCGCGCGGTCATCGTCGGCAGCGAGCTGGTGAGCTGGTCGGCGGTGCTGACGCTGCGCGAGGCGGGCTGCCGCACCGTCCTCATGACCTCGGAGCGTCCGCACGGCGAGGCGTACGCGGCGCTCCCCGTCGCCGGGCGGCTCGGGCTGCGCGTGCCGCTGCGCACCCGCACCCGCGTCACCCGGGTCATCGGCAAGCACCGCGTGGAGGCCGTGCAGATCGAGGACACCGGCACCGGACGGCGCCACGTCGTGCCCTGCGACACGGTCGTGTTCACCGGGGACTGGATTCCCGACAACGAACTCGTCCGCTCCGGTGGCCTCGACCTCGACCCCGGCACGCTCGGCCCGGCCGTCGACGGCGCGCTGCGCACGAGCCGCCCGGCGGTGTTCGCGGCGGGCAACATGCTGCACCCCGTGGACACCGCGGACATCGCGGCCATCGACGGCGCGCACGTCGCCCGGAGCGTCCTCGACCATCTGGCCGGGAAGAAGAGCTCCGGCGGTGCGGTGCGGATCGTGGCGGACGAGCCGCTGCGCTGGATCTCCCCGTCGGCGTACCGGCCCGGCGAGCGCGGCCCCGCCCGCGGGCGGCTGCTGGCCTGGGTGGAGGAGTTCGTGCCCTTCCCCCGCGTCACCGTCACCCAGAACGGCCGCACCGTCGCCGAACGCCGCCTGCCGTGGCCTGCGGCACCGGGCCGCGTGTTCCGCATCCCCAGCAATATGCTGGACGCGGTCGGCCCGGACGACGGCGACGTGCACATCTCGCTCCGCCGGTAACCGTCCGGAGCGGCGGCCGTTCCGCCGGTTCGTCGTGGATGCGGGCGGGGCGGTCAGCCGGGGGCCTGCCGCGCGTGCGGCCGGACGTGGTGCCGGCCGATGGGCAGCATCAGGGGCCGTCCGGAGACCGGGTCCTCGATGATGCGGCTGTCGAGGTCGAAGACCGCCCGGACGACCTCCTCGGTGAGGACGTCGGCGGGCGCGCCGCAGGCGTGCAGCCGGCCGCCGGCGAGGGCGATGAGGTGGTCGGCGTAGCGGGCGGCGAGGTTGAGGTCGTGCAGCACCATCACGATGGTGGTGCCGCGGGTGCGGTTCAGGTCGGTGAGCAGGTCGAGGACGTCGACCTGGTGGCTGGCGTCGAGGAAGGTGGTCGGCTCGTCCAGCAGGAGCAGGTCGGTCTCCTGGGCCAGCGCCATGGCGATCCAGACCCGCTGGCGCTGCCCGCCGGACAGCTCGTCGACGCTGCGGTCGGCGAGGTCGGCGGTCCGGGTCGCCTCCAGGGCGGCGGCGACGGCGGCGTCGTCCCCGGCGTTCCACCGGGAGAAGATGCCCTGGTGGGGGTGGCGACCGCGGCAGACGAGGTCGAGCACGGTGATGCCCTCGGGCGCGACCGGCGACTGCGGCAGCAGCCCGAGCGTGCGGGCCATCTCCTTGGCGGGCGTGCGGTGCACCTCCCGGCCGTCCAGGACGACGCGTCCGGCGCGGGGCGCGAGCAGCCGGGACAGGGAGCGCAGCAGCGTCGACTTCCCGCAGGCGTTGGCGCCGACGATGGCCGTGACCACGCCGGCCGGGACGGCCAGGTCGAGGGACTCGATGACGGCGCGGTCGCCGTACCCGAGCGTGAGCCGCTCGGCGGCGAGGGTGTGGGACGTGGTCACAGCGAGCCTCCGGACCGGTGGGTGCGGACGATCAGGTAGACGAGGTAGGGCGCGCCGAGGACGCCGGTGACGACGCCGACCGGGTAGCGGGTGCCGAGCGCGAACTGGCCGGTGAAGTCGGCGACGAGGACGAGCAGCGCGCCGACGAGCCCGGCCGGGACGAGCAGGGACCCGCCGGTGCCGAGCAGCCGCGCCGCGATCGGGCCGGACAGGAACGCCACGAACGCGATCGGCCCGGCCGCCGCGGTGGCGAACGCGATCAGCCCGGCGGCGGCGACGATCACGGCGACGCGGGTGCGCTCGACCCGGACGCCGAGCGCGGACGCCGTGTCGTCCCCGAGCTGCATCGCCGACAGGTCGCGCGCGAGGGACAGCAGCGCGGGCCCGAGGGCGGCGAGCGCGACGAGGGCGGGCAGCACCTGCGCCCAGGTCGCGCCGTTGAGGCTGCCGGCCAGCCAGCGGGTGGCCTCCTGGAGGTCCCATTCGGCGGCCCGGGACAGCACGTAGGAGGTGATGCCGTCGCCGATCGCGGCGACCCCGATGCCGATCAGGATGAGCCGGGTGCCGGCGACGCCGTCCCGGAACGCCAGCACGTACATCAGCACGGCGACGCCGATCGCGGCGGCGATCGCGAAGACCGACACCTGCGTCCCGCCGAGGGAGAACACGACGATCGCGATGGACGCGGCGGCGCCCGCCCCCGCGCTGATGCCGATGATGTCGGGGCTGGCGAGCGGGTTGCGCAGCATGGTCTGGAACGTCACGCCGGCCAGCCCGAAGGAGAATCCGGCGACGACGGCGAGGACGGCCCGCGGCAGCCGCAGCCGTCCGACCGTGAAGGACGCGCCCGGCACCTGCTCGCCGAGCACGACGCGGACCACGTCGCCGGGCGGGTAGAAGGTGTGCCCGGCCATGAGCGTCACGGCGAACGCGGCGGCGGCGAGCAGCGCCAGCGTCAGCATGACGAGGCGGCGCCGGGCGGCGCGCCGGCGCCGCCCGCGGGCGACGAG